>CAZBRE010000127.1:10685-13384 GCA_964494065.1 uncultured Alphaproteobacteria bacterium
ACGAATGCCGCCGCGTCGAGCCCGCGGGGATCGTACCCTTGCCAGATCCCGAATGTCGCTCCGGCGATGAGGCCGGGCAGGAGAAGCGCAAGAAAATAGGCTGCATTGGTTAGCCAGCCTGGTGCCCGCATCACGGCTTCCTTTATGAATGATGGCCGATCTCATGATCAGCCCTGCCGAGTTGTCCGCATCGTTAGTGCATCGAAGGTCTGTTGTCCAAAAGGATGACGGATTCGGGAGCCTCCGCTTTCGCATGCCCAATGTCCCCTATGGGTCATATGAAGACATCTTCCGCCGCGCCACCGATGTCCGCTTTGCGGCGGAAAGCGGACATGTCGATCGGCATCTAGATTGTCCGGTGATAGCCAAAAGCAGACATTGGCGGCACTTCATCAATTACGAGAATATGGCCCACCGCGATACCGGTGGTAGGAGCCGTATCGCCTTTCCGGCCGGTTCGCGCTGGGCGCCGCCTATTCGAGCCCGTCCACCATCTTTTTCAGCTGTGCCCGGACCTCGCTGGCGATGGCACCGAGCTCCGGATTCTCGACAGCCTGCATCGAGGCAATCGGATCGACGGAGGAGACCTCGACCGTCCCATCTGCGTTCTGCTGCACAATGACGTTACAAGGCAGCATGGTGCCGATCCTATTTTCTATCTGAAGCGCTTGGTAGGCGAAGTCCGGATTACAGGCGCCGAGGATCGTGTACGGTTGGAAATCGACGTCAAGCTTCTTTTTCAGCGTGGCTTTTACATCGATCGTCGTCAGTACCCCGAAGCCCTTCGATGCAAGCGCTGCCGTCACCTTCTCAATCGCCGCCTCGAAGGGGACAGAAAGCGTCTTTGAAAAATAGTAACTCATTTGCCTTGCCTCGTTGTCTCGTCGCACTTCGATACCGAAGCGAATGGCCCGCGGATGACCGCCCGTGGGCTAATCGCCCAAAACCTTGCGCCGCTCGTCGAACTCATCTTTGTCTATGTCGCCGCGTGCATACCGCTCTTTTAGGATATCGAGCGGTGACTTGCCCGCGACACCTTGAGCCACCTGCGACGACGCATGACCCATCCCACCGCGCCAACGGACGAGTAGGACAACCACGGCCACGGCCACACCTATGACGACGATCAGCGTGATCGGCCCGGAAAACCAGCCAAACCCGCTACCGCCCCACATGTGTGAGCCATATCCGTCCCGCATCGCTTGAGCCCAGGCGGTCTCAGATCCGCTAAATGCCAGCAGCAGAGATCCCGCTGCGAGCCACAATCTTTGCATGTCCTTGCTCCCTATTGAGCCACCGCAGCCCAGCCGATCTGAAAGAAAGCGCGATCCGCCTTACGACTGCGCCGTTGCGCCGTGTCATGCATGCGTGGCCGCAGTCCAAGCCGAACCGCGGCCAATCGACCCCTCGCCTAATTCTGTGGGGCCCGCAGCACCGACCATGTGCCGTCGCGGCGGTGGCCGCTGATTTGGCCCTGCTCCCGGTCGCCGGACCACATGTAGGTCGGATGGCCCGCATAGGCCCACTGCCGTGTTCCGTCGCGGCGGTTGACTATGGACCATTGGCCGTGCGGCCTGGCATTGCCATAGGCAAGATAGGGCGGCCATTCGCGGGCGCAATTGCCATAGCAGCTGGACTGGTTCATGCCATCGCGCTGGCGAACATAGAGCGCCTGGCCGTTTGCGTTCAGATAGACGCGACCGTAGTAGGCGGTATCGCGCTGACGATAGTGAGTGTACGCCTGCGGGGCCGGGCGAACCTGCGCCGCGTGGGAGCGTTGGCTATATCTCGGCCCATCGTCATAGGCGCAGCCGCTGGCCGCGATGACACCCGCGCCGCCTAGCAGGGCGAGACCGATTTTGGAAAGGACCATAAGTAACTCCTGTTGTTGATTGCCGAGCGCATTTCCGTGGGCATGTGAGCCTGGGAACGAGGTCGCTCGAAAAGAAACTGTGGATTACCCATGGAAAAATCGTTCCGCATGTAATGTGACAGCCGCGGCCTGCGGCGACGCCAACATGGATTAGCTGTCATTGGGTTTCTTTGCAGGCGATGCGCCGGCCGCGCTTCGTCTTTTCACTATCATGCGGTGATGCGCGTATCACGGCAGTGCCGTGTCTCATCATCGTCCGTCGCCGCTGACCTCGTACGACCAGACCTTGAAGCTCTTCAGCGTATTAGGGCCGAAGGTATTGCTGATCGGGACATCGGCTGCGTCGCGACCGCGTGCGATCAACACGCGGCCGATGCGCGGTATGTTGTTACGGGCGTCGAAGGTGTACCAGGCCCCGCCGAGATAGACCTCGAACCATGCAGAGAAATCCATGGGCTCCGCCGCGGGCGGCACGCCAATGTCGCCCAAATAGCCGGTGCAGTACCGTGCCGGAAGGTTCAGGCAGCGGCAGAATGCAATGGCGAGGTGCGCATAATCACGACAGACGCCGCGCCCCTCGTTGAAAACCTCCCAGGCGCTCATGGTCGAGCGGGCGTGCTGGTAGCCGAAGGCGATATGGTTGTGGACAAAATCGCAAATCGCTTGGACACGTGTCCATCCTGTCGGCGCTTGACCGAACAGAGACCACGCTACCTCCGACAGCCGGTCGGTCTCGCAGTAACGGCTGCCCAGCAGAAACACCAAGGTCTCTTCGGGAAGGCTCTCCACCGGATGTTGCTCTGCCGAGGGAACCACCAGATCTGGC
>CAZBRE010000128.1:0-2664 GCA_964494065.1 uncultured Alphaproteobacteria bacterium
AGCGCCTGGTCCATCACGCGCGAAGGCTGGTCGGAGCAATCGGTCTCGCCGATCACTTTCGCCGGTACGCCGGCCACCGTCGTGCGCGGCGGCACGTCTTTCGTGACCACGCTGCCGGCCGCGACCTTGGAGCATTCGCCGATCTCGACATTGCCCAGGACCTTCGCGCCCGCACCCAGCAGAACGCCGCGGCGGACTTTCGGATGGCGGTCGCCCTCGGCCTTGCCGGTGCCGCCGAGCGTGACGCCGTGCAGCAGCGAGACGTCGTCCTCGATCACGGCGGTCTCGCCGATCACCACGCCGGTCGCATGGTCGATCATGATGCCGCGGCCGATGCGCGCGGCCGGATGGGCGTCGACGCCGAAAAGCTCGGAGACCCGGCTCTGCAGGAAGAGCGCCATCTCCCAGCGCTTGTTGAGCCACAGCCAGTTGGCCACCCGCTGCGCCTGCACCGAGAGGAAGCCCTTGAAGAATAAGAGCGGCTGGAGATAGCTGCGGCAGGCCGGATCGCGGTCGTGCACCGCGACGATATCGGCGCGCGCCGAGGCGCCCACGTCCGGTGCGTCGGCAAAACATTTGTCGAAGACCTCGCGCAGCAGGATCGCCGGCACCTCCACGCTGCCCAGCTTCTGGGCGAGGTGATAGGCGAGCGCCTGCTCGAAGCGCTCGTGGTTCAGCACCGTGGCGTGGACGAAGCTCGCGAGCAGCGGCTCGCTTTTCACCAGATCGATCGCCTCCTCGCGGATGCGCGACCAGACCGGGTCGACTTCGGCGAATTTCTTGGACGTCTGGGGCATGGGACCGGGGCCTCCCGCCTTGCCTGGATCAGAGTCTGGGCTTGGATCAGTGCCTCCGAATCACTTAAGGCGGTTCTGAGCCCGCGTCCAGCCCCTTAACCTGCGGTGGTTAATCGTACGAGAGCCCGCCATCGACGGTGAGGCATTGACCGGTCATGAAGGCGCTGGCGTCGGAGGAAAGGAACATGAGCGTGCCCAGCAGGTCCTCGGGCGTCTCCGGCCGGGGAATGCTCTGGCCGCGCAGGATCGCTTCCTTCTGCTCGGGCGTCACCGTAGCGCGCTCGATCTCGGTGAAGGTGGCGCCGGGCATGATCGCATTGACGGTAATCCCGTCGGGCCCCAGCTCGCGCGCCATCGAGCGCGTCATGCCGATCAGCGCCGCCTTGGAGGTCGTGTAGTGGGTGTAGTTCGGCCGGCCCATCGTCACCGCGGCGGAGGAGAAGTTGATGATGCGCCCGAACTTGGCCGCGCGCATCGTCTCAACAACGGCGCGGGCGGCGAGGAAACAGCCGGTGATGTTGACGCGCAGCACGGCGTCCCATTCCTCCAGCGGGATCTCCCAGAAGGGCCGCATATCGAGGGTGGAGAAAATCGCGGCGTTGTTGATCAGCACGTCGACCTTACCGTGCGCGTCGAGCACCGACTTGACCATAGCCGCGAGCGAGGCCGGGTCGCTGACGTCGGTCCGCACTGCCATGGCCCGGTTGCCGATCTCGCGTGCAACCGACTGGCCCTTATCGTCGTCGATCTCCGCGATCACCGGCAGCGCACCCGCCGCCGCCATGGCCTTCGCTGTCGCGCGGCCGATACCCTGTCCGGCGCCGGTGATGACGACGACGCGGCCATCAAGGCTGCCATTGGAGAAATCGTTCATGCCCCCGGACTCCCGCTTTCTCTAGCCGCCTGCCCAATCCTTCAGTCCTTCGAGCGCGCGCCGCGCATCGACCGGCGTCCACCATGGCTCGATATCGAGATCGCGCGCGATCACGCCAGCCGAAATATACCCCGCGCCGCCGGAGATCGCCCCGCCCGGATGACAGGCCGAGCCCACGTTATAGAGACCGGCAACCGGACCGCGATAGCCGAAGTGCTTGTCCATCACCTGGTCGGCCGAGAACGCGCCCATGAAGATGTCGCCCGAGCGCATGTTGATCAGCTCCGCCCCATAGGTGCGCGCCGTGTAGGTGTAGGTCTTGAGGATGTTGCCGCGGGTCATGTTGGGCGCGAATTTGGCGAAGCGCTCGATGATCCGTTCGGTGAATTCGGCCTCGAAGTCGTCGAAGGATTTGTCCCCCAGATCGGGCTCAAGCGGCATCACGTGCCAGGCATAGGTCGTGTGCTTGCCCGCCGGCGCCTGCGCCGGGTCGTTGGCGCTGAGCGCGCCCGAGCCGAACTGCACGATCTCGGGCACCCGTCCCGCTTTGACGTCGCCGTGCGCGGCAATGAGATCGGCGAGCGACTCCGCGCCGACATTCCATTTGAGCGCGCGGTTGAGGTTGGGATCGAAGGCCGCGGCACTGAAGTCGGGCGAGTTTTCCAAGGCGAAGTGCACACCAAAGAGCGTCCAGGGCGTATATTCGTGGCCATCAAGGCGCGCGAGGAACCCGGCGGGTAGCTGCTCGCGCCCGATCATATCTTCGTAAGTCTGGTGCACGTCGATGGCGCTGGCGACGAACTGTCCCGCGCGAATCGTCTCGCCCTCCGCCGTCTCGATGCCGGTCGCGCGGCCGTTTTCCACGATGATGCGCGAAACATGGGTCTGGTTGCGGAAGCGCCCGCCCGCCTCAATGAAGCGTTCCATCAAGCCGCGCGCCAGGTTGTAGCTGCCGCCGCGGCAAAGCTGGTAGCCGGTCTCCAGATCGAAGGC
>CAZBRE010000128.1:2764-13238 GCA_964494065.1 uncultured Alphaproteobacteria bacterium
CCAGGTTGTAGCTGCCGCCGCGGCAAAGCTGGTAGCCGGTCTCCAGATCGAAGGCGCGGACGAGCGAGCCCATCGGGCTCGTCTGGCCGGTCGTGTCGGTCAGCCAGGTGCCGAAGAGCGAGACCTTGAAGAGGAAGAGCAGCTTCACCCATTCGTGCTCGAACCATTCGTCGACCAGCTTGAAGGGCTCGTGCCGCGTCACCTCAAGGAAGTCGCGGCCGTCCGCCGTGCGCGAGAGCAGCGCGGCCCGTTCGTCCGCCGGCAGCGGCTCGGAGAAACGCTCGGGCAGAAAGATATCGTGGGTGATCCGCTCGGCCTTGGCGTTCCACTCGCGGAACAGATCGGCGTCGTGCTTGGAGAACCGGGCGATGCTCTTCAGCGTCTCCTCGCGGTCGCGGCTGAAGACGAGCGCCGAGCCATCCGGATGCGGCTGGCCGAACTCGTAGCGCGGCGTCACGTAGCCGACCGTCTCGTCGAGGCACAGGTCCTTGAACCACGGCGTCTCGGTGATGTGGAAGTGATTGATCGAGTGGCTGTTGTGATAGAAGCCCGGCAGCGTCGCCTCGACCGTGGCGAGCCCGCCGCCATGCTGAAGGCGGCGCTCGACAAGCAGGATCTTCAGCCCCGCCCGCGCCAGATAGGTGCCGAGGATCAGCCCGTGATGCCCGGCGCCGATGACGATGCCGTCATAGCTCTCGTTGGTTTCGCGCTCGCTCATTCCGGGCGCAGCCTACCCGGCCCGCCCTCAGGCGTCGATGCCGCCCATGCAGAGGTATTTCACCTCGACGAACTCGTCGATGCCGTATTTCGAGCCCTCGCGGCCGATGCCGCTCTCCTTCATGCCGCCGAAGGGCGCCACCTCGGTCGAGATGATGCCGGTGTTGATGCCGACCATGCCGTATTCGAGGCCTTCGGAGACGCGCCAGATGCGCCCGATGTCGCGTGAATAGAAATAAGAGGCGAGGCCGAACTCGGTGTCGTTCGCCATCGCCACCGCCTCATCATCGGTCTTGAAGCGGAAGAGCGGGGCGACCGGCCCGAAGGTCTCCTCGCGCGCCACCTTCATGTCGGTGGTGACGTCGGCCAGCACGGTCGGCTGGAAGAAGGTACCGCCGAGGTCGTGACGCTGGCCGCCGACAACGACGCGTGCGCCCTTGGAGGTTGCGTCCTCGATATGCTCCTCGACCTTTTCCACCGCGGCCATGTCGATCAACGGACCCTGGGCCACGCCGTCATCCATGCCGTTGCCGACCTTGAGGCCCGAGACGGCCTGGGAAAGCTTGGCGGAGAACTCCTCGTAGACGTCGTCCTGGACGAGCAAGCGGTTGGCGCAGACGCAGGTCTGGCCGGTATTGCGATACTTGGAGGCGATGGCGCCATCGACGGCGGCGTCGATGTCGGCATCGTTGAAGACGATGAAGGGCGCGTTGCCGCCGAGCTCGAAGCTCACCTTTTTCACCGACTGTGCGCATTGCGCCATCAGCACCTTGCCGATCTCGGTCGAGCCGGTGAAGGAAAGCTTGCGCACGGTCTTGTTCGAGGTCATCTCGCCGCCGATCCCCGACGCCGAGCCCGTGACCACATTGAAGACGCCCTTGGGGATGCCGGCGCGTTCGCCCAGCTCCGCCAGCGCCAGCGCCGAATAGGGCGTGGCGCTCGCCGGCTTGCAGACCACCGTGCAGCCTGCCGCGAGCGCCGGACCGGCCTTGCGCGTGATCATCGCGTTGGGGAAGTTCCACGGCGTGATGAAG
This sequence comes from uncultured Alphaproteobacteria bacterium, assembly GCA_964494065.1. Taxonomy (GTDB): domain Bacteria; phylum Pseudomonadota; class Alphaproteobacteria; order JAPULJ01; family JAPULJ01; genus DATKZM01. The sequence continues at coordinate 4,516 of CAZBRE010000128.1, forward strand.
GCGCAGACGCCGATCGGCTCCTTGGTCACGACGATGCGCTTGTCGGACTGGTGCTGCGGGATGGTGTCGCCGTAAACGCGCTTGGCTTCCTCGGCGAACCATTCCACGAAGCTGCCGCCATAGACGACCTCGCCCCGCGACTCGGCGAGCGGCTTGCCCTGCTCGGCCGTCATCAGCTGCGCCAGATCTTCCTGGTTCTCCAACATCAGCTCGAACCAGCGGCGCAGGATGGCCGCGCGTTCCTTGCCTGTCTTCGCCCGCCAGGCCGGCCAGGCCGCATTCGCCGCCGCGATCGCCCGCGCCGTCTCGCCCGCGCCCATCTTCGGTACCGTGCCGAGCTTGCTGTCGTCGGCCGGATTGGTGACGTCGAGCGTGCCGCCGTCATCGGCATCGGCCCAGGCGCCGTCAATGTAGCATTGCTGGCGGAAAAGCGATGTGTCGGCGAGGTTCATGGCTGTCATCTCCGCATCTGGAGGTCAGGTGGCATAGGACCAAATACCGCGCGCAACCGGATCAGGCAATGCGGCGGCGGCGGGTGGCGTATGCGCTATTGCGCCGGCATGCGGCCCGCTTCGGCCGGGAAGCGGATCACGACATAGCGCTGGCGGCCACCGGAAATGGCGAAGCGCGCCTGCCGTGTGTACTTGCCGAGTGCCACGGCAGTCACCGAATAGCGGCCGGGCGGCAGTTGCGCCATCAGCCAGGGCGAATCCGGGCAATGCACGTCGAGGACAAGCCGCCCCGCCGCATCATGGATGCGCGCGGTCACGTCCGACAGCAACGCACCGTCGGGTTGCACGGCGTAGGCGAGCTTGAGCGCGAAGCCGGACCAACGCGGATCGTCCTTCGATTCGCCGATGCCGGTGCAGGCATAGCTGATGCCGTTCTGCTGCATCACTTCGTCATCGGCGGTTGCGGTTTGCGGCGCCAGCGGCGCGGCGAGCAGCGCGGCCGCCAGTGCGGCGCCATAAATCGATTTCAGTGCCATTGCGTTTCTCCTCCTGCCACCATTTCGTTGAACCGAGCGGCGTTCCTTATTCGAAGGCATACGTCAATATATCCCGGCAGGCTGTTTTGAGCGCCGGCTTTCTTTCAAAGGAACGCAACAGCCCTCACATCCGTCTTGACGCCGTGTCGGCTTCGGGCGTCTGATCGTTCCATGATCGAGATCGGGCGCAGACGCTTCCTGGAAATCTCGGCCGCGGCAGCCGTCACCGGACTGACGCCCCACGCATCGAGCGCCGCCGTGGCATCGCACGTGACGCTGACGCCGGGCAAAGCCCGTCTCAACCTCGTCGGCGCGCCGCACCCGGATACCGAGGTCTGGAGTTACAACGCCAGCGTGCCCGGCCCGCTGCTCCGCGCACGCCAGGGCAGCCGTCTCACGGTCTCGGTGCGCAACCGGCTCGCCGAGCCGACGACGGTGCATTGGCATGGGATCCGCGTGCCGAACGCCATGGACGGCGTGCCCTACGTGACACAGTCGCCCATCGCGCCGGGCGCCGCTTTTACCTATGACATCCCGCTCGAAGACGCCGGCACCTTCTGGTACCACCCGCATTTCAACAGCAACGTTCAGGTGGGCCGGGGCCTCGCCGGCGCGCTGATCGTCGAGGAGCCGGCACCGCCGCGGGTCGACCGCGATCTCCTCTGGGTGCTCGACGACTGGCGCCTCGACCGCCAAGCGGCGATCGCCGCCAACTTCGCCCACCCCCACGACCTCACCCATGCCGGGCGCATCGGCAATACCGCCACGCTCAACGGCAAGGTGCGCGAGACGGTCGGCGTGCGCGCCGGCGAGCGTTTGCGAATTCGTCTCGTCAACGTCGCCAACGCGCGCGTCTTCGGTCTGCGCTTCGAAGGCTTGAAGCCCCGGATCATCGCGCTTGACGGCCATCCCGTGACCCCGCATGCGCCCGCAAATGACATCGTCGTGCTCGCGCCGGCCCAGCGCGCGGATGTGATCCTCGATATGACGGGCGATCCGGGCAGCCGCACCCGGGTCATCGACGCATACTACCGCCGCGCCGCCTATCGGCTGGTCGATCTCGCCTACACGGACGAGCCGGCGCTGCGCTCCGATCCGCCCAAATGGCCGGTCGCGCTCAAGCCCAATCCGCTCACCGAGCCCGAGCTCGACGGTGCGGCCTATCACCGGGTGCTGCTCGAGGGCGGCGCGATGTCAGCCATGCTCGCCCGCCGCTTCCGCGAGAACCGCAACACCCGCGCCTTCTGGTTCATGAACGGCGCGGCGATGGTCGAGATGAAGACGAAGGTCCCGCCGCTGCTCACATTGAAGCGCGGGACCAGCCACGTGCTCGACTTCGACAACGACACGCGCTTCGAGCACCCGATGCATCTGCACGGCCACTCATTCCGGGTGCTTTCGGTGAACGGCAAGGCCGTGCCGCATCGCCCGTGGCGCGATACAGTCCTGGTGCCTGCGCAAGGCAAAGCGCGCGTCGCGCTTTACGCCGACAATCCGGGCGACTGGATGTTCCACTGCCACGTCCTGGAGCACCAGGCCGCGGGAATGATGGGGATCGTGCGGGTCGTCTAGGACAGGCTGGCCGCTCAGGCCTTACGGCACCAGAACTGATACATGCCCCGGAACGTCCCCGGATGCTCGGTTTCGAACCGATGCCAGGCAGCGAGCGAGCGCCGGTCGTCGGCCTCCGGGTGGGCTTCGCTGAATGCGCGCATCACCCCCTGATCCCGCATCTCGAAACCGAGGAAGTCGAGCTTCAATTCGTCAAGCGCCGCCTCGATCTGGGGCAAGGTAAAGCGATGCTCCCGGACATGAAAAAGGAGATCGCGGCATTCGCTCAGGCTGTAGAAGTCCCGGAACTCGACCAACCGGGCCAACACCGACTCTGTACTCCCGGCCGTGGCGATGATGTCCTCGCGGCAGCGGCGGATGTCCGCGGGGGTCGAGCGGTACCCCCTCTCTGCGATCATGGCGCGCGCCGCGACCACCGGCGCGCGCGCGGTCTCACTGTAGAGCCCGATCTTCATGAACCCACCGGGCTTGAGCAGATCAACCAGAACGCGCCAACCCTCCATCGGGTCGCCCATATGGTGGAGTACGCCCGAGCATTCGATCAGATCGAAGCTGCGGTCGAGCGCGCCGAGCTGCGAAATATCCGCCTGACCAAATTCGATGTTGTCGATCCCAAGCTCGCGGGTCTTGCGCGCGCCATAACTCAGGCTGGCGAGGCTGAGATCGATTGCCAGCACATGCGCATTGGCGAACTTGGTGGCGGGAATCAGCGCGTGCTGCCCGGTCCCGCAACCTGCAACCAGGATCTCGGGCCGCTCGACAGATTGGTAGTCACCAAGATCGAAGTGGAACGGTGAGCCGCGCATGACCGCCTCGATACTGCGCGGCTGCGGCTCGATATCCGCCTTCACCCAACGCGGATAAGGGTTCGCTTCATATTGCGCGCGCACGGCCTGCGAGACCGCGTCGTCGATCGGCGTGAGCTGCGCGATTTGGCCCTGCAGAGCTTGCTCTTCCATGGGCTCGACGATCTGCCGCGTCATCACCGCGCGGAGCGGCTCCGGCCAGTCACGATCGAACAGCGCGCCCGTCCAGAGGAAGTTATGAAGCGGGCGATAGGCCGCGAGCACGGCGACGCCGATCGGCGCGACGGTCCCCGTCATCTCCGCCAGCACCCCCAATCGTTCCGCCAACTGATCGACCGCCGCACCCTCCTCCGCGCTTTCAAAGAAGACGTATTCGTTGGTGAAACAGTGGAGCGCCAACGCCGATGCAAAGGCGAGCGTACCCGCACTGACCACGCGTGCCTCGTCCGCCTCAACTCCGATGAGCATGGCACGGCGCAGCAGCGTAAGCAGGCGCTCGATCTCCAAGTCGTTGATGTGGCTTTGCTCGATAATTCGGAGGAACAGCGGGATCGCCCCGAGGCGTTCGGACAGATCAGCGAAATCCAACGTCTCATGCGTGGCGTCCGGCCCGACGCTTGCTAGGATGGCGGCGAAATCCGGGTGATGGCGAAGCGCGCTCATGATCGGCCCGGCGATCGCGTTCGTCTTCACCGAGGGGCGCTCCACCAGGCGCAGGAGATCGTCGAAAAACGCCTCATCGACAGCCGCAAACTCCGCCCCGTCGAGGCAGGCGATGAAGGCGCTCCAGAAGGCGTCGATCTCGGGCTTGAGCGCGATCGCCCGCCGACAATGCGCCAACGCTTCCTCGCGACGACCTAAGAGCTGGCAAACGGCGCCGAGGTTGCTGTGGGCTTCGGGATAGTTGGGGTCGACGCCGAGCGCGCGGGTGTAGCTGGCCACCGCGTCGTCGAGCCGGCCCAGGTTGCGATATGCATTGCCGAGGTTGTTGTGGGCCTCAACGAAGCGCGGGTTGAGCGCCACGCACGCTTCATAGCTCGCGACGGCCTCCGCCACCTCGCCATAAGCCTTCAACGCCCCGGCCAGGTTGAAATGGGCGTCGGCATAGTCGGGCTTCAGCGCGATCGCCATGCGGTAGCTGGCCACGGCCTCGTCCGGACGGCCGAGCGCCTGGAGCGTGTTGCCGAGCGTGTTCCGGTAGGCCGGCTGCTTCGGCGATTTGGCGACCGCTTTACCGATCAGCGCCGCGGCCGCCGCGTGATCGCCGCGCTGTTGCGCCAGGCCGCCCAACAGGTGGTTGGCGTCCGCGTGGCCAGGCTTGGCCTGAAGCACCTGGCGATAGATCGCCTCGGCCTGCTCCAGCCGGCCCGCCAGATGGTGCTGCAGGCCCTGGTTCGTGAGTTCGGTCAGGTAGTCCGCGGGCGCGGCCCGGGGCGCCGGGCGGTTCGCGCGCGCGGGCGCGCTCCGCCGCTTCAGGTTGGCCTTGCGCGCCACATTTTTCTGATGGCGTTTTGCCGCTCTGCTCATGAAATCACGTCTCGGACCACGTCTCGCGCACCCGCGCCCAGCGGTCGGGTCGCGCCACCCACCTCAGATAAACGGAATTCGTGGATATCCCGCTAAGAACGGTTAACGCGCGACTAACGCGGGCGCCCGGCCCCTACTCCACCGTGACACTCTTGGCGAGGTTGCGCGGCTGGTCGACATCCGTGCCCTTCACCACCGCCGTGTGATAGGCGAGGAGCTGGATCGGGATCGCATAGAGGATCGGGGCAACGAACGGGTCGACCGTGGGCAGCTCGATGGTCGCCCAGGGCTTGGACTGGGTGGTCATCTTGGCGACGCCCGCCTTGTCGGAGAGGAAGATCACCTTGCCACCCCGCGCAATCACCTCCTGCACGTTGGAGGCGGTCTTCTCGAACAGCTCGTCCGACGGCGCGATCACGATCACCGGCACCGACTCGTCGATCAAAGCGATGGGGCCGTGTTTCATCTCCCCCGCCGCGTAGCCCTCGGCGTGGATGTAGGAGATCTCCTTGAGCTTCAGCGCGCCTTCGAGCGCGATCGGATAGGAGGTACCGCGGCCGAGATAGAGCACGTCGCGCGCCTCGGCGACCTGATGCGCGAGCTCGCGAATGCGCTCGTCGTGATTGAGCACCTCGGCGGCCCGCGCCGGCACTTCGGTGATCGCCTTGGTGAGCGCGGCCTCGCGGTCCTGATCGATGGTGCCGCGCGCGCGGCCCGCCGCGATGGCGAGGCAGGCGAGCACGGTAAGCTGGGTCGTGAACGCCTTGGTCGAGGCGACGCCGATCTCCGGGCCGGCATGCGTCGCCAGCACCACGTCGGAGGCCCGCGCGATCGAGCTTTCCGGCACGTTCACCACCGAGATCACGTGCTGGCCGGTCTCGCGCGCATATTTGAGCGCGGCCATCGTGTCGGCGGTCTCGCCCGACTGCGAGACCAGGATCGTAGCCCCGCCCTTTTCCATCGGCGCCTCGCGGTAGCGCATCTCCGAGGCCACATCGATATCGACCGGGATGCGCGCCAGCTGCTCGAGCCAGTAGCGCCCGACATGGCCGGCATAGAAGGCGGTGCCGCAGGCGGTCACGGTCATGCGCGGGATCTTGGCGAGATCGAAGGGCAGCTCCGGCAGATAAACCGCGCGCTCGACGGGATTGAAGTAGGAGTGGAGCGTATCGCCGATCACCGCCGGCTGCTCGTGGATCTCCTTCTCCATGAAATGCCGGAAGTTGCCCTTGCCGACGAGGGCGCCCGAGGCCGCGGTCTCGCGGATCTCGCGCTCGACGATGTCGCCGTTTTCGTCGCGGACGATGGCGCCTTCGTAGTTGATCTCGACCCAGTCGCCCTCTTCCAGATAGGCGATCTGGCGCGTCAGCGGTGCGAGCGCCATGGCGTCGGAGCCCAGATACATCTCGCCGTCGCCGTAGCCGACCGCGAGCGGGCAGCCGCGCCGCGCACCGATCATCAGCTTCTCGTCGCCGGAAAAGACGATGGCGAGGGCAAAGGCGCCTTCGAGGCGCTCCATCGCTTCGGCCATCGCTTCCTGCGGCGTCTTGCCGGCCTTGATCGCGCGGGTCAGCATATGGACGACGACTTCGGTGTCGGTGTCGGTCTCGAAGGTCACGCCGTCAGCCTGAAGCTCGTCGCGCAGCTCCTGGAAGTTTTCGATGATGCCGTTATGGACGACCGCCACCTCGTCGGTCGCGTGCGGATGCGCGTTCTCCTCGCTGGGCACGCCGTGGGTCGCCCAGCGGGTGTGGCCGATGCCGACGATGCCCTCGATCGGCCGCTCGTTCAGCTTCTCTTCGAGATTGACCAGCTTGCCCTTGGCGCGCCGCCGCTTGATCCAGCCCTTGTGGAGCGTGGCGATGCCGGCGCTGTCATAGCCGCGGTATTCGAGCCGCTTGAGCCCGTCGAGCAGAAGGGGGGCAACCTCGCCCTTTCCCAGAATGCCGATGATCCCGCACATATGTCCGTCCAGCCTCCGCCGTTCGATCCGCCGCGCCCGTTACTTCTTCTTCGCTTTCGCCGCCTTCTCCGCCGACTTCTTCTCGCGGAACATCTTCGCCCAGCCCGGCGTCGTCTTGGACTCCGCGCGCTCGACCGCCAGTGCGTCCGCCTCGACGTCGCGGCCGATGGTCGAGCCTGCGCCGACGATGGCGCCGTCGCCGATCTTCACCGGGGCCACCAGCGCCGTGTTCGAGCCGATGAAGGCGCCGGCGCCAATATCGGTATGGTACTTGAGAAAACCGTCGTAGTTGCAGGTGATGGTGCCGGCGCCGACATTCGCCGCCTTGCCGACCCGCGCATCGCCTATATACGTGAGGTGGTTGACCTTGGCGCCCTCCTCGAGGGTCGCGTTCTTGACCTCGACGAAGTTGCCGACCCGCGCGCCCTTCTGGACCACCGCCCCGGGCCGCAGCCGCGCGAAAGGCCCGATGGTGACGTTCTCGCCGACGCGCGCGCCCTCCAGATGGCAGAAGGCGCGGATCTCCGCACCGTCGGCCACGGACACGCCGGGGCCGAAGAATACATTCGGGCCGATCGTCACGTCCTGGCCGATCTGCGTATCGTGGCTGAACCAGACCGTCGTCGGATCGGTGAGCGTCGCGCCATTCGCCATCGCGGCGGCGCGCAGGCGCTGCTGCATGATCGCCTCGGCGACCGCGAGCTCGGCGCGCGAATTGACGCCCGACAGCTCCTCCGCATCGGCCTCGATATAGGCGCAGGCGAGCCCCTGCCCCCGGGCGATCGCGACGATGTCGGTGAGGTAGTATTCGCCCTTGGCGTTGTCGTTGCCGACGGCGTCGATGAGCGCCCAGAGCCGCGCCCGGTCGATCGCCATCACGCCGGAATTGCAGAGATCGATGCCGAGCTGCTCGGGGCTCGCATCGCGCGCCTCGACGATCGCCTCCAGTTCGCCGTTGGCGCCCAGGACCAGTCGCCCATAGGCGCCGGGATCGGGCGGCCGGAAGCCGAGCACGACGACGGCGGTGTCGGACGACGCCTGCCGTGCGGCGACCATCTTCTCCAGCGTCTCGCGGCCGATGAACGGCGTGTCGCCATAGAGGACCAGGACGGTGCCCCCATTTGCACCTGTGCCGCCTGGCAACACGTCCCGCGCAGCCTTGACGGCATCGGCGGTCCCAAGCTGCTTGGGCTGGACGACCGCTGCGGCCGGCGCCACGGCCTCCGCCACCATCTCCATATCGGGGCCGATCACGACGGCGACCTGGGCCGGATCGAGGCTGGAGACCGTATCCAGGACATGGCCCACCATCGAGCGCCCGGCGATCGGGTGCAGGACCTTCGGCAGGGCCGACTTCATACGGGTGCCCTTGCCGGCGGCGAGGATGAGGGCTGCGAGTTCCATGGGGTCCAGAGTCAGGTCGGAACAACGATCAGGGAGCCTGGGCGGCCGCGCGCGGACCATGCCACAGGGTCCCGAATAGCACCAAGTCACGAATTATTTCATAACTTTGCGACGGTTTGCGGCGGAATCGTGGGTTCCTGGAGCAAGCGGCTTCGGAAGGTGAAAAGCTCAGCTTGTCGCCTTCCGATACGCGCGCCCTTCGACAAGCTCAGGAGCGCGTCCGAGCCAATGCGAGGGAAGCCAAGCGGGCGGACGCCCGCGCCTGGCGCCTGAGGGAACTACGATGGGCCACGTTCGGCCCATCGGTATAAAGAGCGGTTTGGTTGACTTCACTTCGGGCCGCGCTATATCGTCGCCCACCCTTCACCCACACATATCTGGGTCTCGGGGCGCGTAGCTCAGCGGGAGAGCACCGTCTTCACACGGCGGGGGTCGCTGGTTCAATCCCAGCCGCGCCCACCAT
>CAZBRE010000129.1:0-11167 GCA_964494065.1 uncultured Alphaproteobacteria bacterium
ATGATGAGGTCGGCCCAGCTGATCTTGTTGCCGTACTTCTTCTTGATCGGCCACAGCAGGCGGCGCGCCTTGTCGAGGCTGACGTTGTCGGGCCAGGAGTTGAGCGGCGCGAAACGCTGGTTGCCCGTACCGCCGCCGCCGCGCCCGTCGGCGAGACGATAGGACCCGGCTGCGTGCCAGGCCATGCGGATCATCAGTCCGCCGTAATGGCCCCAATCGGCAGGCCACCAGTCCTGGCTGTCGGTCATGAGGGCATGGAGATCCTTCTTGAGGGCCTCGAAGTCGAGCGTTTTGACTTCTTCACGATAGTCGAAGCCCTCGCCCATGGGGTCGGTCTTCGTATCGTGCTGATGAAGGATGTCGAGGTTCAGGGCTTTCGGCCACCAGTCCATGACCGATGTGCCGGTCTCCGTGACTGCGCCGTGCATCACTGGGCACTTGCCTGCTACTTTTTCGTCCACGGTGTTCTCCTGTTCTGCCTGGGTGAATTGACGTGTTCAGTGGACAAACACGATCAAACCTCCAAAAGGTGATTCCATTCTTATATTAGAATGATTCTAATTTACGAATGTCAATAGCAAACATGCAAATAGTGTATGCCCGCAATGGGTCATAAGCGGACATCGACCTCGGCGCCGGCGATGTCCGCTTTAGCTCCGAATGCGGACATCATGAGATATTGGATCACTCCGAATTGCCGGATGACATAAGCTGCAGCTTCATCGCTCTATCAAGCGACTTGATCTCTGCCTCACGCTTTAGAGCCTGACTTCTTGAGGCATGTGTTTCCGTATAAAGCAGCGTAAATGGCGCTCGACCTCTGGTGTATTTCGCACCCGTACCGTTTTCGTGTTCAATGATGCGGCGATCAATGTCGCTCGTGATCCCGGTGTAGAGCGTTTGATCGGCGCACTTCAAAATATAGACAATCCAGTCTGACGATCCGTTCACTGACCTATTTGACCCTCCGGAGCGATTGAGTAGCGTCTGCACCTTGGCGACCAACAATACCTCGCGAAACCGACGACGGGCGAGAACCACTGCAAAGCACTTCAAAATCACAGGCATCAGCCATGGCTGCTCCACCGTAGAACGCCGTCCGTCGCCGATTGGGTCCCAAATTGGCCTCGCCAAGTACCGGCCCAGAAAAAACACCTCCCTATAAAGGCAACGCCAGCCCGGGCCATCGATCTCGGATACACGCATCCGGCCGCACCGAATGGATTCAGAATCCAATGAGACGCGCCTCAAATCGTCCGCCAGACACTGCCGCCGAAGCACTGGGGAAAGAGTCCGCAGAACCCAACGGGTCCGCGCTAAAGTAGCGCCATGGTACCGCTCTCCGTACTCGACCTCGCATACATCGGCGAAGGCTTCACCCCGGCCGACGCGCTCGCCAACTCGCTCGACCTGGCACGGCACGCCGAGGCCGCCGGCTTTGCCCGCTTCTGGCTGGCCGAACACCACAATCTCGCCGGCATCGCCAGCGCCGCCACCGCGGTGTGCATCTGCCACGTCGCCGGCGGCACCAAGACGATCCGCATCGGGGCCGGCGGCATCATGCTGCCGAACCACTCGCCGATGGTGATCGCCGAGCAGTTCGGCACGCTGGCGACGCTCTTTCCTGGCCGCATCGACCTTGGCCTGGGCCGGGCGCCGGGCACCGACCAGCGCACACTGCTGGCGCTGCGGCGCGGCCAGAAGTCGGCGGAATATTTCCCGCAGGACGTGGTCGAACTGCGAGCCCTGCTCGGCCCGCCGCAGGAGAACCAAGCGATCCACGCGATTCCCGGCGAGGATACCAACGTGCCGCTGTGGATTCTGGGCTCCAGCCTGTATGGCGCCCAGCTCGCCGCCATGCTCGGCCTGCCTTATGCCTTCGCCTCGCACTTCGCGCCGCAGGCGCTGATGCAGGCGGTGTCGCTTTACCGCGAGCGGTTCGAACCGTCGACGCAACTGGCCAAGCCATACGTGATGGTCGGCTGCAACGCCATCGTCGCCGACACCGAGGACGAGGCGAGACGGCTGTTCACCACGCCGCAGCAGCAGTTCACCCGCATGGTGCGCGGCACCCGCGGCCGGCTGCCGCCGCCCGTTGACGACATCGCGAGCGTCTGGTCGCCGATGGAGAAGGCCCAGGTGTCGTCGATGCTGGCCTGCTCGTTCTACGGCTCGACGACGACGATCAAGGCCAAGCTGGCACCGCTGATCGAGGCCACCGGCGCCGACGAGCTTATGGTTGCAGCGGCGATCTGGGACCACCAAGCGCGGGTGCGCTCCTTCGAACTGCTTGCCCAGGCGATGGATTAGAGCAGAGTGTTCTTTCGCAGCCGACGCAAGTCGGAGGTAGCAATGGATCGTCGGCGGGGACCGCTTTACATACGAAAGCGGGCGTGGATTGCGGCGTCCCTCATGTCCGCGTGTAGCCAGAAGCGGACATGGTGCAAAGTGAGCCTTTTTGATAATCAAAGCGAATTGATCACATTGAATATGCCCCCGAAGAAGGCCGCAAATGCCAGGTCTTGGGTTGGATGCGCACAGGTCGTGACACGCAAGCGGATCTCCTGGGCACTTTTTTGCATGCACCGGACATCGCTGAGGACAATCGGCGCGGCGGTGATAGTCTGTAGCGATCGCGAATCGGTGCCACCACCCCTCCGCAATGAACCGCAAGCGCTCACGCCGTCGACGGCCGTCGATCACGAGGGATGCCTCGGCAGCCCGTGGCCCGGGACCGTCATCCCCTCGGCTCGACCTGCCCGACGACCGAGGAGATTTGGAGGACCGCGCCAAATCTCTCAGGGACCTGCTGGGCGTCGACGATCTGGACGCGTTGTCCGATCAGCTGCGTACGCTCCGACGGGCACAGCGCAAGGAAGGTCGGTGGGCACGGCGCGAGTATGATCCCGGAGGTTCGCTGCCGCCCGAAGGCATCGAAGTCGTTTCGCTCGATCCGGAGGATAGCCTCACGATCGTGCGCGCCCGGCGGCCCCGCAAGGCTTTGGCGTCCTGGGGCCTGGCAGGCCGGTGCGTCAAGATTTCATCGCCGGCCCCCTTCGGGTTCGCCCGCCTTCGCTTCGCGCTGCCGAAGAATTACACCCGTCATCTCTTCTCAGGGACGATCGCCGCCGCGCGCTGGGACCGTAGCGCGGAGCGGTTTCGGCTCGTTCCGGCATCGGGCTACAACGAAACAGGAACCGAAACGGGGACCGAAACAGAGCCTTATGTGTTCGCCCAGATCACAAGGCCCGGCATCTATACCGCCGTCGGTCTGCCGCGGGATCCGCGCACGCTGCTGGTGCTCCGCCTTTTGGACGCGCTCGCACCGTGGGCGGAGGCTGCGGCGCTCAAGGGCAGGCCCCTCGTCGCGCCGTTGCTCAAGGCGCTGTCGCGGCAGTCGCTCGTCCGAACCATCGCGGACGACCCGACGTTTCTCGAAATGCTCGGCCCAACCAGCCACGACTTGGTTGCGCAGACAAGGCTCCTGGAGGGCATCGGCTGCGACGAGGGTGATCTCGATGAGCTGGCCGGCCGGCTGCCCGAGCTTGATCTCCTCGAGCTTGTGGGCGCGCCGAACCGCATGATCGCTCCCGTGCCCGATCCACGGCTGCCCGACGAATGGCCGGCTCCGCACGGCCGATGGGAGTGCCTCGGCCCCGCGAATGTGACCGGCCGCATCAAGGCCCTGGCAATCCACCCCGAATGCGGGCGCATCCTCTATGCCGGTGCGGCCGGCGGGGGCGTATGGAAAACCACCGATGGCGGCCGGAATTGGTTTCCAACCATGCACGACGAAAGCTCGCTTGCCATTGGCGGCCTGGCGGTCGCGCCGTCCACCCCGGACGTGCTCTATGCCGCGACGGGGGAGTGGACCGGCAACAGCGACCGACCGGAGACCCCGTCGGGCATGGGCGGCGGGGTCTATCGCTCAAGCGACGGGGCGCGGCATTGGTATCTGTGCGGCGGCATCGAGAGCACGATGTGCATGGCCGTCGCCGTTCATCCCGAGGACGCTGACCGCGTTCTTGTTGGCGGCAACCGCGGACTGCACCGAAGCGACGATGGTGGGCTGAGCTGGCACACGATCGGCTACGACGAAGGTGTGGAGCCGGCGCCGCGCGGCCCGGTGACCAGTGTTGTCTTCGCGCACGACAACCCGAACCTCGTCCTTGCCGGGGTGCATCGCCGGGGCGTCTACAGATCCGAAGACGGCGGCCGTCGCTGGCGCCTCCTCAATCGCGAGACCAACGGGCTTCCGGACGGCGAAGCGGCCAACGCGCCCAAAATCGCGCTCGGCCGCAACGGCGAATGGGGATCGGGCTTCGTGACCGTCAAGATGGGCGATGCAGTCTATGCGAGCCACGATGGCGGACGGCGATTCACCTTTCTGTCGGACATGCCCGATGGCGCCTCGTCGATGATCGCCTGGTGCAATCTTGTCGGCGTGCATCCGGAAAACGACATGATTCTGTTCGCTGGCGGCACAAACCTCCATCGCAGCGACGACGGCGGCGCGACATGGAGCAAGGTCGGCGGTTATGGCACCAGCATCCATGAGGACCAGCAATTCATCGTCTTCGATCCGACCGATGCCGATCGGGTCTTTCTGGCGAACGATGGCGGCGTATGGATCTCGAATGACGGCGGCCTGGAATGGGAGGCGGCGAGCCGGGGCCTGGTTGCCGCGCAAGCCTATGACATCAGCGTTTCGGACGGACCCACGCTGCGCTACGGCGCGTCGCTGCACGATGCCAGCGCGCATATCTCCGACGGCGGCGGCGACTGGACGAGCCTGGGTTGGGGCGAAGGCGGCTCCCTGATGTTCGTCCCCGGCCGTTCGGACGAGGTCTACGCCGATTCCCAATGGAGCAACCTGATGCGCTTTCGGCGACGCCCGGAGGGTACGTGGGAGGCCATCGAAGACGGTCCGGACACCGCGTTGCACGCCGATCAGCCCTTGGCAGCCTCACGCACGCGGCCATACGAATTGCTGGCCGTCGATGCCGATCGACGGTCGCTCCTGCGTCGTCGCCCCGGGCGTTCGCCCGATTGGTCAAGCGCGCTGCAATTGCGCGATGCCAAGTTCACATCCGTGGCGATCGCGCCGTCGGATCATCGCATCGCCTATGCAGGGGACACCAAATCCCGGATCTGGCATTCCAGCGATGCGGGCACCACATGGGCGCAGCTCTGCGGCCCGCAATGCCGGGGCGGCACCATCGCAAATATTGCGGTCAGTCGGTGGGATGCGCACCGCTTCTATGTATGCGTCCGGCATGGCGAAGGCTCCACGATCTGCCGCGGCGACGTCGCCGGCGAGACATGTGCGCTGCGCCCACTGCCGAGTGCTGGCATGGCCGGCGAGCAACGTGGGGGTGGCTACGGCGGGCATGCAGCCATCCTGGAGGGCAGATACGAGGACGCGCTTCTTGCGATCCGCGAAAAATGTATCGTCTACAGTTTCGACGGCGGCATGAGCTGGCAAGCGGACGACAACGGCCTTCCCAAAGTCAGGCTCATGCGCGGCGTCGTGCGAGAGGCCGATTGGACCTGCTTCGTGGCGACCCATGGCGCCGGAGTGTTCCGGCGCGCGATCTAGCGCCGGCCTCCGCCATGTACCGGGCTAGAATCCCGGTCCGGAGACGGTGATGTACCAGCGCCCGTTTTTTTGCTCCCGGTCGGCTTGCCAATCGGCGCCTGCGCTTTTGTTGCGACGATACCGGTAGACGATCTGCTGCTTTTTCAGGATGGCGTCGACAATCCAGGTCCTCAGATCATCCTCTACCGTGCCGCCGGTGGACTTGCCGTCATGATCCAGGCCCTGATTGGTCATCTTGAGGCTTTTCTGACAATGGGCGCGCCACTCGTCTGCGTCGCCCTTGTTCCAGGGATTGTCTTCGTCCTCCTCCCATGGCGGAGGCGGCGTACCCTTGCCCCCGGCAGCCCAGTCGGAGGCGAGACTGCCGACCTGATAGCCCGAGCCGTCTGGGCCATATTGTCCCGTGAAGAAGTCGTACGTATCGTCGATATTCGCAGGATTGGTGATGACGTTCAGCTGACTTAAGACCGGGAACCGTCCTTTAGCCCATCCCATGGGTTCCCTCCCGTTCTTCCAATGTTGACTAGGTGCTTTTTCGGGTCTCGGCATCCCACACTCAGCCTAAAGACCACCTTGGAACTTAGACGAGTTCCGCTTTTCTGCCAAGGAACGGTGGGTCCCACCGCGATAAGCACCTGGCGGCGTTGATTGAACCGCAGACACCGCCAGCGCATTTGCGCTAAGCTACCGGCGCAATGCACGGCGGTACGAAACGCCAGCCTAGCCGAAGGGACGCGGCGATGAATGCGGTGTTGCGCGACGTGCCGAACTATCTGATCAGAGACCTCCCGCCATTTGCGGTAGCGATGGTCACTGCGGAATTCCTTTACAGGTTCGGCAGCTTCACTCTCGAATGCATTGCGTTCCTGGCGACGTGGTATGGGCTTTCGATGGTCTATCGGGCCGGTTTGGCGTGGATTGGCTACCGGCCGCACGCAGACCCGCGCTCCGGAAGCTCGTAGCGAGCGATATTGATTCGCGGCCGGCCGTGCTACAATGGCAATTGGCGTGAATCCCGCTGGCCACATTGCGTAGCGCGAGAATACGAGGCCTAAAGAGGCCCCTTGGCGCCCAATTGGCGGCCCACCCAGGCTTTCGTGTGGGATACGCTCGAACAACAGCCCCGGCAAGACGACCCGACAGATAGCTCGGTAGGTTTGGTGAGGCATGGTTGCGACGACCACAGGGTTCGGCATCCGACGGCTGTCGGACACGCTCGCACCGCCGAGCGCCTATACGCCTGAGCATCTGGCCGAGCGCATCCGGCAGAACCGCGAAGCCGTCCAAGGTGAGCGCAAGTTCGTCACCGTGCTGTTCGCCGATATCGGCGGCTCCACCGCACTGATCGACACGCTCGACGCCGAGGACGCGATCGCGAGGCTCGATCCGGCCCTGGCAACGATGATCGCGGCGGTCCACCGATATGAGGGAACGGTGTGCCGCGTCCAAGGCGACGGCATCATGGCTCTGTTCGGGGCGCCGCTCGCGGACGAAGACCACGCCTTGCGTGCCTGCTATGCGGCGCTCGCCATGCAGCGCGCGATCGCCGCGGCGGGCGACCCCGATATCGCAATTCGGGTGGGCCTGCATTCGGGGCCTGTCGTCGTGCGGTCGATCGAGAACGATCTCTCGATCAACTACGACGCCTCGGGTTCCGCCGTGCACATCGCCGCGCGCATGGAGCAGCTAGCCCAGGTCGGAAAGATATGCCTCACCGCTGCCACCTATCGGCTGGTCGAGGGCTTTGTCGATGTGGAGTCGTTGGGGCCGGTCAACGTGAAGGGCCGCTCCGGCCCGGTAGACGTTTACGCGCTCGCCGAGCGCCAACGGGTGCGGAGCCGCTGGCAGGTCCGCGCCGCCCGCGGCCTGACCCGGCTGGTCGGCCGCAACGTCGAACTCGATGCGCTCAATTCGGCGCTGGCACAGGCCATTGACGGGCATGGCATTCTCTTCACGGTCGAAGCGGACCCGGGCGTCGGCAAATCGCGGTTGGTGCACGAGTTCATTGCGAATCTCGGCGGCCAGAAGCTAACGGTCGTCGAATGCAGCGGTTCGCCCGAGTCGCAGGCCGTTTCCTACTACCCGGTCGAGAGCATTTTGCGCACCTGGCTCGCGGTCGACGACCAGGATGCGCCTGATGTCATTGCTCAGAAGCTCAACGAAACGGTTGCCATGCTGGACGAGAGCCTTCGGGTTCACTTGGCCGCCTACCAGGACCTGCTCCACATCGAGGTAACCGATGAAGGGTGGCGGGTTCTCGAGCCGGCCGAGCGCCGTCTCCGTATCAGGCAGGCCATGGTCGATCTTGTCCTGCACGCTTCGCAGCACCGGCCAGTGGTCCTGATCCTGGAGGATTTGCACTGGGTCGATGGCGAGACGCTCGCGCTGCTCGACCTTGTCGTCGATAAGCTGGCCGGTAGCCGCTTGCTCCTGGTCGCGTCTTTCCGCCCGGAATTCGTCAGTCCCTGGCGCGACAATCCGCATCACACAGGGATCCGTCTGGAACCCCTGGACCGCCGCGCCGCGATGGAGCTCTTGGAGACTCTGTTGGGTGACGATGACACGTTGAACGATCTCAAACTGCATATCATCGAGCGCTCGGCCGGAACGCCATTGTTCATCGAGGAGATCGTCGGTGACCTCAGGCATTCAGGCGCGCTTGTTTCGGACGGAGACCGGCTCACCCTGACCAAGGCTCTGTCGGAAATTGAGCTGCCGGTCACGGTGCAAGCGGTGATCGCCTCGCGCATCGACCGCTTGTCGCCCGACGTCCGCAGCCTGCTCCAGACGGCATCGGTGATCGGCGAAACCGTGCCGGCAGCGCTCCTGCGGATCACGTCCGGGCTCGATGAGAACACCATGCTTGCCCGCATGGCGCCGCTCAAACTTCAAGAGTTCATGCTCGAAACGCAGCTGTCGCCCGAGCTGCTCTATGCATTCAAACACGGGCTGATCCGCGACGTCGCCTATGAGAGCGTATTGAAGGCCAACCGGCGCGCGCTGCATGCGGCGGTCGTGACCGCGATCGAGACGCGTTACCACAATCAGATGGACCGTTATGCGGACCGTCTCGCACAGCACGCCAAATCGGCCGAAATGTGGGAAACGGCCGTGAAATACGCGCGGCGGGCCGCCTTCAGGGCCCTGGAACACTCGTCCTACGATCAGGCGGTGCGTCACCTTGACGGGGCGCTGCAAGCCTTGAGCCATTTGCCGCAGGATGACGAGCGGCGAAAGCTCGAGATCGATCTGCGCCTCGCGCTTCGGGCGCCGCTGGGCGCGATGGGTGATGCTGCAAAGATGGTCCAGCGTTTGGCCGAGGCCGAAGCGCTGGCCGAAGACCTCGGCGACGAATGGCGCCTTGGTGCGACCAAGATCTCGCAGACCTTTGCCTTCAACTACACAGGCGATCTCGACAAAGCCGAGGCGGCGGGCAAGGCCGGCCTCGAGATCGCCGAGCGCATCGACGACGATCAGATGCGGCTCGCCGGGTCCTACCACCTCGCACAAAGCTACATGTGGGCCGGCAGGTTCGAACGTGCCCGCGCGTTGCTGTTAGCGCGGGAGGCCCGCGTAGCAGGGGAATTTCGTACAAAGCGCATCGGTACGGCCGGTACCATCTCGGTGCTGTGGCTCGGCATGCTGGGCGCGGTCGAGGCCTATCTGGGCCGTTTCGAGGATAGCCGGCGTCACGTCGACAAGTCGGTGGCAATCGCCGACGAACTGGGGCGTCCTTACGACCAGGCGATCGCTCGCTGGTATAAAGGGTTCGCCATATCGTACGGCGGCGCGAACGCCGAGGCGGTCGACTGGCTGGAGGACGCCTACCAGCGATCGACGCAAGCGCAGATCGAGTTTCTGATCCCCGTCGTGGCGACCAGCCTCGGATATACCTATGCCAATGTCGCCCGTGGCGATGAGGCGATTACCATCCTTGAGGACGCCATCGATCGCAATGAACGCACGGGATTGAGCTTCGGTGTGGCCTATTCGTCGCTGAACCTCGCCTTTACATTGCTGCAGCGGGGCGACCTCACGGGCTTTGCCGCGCGTCTGCAAAAGGCGACCCGCTTGGCCGTTCGCCACGGCTTTGCCGCGATCGAGGTCGCGGCGCGCCGGCTGGAGGCGTTGGCGCTGAGCAACGCGAAAGATAAGGCGCAAGAGGCAAACACAGCCGCAGGCCGCTCGCTGGAGCTCGCCGAGGAGCGAGGTATGCAGCCCGACGTTGCGCACTGTCATCTCGTTCTGGCGCGACTGCAGGGCCAACAGGGCGATAGCGATGCGGCGCGCGAGCACATGGTGACGGCGATCGCGATGTACCGCGATCTCGGCATGACGGAATGGCTCGATCGGGCCACAAAGATTGCCGAGAGGGTCTCCGGGCGCTGACGGCTGTTTACCCCGCCGTTCGCGCCGATACCGGCTGATCTTTAGCTATCGACTGCCTCGACCAGGACGGGGCTGCTGCCGTGTTGCGGCCTGGCTTGGGTCGTCGGCATCAGCCCCATCCGCACCAAGTTTCTCGCGAGCACCGTGAGCGGGTTGATCCCCTCTTCGAGGCCCGGCGCCTTTTCGCGCCGTCCGCGGCTTTCACGTATAGCGAGGCGGACCCGCCGCCAGTCGAGGCCCAGCGGCGCGTAAATCTCCCGCCGTTGATAGATGCTGACGAGATTGAGGCGGAGCGCCAGGTATGCGCGATGCGCGAAATGTCGGAGCTCTTGCCAATCCAGCCCCGAATAACGGCCCCTCGTCTCCTCCAGCCAGATCGTCCCGAAATTGTGGTGGACCGTCTCGTCCCTCAGCACGTGTCCGAGCATCCGATCCAGGGCCGGATCGAGGGTATGAGCGCGGATATTAGAGAGCGCCCCCATGGCGAACCCCTCGATGAGGCCGCTCATGCCGACGATCTTGTAGTCGATGCGGTCGGTGTCGTGGAGATCGCGGAGCAGGCGTCCGAAGGCCTCGCCTGGGCTGTAGGCGGCGCCCCAGCGACGGGCGATGTACCTTGAGAAGGCGCGGGCATGACGCGCCTCCTCGCGGGCCTGGTTCGCCATAAACTCGCGAGCCGCCGCGTCCTCCAAGCGTAGGCAGAGCTGCGCGCTGATGTAGAACGCGGCCTGCTCGCCATGAAGAATCCCGGAGAGGAACCAGCGAATGATCTCGTTGCCTAATGCGATACGCTCGGCAACCGTCAAATCCCGGCCCACGGCGCTGCGGAGTTCCGGGAACCATTCCTCCGGCATGATCGCCTGGCGGCGCACGTCGAACGGCTGCGACAGGTCCATGACCTCCGGATCGTCGGGGCCCCACTCTCGGTCGGCTACAGTGTGAAGAAGACAGTCGATCGCGGGGGACCGCTGGGCGTCCCGCAAGGCGTCAAATAAAGGTCCAAGCTCGCCCTGCGGCGGCTCGCCCCTCGAAGGCGGTCCGCCCGGACCGGATCGGCTCTTTGCATAAGCGCTCACGAGCAGGCCCTGCCGTTCCGAGCATCGCCGCGTCGGCTAGGCCGTCAATCGACCGCCCAAGACGAGCCCGGCGTCTCCCACGGTAAGCGGCGTGCGTCGAAAG
>CAZBRE010000129.1:11267-13185 GCA_964494065.1 uncultured Alphaproteobacteria bacterium
GATCAGAACAGCACAAACAGAACGAGGAAGAATCCGGCAAAGACGAGCCATGCAGAAGCGACGTCTTTGACGGTTTTGCGTCCGCCAATCATGATCATGTGACCTCGCTTTGGATATCGGGGCGGCGATCGCGGTTCCGCGACTTGGCCGAAAGTGCGCCCCGTTGGTGGGTGGCCATGATCGAAGAACGACCCGGCCCGGATACGCGGTCAGATTGGCGGCTTGTCGGCCCGAAATATGTGCCGTTTGGCACATTCGGGGAAAAAAGCGGAGCGGCCCGGAATCGCTGCTTGTTGGCTATTCGCCGGCGGCCTCGACGATGGCCCGTTCAAGCATGCTCGCCTTGGCGATGATCAGAGTGCCACGCTTGGATTGCAGCACGCCGTCGCGACGAAGAGCGCCCAATGCACGGGTCACGGCTTCCCGGTTGGTGCCGATCCGATCGGCCAAATCGGCGTGGGTGGGGGCGTGCTCGATGATTAGCCGGTCGCCGTCGCGACTATCTTTCCGGGCAAGGCGCAGCAACTCGACCTGGACGCGAACGCCCACGGGAAGCGTTGCCAGTTCTTTCACCCGCTCGGAATAGTACCGCAGCAGCTTCGTGAAATGCCGCAGCAGCGCCGCGGCGACGGACGGCCGCTCGCGTAGCAACTGCCAGAATCGGTCGGCGGACAGCGACGCGATCACACAAGGCGAAGCCGCAACGACGCTGGACGAACGCGGCTCGCCGTCGATCGCCGAGAACTCGCCGAACATCTCGCCGGCATCGATGTCCCGATAGCTCACTTGCCGGCCCGAGCGCGAATAGTTGAGGGCGCGGACCCGACCGGCAACGACGAAGAAGACATCGCCTGAGACGTCAAGATAATGCAGGATCGCTTCGCCCGGGCTGTAGCGCCGCCAGCTTGCCTTTTTCGCCAGCTCCCCGCGCTCAGCCTGCGTCAGTCCCGTCAGCAGGCCTATGCCGTCAAGACTCTGGTTTGATCGCGACACGTGCCTCATCTCCGCACCGGCGGCTTGGCTGGAAGATTTGCGGAGCTAACGTCCCCGGGCCGCAATGTACAAGCATTGGCGGCCGATACAGCATCTCAATCTGACACACCGAGTGCCGTGTTCAATCGTTGTCGGGCTTCTCGAAGAAGCCGATCGAAAAGCCTAAACCGGTGAAAATCGCCCGATCGGCGGACGTCCGCGCTGGGTCACAAGCGGCCATTGATTCTCGATCGCCGCAAGTCCGCTCTTCCAGCAAGAGCGGACATAGTGCATTTCGCGATCACGTGGCTTTCGTTTCCACGATTAAATACTCTGCTCTCTTCGGGGGGATCGTATGGAACGTCGGCTTTCAGGGGCAACGCATTGCGCCAGGTAAAAACAAAAACAGCCCGCCATATGGCGGGCTATCTTGCTGATTCATATGAGCTTTAGATGGTTGCGGGGGCCCGCAACGTTCACTACCCGACCGAACTACCGCCCTTAGTCGTGCGATTTTAGGTTTGAATGCGTTCCAACCGTCCAGTCGTATGTTCCACCCAAGTGATTGATCAGTAACATACAATTATTATCAGAACGGTTGGAACGGCGAATCCAACCGCTATCTACAATTGCGTCTGCGCCCGTGCACTTGGATCACATTCAATTCATCCGTTCCATCCGTTCCAAAGTTTAATTCTTCATAATTCTTCATATGAAAGGAGCAGTTAGTTGGAACGGGGAGTCGGAACAGTAGGAACCGCGAGCACAACTGAGCCGTATCGGATGATTGCGATCGCATTAGCCGTTAATCGGCTCCATTGCCGCATTTTCCTGCAGCCTGCGGCAAATCAACACGCAACCGGTAAAAGCAGGAGCATCGATTGCCTACCAATCTCATCGAAAATGCAGCCTGGAACGTGCTCCAGTACTGCGGTCCTCAGGGGGC
>CAZBRE010000130.1:0-13063 GCA_964494065.1 uncultured Alphaproteobacteria bacterium
CCGACCAAGGAAACCAAGCCCAAGGGCAAGAAGAAAAAGGGCTTCCTGCCGATCTGATCGACATCGTCGCCGCGCGGGTCCGCGCCCTATTCAGCGGCGGCGCTGCTCCGCGCCGCCATGCGTTTCGCCATCTTCTGGACCAGATTGTCGGCGATGCCGGGACGCGACCACGGACAGACGGCGAGGCAGAGCCCGCAGGTCTTGTTGTCGACGAAGTAGGGCACGCACTTGTCGAAGTCGACGTACCATTTGCGTTGCCCCCGGACCATCTGCTTCTCGCGGTAGATCGCGTCGGGCGGACAGGCGTTGGCACAGACCTGGCAGCTCTCGCAGAACATATCGGCGCCGAAGACGTCGGGCTTGTCCGCGACCAGCGGCATGTCCGTGGTCACCATCGAGAGCCGGAAGCTCGAGCCGTATTTGCGGTTGATGATCGAGCCGTGCTTGCCGAGCTCGCCCAGCCCCGCCGCGATCGCCGCCGGGATCATCAGCACGTCCTCGGTCATCGGCCCGGTCTTGGGCTCCGCGACATGGCCGCGCTCGCGGATCCAGTTGGTGAGGCGCTTGGCGGTGCCGCCGGCGCGCTCGTACTGGTTCATCACTTCCACGTAAGCGTCCTCGTGGGGCGCGGTGTTCATGTTCTCGTAGACATGGGCGAAGCCCATCATGACCGCCCAGGCGCCCTTCGGCTGGGGCCGGTCCTCGAAGGTCCATTCCGGGCGGTAGGCGCAGATGCCGACGACATCCGCACCAAGCTCGAGCGCCGCCGCCTTCACCTCCGCGGTCCATTCCGCCGCCGACTTCTCGATCTTTTCCGGCGCCACGTCCTCCACCGGAATCGCGTCCATGCGCTTGCGGTAGCGGCGCGCGTCCTTGATCCGCTCATTGTCCGCGTCGCGCTCGAAGAAATAGAGCATGACCGGCTCGTGCGCGGTCGATCCGTCGTAGCGCCAGAAGACCGGCCGCGGCCGCCCGCCCTCGGCCTCGCCAAGCCCGTTCACGGTGTTGCCCGAGGCGTCCGGCCATACGGCCATGACGTCGGTGCTGGCTTGATAGACAGGGCGGTCGTCGGGCATCGGGGCGCCTCCGTGCGGTCACTTTGTCCGATAACAGACTAACACGAGCCGCTAGCGAAATCTTCGGGCGAAAATCCCCAATCGAAAAAAACGCCAATTGAGCAAAAACCCTAGATCGCGTCCTTGTCCCGCAGTCCCGCGATCTCGTCCGCGCCCATGCCCAACAACTCGCCCAGCACCTCCTCGGTGTGCTGTCCCAGCATCGGCGCCGGCCTGCGGTACTCGACCGGCGTCTTCTCCATGCGGATGGGGCTCGCGATATGGGCCTCGGGCTTGCCCGACGCCGGGTGCTCGATCTCGATCCGCATGCCGCGCGCCTTCACCTGGGGCTCGTCGAAGACCTGGTCGATGGCGTTGACCGGCCCGCAGGGCACGCCCAGCGGCGGCAGGCCTTCGAGCCAGTGCGCGCGCGGATGCCGGCGCGTCAGCTCGCTCACTGCTTCGACGCATTCCGGCCGGTGCTGTACCCGCAGGGGATTGGTGAGGAAGCGCGGGTCTTCGGCCAGTTCGGGCGCGCCCGCGAACGCGCAGAAGCGCTGGAACTGTCGGTCGTTGCCGACGGCGAGGATGAAGTGCTCGTCATTGGCGTCGGGGAAGGACTGGTACGGCACGATGGTCGCGTGCGCCGTGCCCCAGGGCTTGGGGCGATTGCCGGTGTGCAGGAAGTTCATGCCCTCGTTCACCAGCCAGGCGACCTGACAGTCGAGCAGGGCGAGGTCGAGATGCTGGCCCTCGCCGGTGGCGTCGCGGTGGCGCAGCGCCGCCAGGATGGCGATGTTGCAATACATGCCGGTCATGATGTCGGCGATGCCCACGCCGACCTTCACACCGTCGCCGACGTCGCCGCCCGCCGGGCCGGTGATGCTCATCATGCCGCCCATCGCCTGTACGACGAGGTCGAAGCCGGCGCGCTCGGCATACGGCCCGGTCTGGCCGAAGCCGGTCAGCGAGCAATAGATCAGGGCCGGGTTGTCGTCTTTGAGTTGCTCGTAAGCGAGGCCGTATTTCTTCAGATCGCCGACCTTGTAGTTCTCGAAGACGACGTCGCATTGGCCGATCAGCCGCTTGGCCAGCGCCTGGCCCTCGGGGCTGGCGAGGTTCAGGGTGACCGAGCGCTTGTTGCGGTTGGCCGCGCTGAAATAGACGCTGTCGCTCGGACAGTCCTTGCCGTCGGGGTCCTTGAGATACGGCGGGCCCCAGCCGCGCACGTCGTCGCCGCGGCCGGGCCGTTCGATCTTGATCACATCCGCACCGAGATCGGCCAGCACCTGCGTGGCCGTGGGGCCCGCGAGGATGCGGGTCATGTCGAAGACGCGGAGTCCGGCGAGTGGTCCAGCCATGGCGCGGCTTATAGGGGAGGGGAGCGGCACGGACAAGCGCCCTGCCGACAGCCCCGACATGCGCGCGCATGTGCAAGCGAAGGTTGGCAGCGCCGCGCCCGCCCCATAGATTGATTGGGTGATGCTCGCACCGCGATCCGTCCGCCGATCCCGTATCCGCCGCGCCACCGCGTTGGCGCTCGCGCTCGGCCTGTGCGTCGTCGGCCTGCCGGCCGGCGCCGTGGATGCCGGACGGGACCTCAACGGCCGCATCGAGCATGGCGGCCTCAAGCGAAGCTACATCCTCCACCTGCCACCGGCCGTGGCGGATGCCAGCAAATCGCTGCCGCTGGTGATTGCGCTTCACGACGGCGGCGGCCGGGCCGCGGGCTTCGCGCGCTTCACGGGGCTCAGCACGCTCGCCAACAAGGCCGGGTTCGCCGTCGTCTATCCCCAGGGCGTCGAGCGGCACTGGAACGATGGCCGCACGCGCATCGGCTACCGGGCGCATGCGCAGAACATCGACGATGTCGGTTTCCTGGTGAAGCTGATCGATGCCCTGAAGGGCCAGCACGGCATCACCGGCGACCGGGTTTTCGTCGTCGGGGCGGCCAATGGCGGCATGCTGGCGATGCGCGTGGCCTGCGATGCCGCCGACAGGATCCACGGCGTCGCTGCGGTGATGGCCAATTTCCCCGACCGCATGCGCTTTCGCTGCATGCCCAAGCGCCCGGTCTCGATCCTGGTGATGAACGGCACCGCCGATCCGATCGTGCCGTGGCGGGGCGGGGAGATGCGCTCCGGCTTCCGCCGGCTCGGCAAGCTGCTGTCGACCGAGGACACGATCGAATACTGGGCGGAGAAGAACGGCTGCTCGGACGCCCCGATCCGCAATGATCTGGCCGATAAGGCGCCCGGCGACGGCACCGTGGTGCGCCGCGAGAGCTATCAGAATTGCCGGCAGGGCTCGCAGGTGGTGCTCTATACCATCGACCGCGGCGGCCATACCTGGCCGGGCGGGCGGCAGACCCGTCCCGAGGCCGAAATCGGCAAGGTCAGCCGCGATATCACGGCCGAGGCCGAGATCTGGGCCTTTTTCAGCGCTCTCCCGCGCGGCGCGCCTGGCTCGCGCTAATCCTTTCGAAAGCCTTCGCCCCTAGTGTGCCGCCCCGACGCCGGCACCTGCCGGCGCGCATATATCCTAATGCACGCGAAAGACACAAAGGTATTCGCCTCGTGATGGACGGCGCCCTCACGGAAATCAAATCGCCGACGCTCCAGCAGGCGCTTGCCTACTGGAACGAGAAGCGCGGCCATCGCCCGATGCCGGCGCGCGCCGATATCGATCCGATGGAGATGATCCCCATCCTGCCTCACGTCATTCTGCTCGACGTGCTGCGCGACCCGCTTGATTTCCGCTACCGCCTCATTGGCACCCTCGTGGAAGACCATATGTCGGCGCCCTATACGGGCCGGCGCTTCTCCGAGTTCGAGGGCCAGCGCCAGGGAAGCCGCTTATGGACCTGTAGCGAGCGCGTGCTCAATGAGAAGCAGCCCGTACGCAGCGACATCCCCTATATCGGCCCGATGCGCGACTTCACCACGATCGAGGACATCATGATGCCGCTCTCAAGCGACGGCGAGAGCGTCGACGTGATCTTCATCGCCGTGGAATACATCCGCAAACACGCAGGCCAGGACGAGGCCTAGTCAGACCCGCGCCATCGCATCCAGCATGCCCTGCAGGATGTAGCTCGCCGCCAGCTTATCGACGACCTCGCCGCGGCGCTTCCGCGTCATATCCGCTTCATCCACCAGCATCCGCTCCACCGCGGCGGTCGAGAGCCGCTCGTCCCAGAAGGCGTACGGCAGCCCCAACTTGGCATCGAGATTGCGCGCGAATTGCCGTGTCGACTGGGCGCGCGGGCCTTCGCTGCCATCCATGTTGACGGGCAGGCCGATGACCAGCCCGCCGACGCCGTGCTCGGCGCAGATCGCCGCGATCCGCTCGGCATCGGTGGTGAACTTCCGCCGTCTGATCGTCTCCAGCGGTGTCGCCGTCAACAGGCTCGCATCGGAAAGCGCGAGCCCGATCGTCTTTTCGCCCACGTCGAAGCCCAGTACTCGCCGGTGTGGCGCCTCGGACGCGCCAAGCGCTGCTTTCATGTCGGCTGGGCTGTCGATCTCGGGCACGCAGGCCTCTCCAGTCGTTGTCGGTTCGCCGGCACCTCGCCGCCATGTCGCCGGGGACCGATGCTCGCCCGTGCGCCCCGCATTGTCCATACGCGCGGGCGGCTATGCGGGGCGCGCTGCTTGCACGGTTTGAAACCCGGTGCTAAGGGTGCGATCCGATGCCGATTTCTTACAATCTCACCCTCTAGTCGCACCATGGCGCTCGACAAGGACACGGTCCGCCGCATCGCGCGGCTCGCCCGGATCGAGGTCGCCGACGACCAGCTCGACGGGCTGGCGGGCGAGCTCTCCAACATCCTCGGCTGGATCGAGCAGCTGAACGAGGTGCCGACCGATGACGTCGCGCCCATGACCTCGGTCGTGGCCGTTGTGCTACCGATGCGCGAGGACGAGGTCACCGACGGTGGCTATCCGGAGAAGATCCTTGAGAACGCCCCGCAGGGCGGCAAGGGCTTCTTCCAGGTGCCCAAGGTGGTCGAGTGATGGGGCTGGGGTTCCTCCTCACCCTAACCCTCTCCCTCAAGGGGAGAGGGAATCAGGGCAGAGCGCTTCCTTGCCCCTCTCCCCTTGTGGGAGAGGGAGGGGCCCATCGCGATAGCGATGGGAGGGTGAGGGGTCCGCGCGTGACAGCGCGCGCCGAGATAGGCCCATGACCACCCTCAACGAACTCACCTTGGCCCAAGCCCGCGATGCGCTCGCGAGCGGCGAGACCTCATCCACCGAGCTCACCGGCGCGCATATCGCCGCCGCCGAGGCCGCGCGGCCGCTCAACGCCTTCATCACCGAGACCTTCGAGCGCGCCGCCGACATGGCCAAGGCCTCCGACGCACGCCGGAAATCCGGCGAAGCCGGCCTCGTCGAGGGGCTGCCGCTCGCGATCAAGGATCTCTTCTGCACCGAAGGCATTTTGACCACCGCCGGCTCGCACATCCTCGACGCCTTCGAGCCGCCCTACGAGTCGACCGTCACCGCCAACCTCTGGCGCGAAGGCGCCGTGATGCTCGGCAAGACCAATCTGGACGAGTTCGCCATGGGCTCCTCCAACATGACGAGCTATTACGGCGCGGTTGAGAACCCCTGGCGGCGCGAGGGCGACAACCGGCCGCTCGTACCCGGCGGCTCGTCGGGCGGTTCGGCGGCGCTCGTGGCCGCGCGCGCGGCGCTGGGCGCGACGGGCACCGACACCGGCGGCTCGATCCGTCAGCCCGCCGCCTTCTGCGGCATCGTCGGCATGAAGCCGACCTACGGCCGCTGCTCGCGCTGGGGCATCGTCGCCTTCGCCTCCTCGCTCGATCAGGCGGGCCCGCTCACCCGCACCGTGCGCGACGCCGCGATCATGCTGCGCGCGATGGCCGGCCACGACCCCAAGGACTCGACCAGCGTCCCCGAGCCCGTGCCCGACTACGAGGCGACGCTCAAAGACGGCATCAAGGGCATGACCATCGGCATCCCCAAGGAATACGTGCTCGAGGGCATGCCGCCGGAGATCGAGGCGTTGTGGCAGCAGGGCATCGAGTGGCTGAAGGACGCCGGCGCCGAAACGAAAGAGATCAGCCTCAAACATACGAAATATGCGCTGCCGACCTATTACATCGTCGCCCCCGCCGAGGCGTCGTCCAATCTCGCGCGCTATGACGGCGTCAAATACGGTCTCCGCGTCGAGGGCGGCGAGCTGACGCAGATGTATGAGCGCACGCGCGGTGAGGGCTTCGGTCAGGAGGTGCGCCGCCGCGTGCTCATCGGCACCTACGTCCTCTCTGCCGGCTACTACGACGCATACTATATAAAGGCGCAGAAGCTGCGGACGCTGATCGCCGATGACTTCAAAGCGGCCTACGAGCACGTCGATGCGATCCTGACGCCCACCGCGCCCAGCCCGGCCTTCGCCCAAGGCGACAAGATGGACGACCCGATCGCGATGTATCTGAACGACGTCTTCACCGTGCCCGCGAGCCTCGCGGGCCTGCCCGGCATTTCGGTGCCGGCGGGTTTGTCTGCCGACGGCCTGCCGCTCGGCCTGCAAGTGCTCGGCCGCGCCTTCGACGAGGCGACCATGTTCCGCGTCGCCCAGATCATCGAGGATGCCGCGGGCTTCGATGCGGAGCCGGCCTTCGTGGCGGGCCGCTGACGGATAACCGCGATGTCCCGTCCTCCTGGCCAACGCCTTGTTCTTCGCAGCCCCGGCCGCGAGCGCGTGGCGCGGGCCGCCGCGGCGGGCGAATGGCTGCTTTTCCCGCCCTCGCTTTTCTGGGTCGCCTTCGCGCTCGCCGTCTTCGGGGTCTGGCAGGGACCGCTCGATGCCTACAAATGGCTGCCCTCGATCGTGCAGGTCATCGCGCTCATCGTCTGTCCGGTGCTGGCGATCGTCGCCGCGGTGATCCGCCTGCGCTGGGACCGCTCGCATGCACCGCGGGTGCGGAGATCATGGCGCCTGCTCGCCTTCGGGGTTCTCTTCCTGATCCTGACCGGCGTTGCGACATTCCGCGCGATCTCTATCTAAGGGACCGGATCTAAGGGCCGGAGACAGTCATGACGACACAGGCAAAGACGACGATCGAAGGCGAGACCGGCGAGTGGGAGGTCGTGATCGGACTGGAAATCCATGCCCAGGTGAGCTCGCAAGCCAAGCTCTTCTCCGGCGCCGCGACGGCCTTCGGCGCCGAGCCGAACACGCAAGTCTCCTTCGTCGATGCGGCCTTCCCCGGCATGCTGCCGGTGATCAACCGGACCTGCGTCGAGCAGGCGGTGCGCACCGGTCTTGGCCTGCAGGCGAAGATCAACCTGCACTCGGTCTTCGACCGCAAGAACTACTTCTATCCCGATCTCCCGCCCGGCTATCAGATCTCGCAGTACCAGCAGCCCATCGTCGGGCACGCAACGATCGAGCTTGATCTGCCCGATGGCGGCACCCGCAGCGTCGGTATCACGCGGCTCCATCTGGAACAGGATGCGGGCAAGCTCCTTCACGACCAGGACCCCAAGAACACTTATGTCGATTTGAACCGCGCCGGCGTGGCGCTGATGGAGATCGTCTCCGAGCCCGATCTCCGCTCCTCCGAAGAGGCCGGGCTCTACATCCGTAAGCTCCGCTCGATCCTCCGCTACCTCGGCACCTGCGACGGCAACATGGAGGAGGGGAGCCTGCGCGCCGACGTGAACGTCTCGGTCCGCCGGCCGGGTGAAGCGTATGGCACGCGCACCGAGACCAAGAACGTGAACTCGGTCCGCTTCGTGGAAGCCGCGATCGACTACGAGGCGCAACGCCAAATCGAGGTGCTGGAGGAGGGCGGCAGCATCGTCCAGGAGACCCGCCTCTTCGATCCGAACCGCGGCGAGACCCGGCCGATGCGCTCCAAGGAAGAGGCCCACGACTACCGCTACTTCCCCGATCCCGACCTGCTGCCGCTTGTGCTCGATCCCGACTGGGTGGCCGAGATCAAGGCAAGCCTCCCCGAGCTGCCCGATCAGAAGAAGGCGCGCTTCACCGGCGAATACGGACTCTCCCTCTACGATGCCGGCGTGTTGGTCGCCGAGCGCGAAACGGCCGCCTATTTCGAGACCGTCCTCGGCGCGAACGGTGCCGGCAAACCAAAACGCGATCCCAAGCTGGCGGCCAACTGGGTCACTTCCGAGCTCTTCGGGCAGCTTAACCGCGCCGACAAGACGATCGCCGACTCGCCCGTCTCGGCCGAAGCCCTGGGCGGGCTCATCGATCTCATCGCCGACGACACGATCTCATCGCGCATCGCCAAGGACGTCTTCGTCGAGATGTTCAACACCGGCCGCGCCGCCGCCGAGATCGTCGAGGAAAAGGGCCTGAAGCAGATCACCGACACCGGCGCCATCGAGGCCATTGTCGACAAGATCATCGCCGACAATCCCGACCAGGCCGCCCAGGCCCGCGAGAACCCCAAGACGATCGGCTGGTTCGTCGGCCAGGTGATGCAGCAGACCCAGGGTCAGGCGAACCCGAAGTCGGTCAACGAGCTGTTGCGCAAGAAACTGGGCGGGGACGGGTAGGGCGCACCATCTGATTTCGACCGGTTTGGTCCGTCTATCCTCGGTGTTGGGATGGGATGGCGGCCGCGGAAAGGACTATCGTTCACATGCCACAGCGATTGGCGTCATTTTGCGCCGCCCTCATGCAGATCCTGGCGCTCGGTGCGCCCATCCTCGCGGTCCTCGCACTGGCCGCGCCGCCACCCGCCCACGCCGAAACCGTCCGTCCCTTCGACGAGGGCTCCCGGGACAAATCCTTCGTCGCCTTCCGGAAATCCGTGCTGACCGCGCTGAAGCGCCGGAATTACCGCGCGCTCGGCCGTGCGGCGGCCGCCGACATCTTCCTCGGTTTCGGTGGCAAGAACGGCCGTGCTCAGTTCCTGCGCTATCTCGCCGGCGACAAGTCCATGCACGGCAAGCTGGCGCCGAAGCTCGCGGCCGACTATCGCGGCCATCTCGAATGGGTGCTGCGCAACGGCGGCGGCTTTACCAAGGACCGGCGCGGCTTCATCGCGCCCTATCAAAACGCCTACGAATCACGCGTGCCCAAATGCGAATCCAAGCCCCGCCCCAAGTCGCGGGCCAAATCTCGGGTATGCGCGATCGATCCCTATTCGCGCGCCTACATCATCGGCCGCGACATCCCGATCTATGCCGCCCAATCGAACCACTCGAAGATCGTGGCACGCCTCACCTACCGCCTCGTCGAGCTCGACAAGCATGTGATCAAGCGGCTGCCCGACGGCCGCCGGGTGCGCCAGTGGAGCCGGGTCAAGCTCGAGGACGGGCGCACCGGCTGGATCCGCCCGATCCAGTACTACGCCGCCACCGGCTACCGTCTGCGCGCCGCAAAGATCCGCGGCCGCTGGCAGATCACCCACTTCCTGGCCGGCGACTAATCGCCAGCCTGCTGCGGTTGGCGCCATGCGGTGAGCGCGCCCAGCCTGCGCGCTCGCGGCGGTGGCGGCGACGGCCCGCGCGCCATAAATCAACCTCCATGCGCGCGAACCGACGAGCGACCGACCGGCCTCGGGCGGCGGACAGGAGCCACCTGTGACGTCTGATCCGTCCCCGCGGCTTCCGACGGCGCTTTTGCTGCCGCTGTTGATCGTCTTCGTATCGGTCAGCCTGATCGGCGTGGCGATGTACACGCCCTCGCTGCCGGCGATTGCTGCGGCGTTCAAGACGCCCGTCGTCGTCGTCCAGCTCACTATGACGGTCTATCTCATCGGCTTCGCGGCGGCGCAGCTCGTCGTCGGCGCGCTTTCCGACCGCTTCGGGCGCAAGCCCGTGATGGTCGCGGGCTTCGCGCTGTTCATCGCGGCGGGCATCGTCTGCGCCGTCGCCGCCGATATCAATCTCCTGATTGCGGCGCGTTTCTTCCAGGCGCTCGGCGCCTCGGTCGGCATTGTGGTCGCCCGCGCCATGGTGCGCGATATGACCGGCGCCGCCGAGAGCGCGCGCTATATGGCCTATATCGGCATGGCCGCCGGGCTCACCCCGATGCTTTCGCCGATGGTGGGCGGCATCGTCCAGGTCGGCTTCGGCTGGCGCGGCGTCTTCTTCGCCATGGTGGTGATGGGCGTGGTCGCCTTCACCGCGGCTTCGTTCGTGCTACGCGAGACCCATCCGCCGGAGCGTCGCATCGGCGCCGGTCTGCGCGAGTTGGCCCACGGCTATCTGGGGCTGATGCGCGAGCGCGCCTTCGTCGCCTATACCGCGACCGGCGGAATGATAACGGCCGCGTTCTTCATCTACCTTGCCGCAGGCCCGGTCGTGATGATCGGCGAGCTCGGCCTGCGCCCGGATCAGTACGGCTTCGTCGCGCTTTGCATGCCGGGTGGCTACATCACCGGCAACTTCGTCTCCAGCCACATCCTGCCGCGCATCGGCATCCACCGCGGCATCGTCGCCGGCAACATCATCGCGGTGCTCGCGGCGACGGCCTTCGGTGGGATCGGGCTCGCCGGGCATTTCAGCATCGCGGCCTTCATGATCCCGATGGCAGTGATCGGCTTCGGCAACGGCATCACCGTGCCGGCCGCCTTCGCCGGCGCGGTCGGCGCCAACCCGAAGCTCGCCGGCACCGCCTCGGGTCTCACCGGATTCCTCCAGTTCGCCTTTTCAGCGCTCGTCAACCCGGTCGCCGGCTTTGCCCGCCACGGCTCCTTCCTGGAGATGGCGGCGATGCTGTTCGCGCTCTGCTTCGCCGGGTTTCTCGTCTACCATCTGCTGCTGCCGCGCCGGGGCCCGATTCCCAGCGCCCGAGAAAGTCTGTAAGCTGCGCGGTCGCGCTTCCGCGACCCGGTTTTCACTACGGGGCAATGCCATGGCTGAGACACGCCGCCAGCGCGCCCAGGCGCCCGAGGAGTTCACCCGCGAGACCGTGCTCGAGATCGAGGGGGTCAAGTCGACGGGTGCGGAAACGGCGGAAGACATCGCCATGGCGCTCAACCGCTCCGGCTACACCAACTTCCGCGGCGATCAGTGGACCGCCGACGAGATCATGGCGTTCCTCTCCAACGACACGGTCCGCCGCATCCAGCGCGAGCTGCGCGGCGAGATCAGGGGAAGCTGAAACGCTTCACCGCGGCGGCATCCTGAGCGCGCCGTCGAGGCGGATCGTCTCGCCGTTCAGCATCGCGTTCTCGCAGATGTCGCGCGCCAGGCGGCCGAACTCCGCCGGATCGCCCATGCGCTTGGGGAAGGGCACGTTGGCCTCGAGCGCCGCCTTGATCTCGTCGGTCAGCGTGGCTTCCAGGAGCGGCGTCAGGAAGATGCCGGGCGCGATGGTGCAGACCCGGATGCCGAGGCTCGAAAGATCGCGCGCGACCGCCAGCGTCATCCCGACCACCCCGCCCTTGGAGGCGGCGTATGCGGCCTGGCCGATCTGGCCGTCGTAGGCGGCGATCGAGGCGGTGTTGACGATGACCCCGCGCTCGCCGCCGCCGAGCGGCTCCTGTTCCGCCATCTCGGTGGCGGCGAGGCGGATACAGTTGAAGCTGCCGATCAGGTTGACCCGCACCACCTTCTCGAATGCGTCGAGCGGGTGCGGCGTGCCGCGCGAGGTGGTGCGGATGGTGGCGGCGATGCCGGCGCAGTTGACGAGGATACGGACGGGTCCATGCGCTCCCGCGCCGCCGCGAAGGCCGCCACCGCGCTCGCCTCGTCGGCGACGTCGCAGGCGGCGAAGGTTCCGCCCAGCGCCTTTGCCGTCTCCGCACCCAGCGCCGCGTTCAGATCGAAGAGCGTCACCTTCGCGCCGCCCTCGGCCAGCGCCTTCGCGGTCGCCGCTCCCAGCCCCGAGGCGCCGCCGGTGACCACCGCCGCTTGTGCCGCGATATCCATTCCAGATCTCCCCCATTCAATGCCCGGCTATTCGTAGGGGCGGGTGTCAAACCCGCCCGAACCGCTCCCTACCGCCACACGTCGTCGACGCGGTCCCAGGCTCCCGCCCGTAAATCGTCGACGCCGCTCACCAGCACATGCTTGGCGATCCGTTCCGACGGCGTGCGCGGCAGGTCGTCGACGAAGGTCCAATAGCGCGGCACCTTGAAATAGGCGAGCCGCGCCTCGCAATGCGCGTTGATCTCTGCTGGCTCCGCCGTCGCGCCCTCGCGCAGCACGACATAGGCTTTCACTTCCTCTCCGCGGATTTCGTTGGGCACGGGAACGCAGGCCGCCATGCGCACGGCGGGGTGGCTGGCGATCGTCTCCTCGACCTCGGCGGCGGAGATGTTCTCGCCCGAGCGGCGGATCATCTCCTTCTTCCGCCCGACATAAAAGAAGCGCCCGGCCTCGTCCCGGCGCACCAGATCGCCCGTATGCAGCCAGCCGCCACGGAAGATCTCCGCCGTCGCCTCCGGGTTCTTGAAGTAGCCGTCCATCATGTCGGGCCCGCGCAACACCATCTCGCCCACCGTGCCGGCGGACACGTCGCTGTCCTCGTCATCGACCACGCGGGCCTCGCGGTCGGGCAGGGGACGGCCGATCGAGCCCGAGCCGAGGAGTTCGTCGTGCTCCTCCAGCGAGACCGCGAGATCGCCGCCGGTCTCGGTCATGCCGAAGGCCTCGAGCCAGGGCGCGCCCCAACGCGCCTCGATCTCGGCGTGCCGGCCGGGCGGGATCGCCGAGCACATCACCATGCGCACCTTGTTGTCGGTGTCGTTCGCTTGCGCCGGTGTGTTCAGCATCATCAGCGGCATGGTCCCTAAGCAGTAGAACCACGTCACGTCATGCGCGCGGATCTTCTCCCAGAAGCTCGTCGGGTGGAACCGGTCGAGGATCACCAGCGGGCAGCCGGCGGTGAGCGCGCAGGCGACGTTCCATTGCGGGTCCATGTAATAGAAGGGCTGGGCGGTCAGCATCACGTCGTCCGCGCCGATGCCGCCGAAGGTGCAGATTTTGCGCGCAATCGCGGCCCAATAGCGGTTGGAGAGCATGCAGCCCTTGGGCCGCCCCGTGGTGCCCGAGGTG
>CAZBRE010000131.1:0-12537 GCA_964494065.1 uncultured Alphaproteobacteria bacterium
CCGACCCAGATCCCGAGCGAGACGGTCTCGACATGCTCCATCCGGTCGGTCGCGACCCGTAATCCGTTCGCAAGCGTGGTGACGGCGACCGAGCTCATGCCACGCCCTCGTGCGCGTTCACCGGCCGCGCATGCTTGGTGATATGCGCGCGCACCGCCGCCAGATCGTTCGGCAACACGGTCAAACGTTCCTCGCGCTCATAGAGATCGGCCAGCGCGGCGGGCAAATCCGGCCGCACGCCGGTCGCGGCTTCCACCGCGTCGGGGAACTTCGCCGGATGCGCCGTGGCGAGCGAGACGACGGGGATGCCCAGATCCGCGCCGAGCCTGCGCCCTGCCTCGATGCCGATGGCGCTGTGCGGGTCGACGAGCATGCCGGTGTCCTCATGGATGCGGGCGATGACGGCTTTGGTTTCCTCGTCGTCGAGGCGGCAGCCGGCGAAGAGCGCGAGCGCGCGGTCGAGTGCGCCCTGATCGAGCGCGAAGCGGCCGCTCTCGCGAAATCCCGTCATGGTCGCGGCCACCCGGGCGCCGTCGCGGTCGAGCAGATCGAACAGCAGACGCTCGAAGTTGGACGAGATCTGGATGTCCATGCTGGGCGAAAGGCTCGGCTCGACCCCGCGGATCTCCATCGCGCCGGTCGCAAAGAACCGCGTCAGGATGTCGTTACGGTTGGAGCCGACCAGCAGGCGCCGCACGGGCAACCCCATTTCCCGCGCGGCGTAGCCGGCGAAGACATTGCCGAAATTCCCCGTCGGCACGGCAAAGGCGATCTCCTTCTCCGGTGCGCCGAGCCGGGTCGCGGCCCAGACGTAGTAGACGATCTGCGCCATGATGCGCGCCCAGTTGATCGAGTTGACCGCCGAAAGCCGCATCTCGGCACGAAATGCCGCATCGCCGAACAGCGCCTTCACCAGATCCTGGCAGTCGTCGAAGGTCCCTTCGACAGCGATGTTATGCACGTTCTCCGACAGTACCGTGGTCATCTGCCGGCGCTGCACCTCCGAGACCCGGCCGTGCGGATGCAGAATGAAGATGTCGAGCGCGGCCCGGTCGCGGCAGGCGGCGATCGCGGCCGAGCCCGTGTCGCCCGAGGTCGCGCCGACGATGGTGATGCGCTCGCCGCGTTCGGCCAGCACGTGATCGAACAAGCGCCCCAGCACCTGCAGCGCGTAGTCCTTGAAGGCCAGCGTCGGCCCGTGGAAGAGCTCCATCAGCCAATGATCGGCCCCGAGTTCGACAAGCGGCGCAACCTCCGGATGATCGAAATCCGAATACGCATCGTCGACTATGCTAGCCAGCGCCGCTGCACCGATCGTCTCGCCCACGAAGGGCGCGATCACGCGCTTCGCGAGCTCGGGATAGGCGAGACCCGCGAAGTTCCGCAGATCCTCCGCGCTCAGGCTCGGCCAGCGCTCCGGCACATAGAGCCCGCCGTCGCTCGCCAGACCGGCGAGCAGAACGTCGTCGAACGCCAAGGCGGGACTGCTCCCGCGGGTGCTGATATAGCGCAAAGGACCAAGCCTCCCGTGGCGCCGTATATAGAGGATGCGGCCCCCTACCGCTATGGTGGCGCCATGCCGGCGCCATGTTCCCGCCATGCTGAGCCGCGACAATTCGTTGGATGGGGCGCGCTCGGCCTCGTGATAGAGTGCGGCCTCAGGACGACGCTTCGACAACGGGGTCCCCGATGGGCCATCGCGGCCATCCCCTCATGCGCGAGATCACGCTGGTGCTGGCGCTCAAGGCCGCCGCCATCGCCGTGATCTGGCTGGCCTTCTTCGGGCCGGAGACACGTCCCGAGATCGATGGTGCCGCCGTTGAGCGGCACCTGGCCGTCACCGGAAAGGCCGCGCGATGATCGACTTTGACGTCGTCGGCCTCTCGCGCCTCCAGTTCGGCCTCACGGCCATGTACCACTTCCTCTTCGTGCCGCTCACCATCGGCCTGTCGGTGCTGATGGCGATCATGGAGACGGTCTATGTCATGACCGGCCGCGAGGTCTGGCGCGAGGCGACGAAGTTCTGGGGCAAGCTCTTCGGCATCAACTTCGCCATGGGGGTGGCCACCGGCATCACCATGGAGTTCCAGTTCGGCACCAACTGGGCCTATTACAGCCATTATGTCGGCGACGTCTTCGGGGTGCCGCTGGCCATCGAAGGCATGATGGCGTTCTTTCTGGAATCGACCTTCGTCGGCGTCTTCTTCTTCGGCTGGACCCGGCTTTCGCGGCGAAAGCATCTGGCCGTAACCTGGCTGGTGGCGCTCGGCGCCAACCTCTCGGCGCTCTGGATCCTGATCGCCAATGCCTGGATGCAGAACCCGGTCGGCGCCAAGTTCTCCTACGAGACCATGCGCATGGAGCTGACCTCGCTGTGGGAAGTCTTCTTCAACCCGGTCGCCCAGTCGAAGTTCGTTCATACGGTCAGCGCCTCCTACGTCACCGGCGCCATGTTCGTGTTGTCGATCAGCGCCTTCTATCTGCTGCGCAACCGCCATCACGAGCTCGCGCGCTGCTCGATGGTGGTCGCCGCGTCCTTCGGGCTCGCTTCGGCGCTGTCGGTCGTCGTGCTCGGCGACGAGAGCGGCTATGCGCTCACCGACCACCAGAAGATGAAGCTCGCCGCCATCGAGGCGATGTGGGAGACCGAAAAGCCGCCCGCCGCCTTCACCGTCTTCGGCTGGCCGGACGAGAAGACCCACACGACCAAATGGGCCGTCCGCGTGCCGTATGTGCTCGGCATCATCGCGACCCGCTCGCTCAACACCGAGCTGCCGGGGATCAAGGACCAGCTCAAAGTGGTCGAGCTCAGGATCAAGAGCGGCATCAAGGCCCTGAAGGCGCTCCGCGTCCTGCGCAAGGACAAGACCAACGCCGAGGCCCGCCAGCTCTTCGACAACCACGGCAAGTATATGGGCTATGCCTTGTTGCTGCGCCGCCATGTCGCCGATCCGGTGACCGCGAACGAGGACCAGATCAAGCTCGCCGCCCGCGACACGGTGCCGGCGGTCCTACCGCTCTTCTGGACCTTTCGCGTTATGGTGGGGATCGGCTTCTTCCTGATCCTGCTCTTCGCCTGGGCTTTCATCGAGACGACGCGGCGGCGCTACGGCGGCAGGATCTTCCGCTGGATCGCGCTTCTGAGCCTGCCCTTGCCCTGGTTCGCCTCCGAGCTCGGCTGGTTCGTCGCCGAGCACGGGCGCCAGCCCTGGGTGATCGAGGGGCTCTTGCCGACCTTCATGGGCGCCTCTTCGGTGCCGCTCGCAAATGTGATCATCAGCCTCGTCGCCTTCATCCTCTTCTATTCGGCGCTCTTGATCGTCGATGTCTTCCTGATGGTGAAATACATCCGTATCGGCCCGCAGCCGCCGCAAAGCCGCCGCCGTTTGTTGGCGAGCCCGGACAGCGTCACCGAACGCCTGCCGGCGGAGTAGGGAGGATCAGTCGGATCTCATGAGCCCCGATCTCATCCCTCTCGACTACGCGACGCTCCGGGTCCTCTGGTGGATCATCATGGGCGTGTTGCTGGTCGGCTTCGGCGTGCTCGGCGGGGCCGATCTCGGCGTCGGCGCGCTGCTCCCCTTCGTCGCGCGGCACGATGCCGAGCGGCGCGTCGCCATCAATTCGATCGGCCCCACCTGGGAGGGCAACCAGGTCTGGTTCATCCTCGGCGGCGGCGCGGTCTTCGCGGCCTGGCCCGCGGTTTACGCCGCCGCCTTCTCGGTCTTCTATTCGGTGATGCTGGTGCTGCTGCTGGCGCTCATCCTGCGGCCGGTCGGCTTCGAGTATCGCAACAAGCTGCGGAACGGCCGTTGGCGCGCCACCTGGGATCTGGGTCTCGTGATCGGCGGCGGCGTGCCGGCCTTCCTGTTCGGTGCGGCGATGGGCAACCTGCTCCAGGGCGTGCCGATCCGCCTCGACGAGACCATGCGCCTCACCTACGAGGGCTCGGTCCTCGGCCTGCTCAACCCCTTCGCCATCTTATGCGGGCTGGTCAGCCTGTCGATGCTGGTCATGCATGGCGGCATGTTCCTGGTCATGAAGACCGAGGGGCCGGTGCGCGAACGCGCCCGCACGGCCGTGCGCTGGTCGACCTGCGCGCTGATCATGCTGTTCGGCTTCGCCGGGGTCTGCGTCTTCTTCTGGATCAAGGGCTACGAGATCGCCGGCGCCAATCCGGGCGGCCCCTCCAATCCGCTGACCAAGACCGTGACCCGGAGCCTGGGCGCCTGGTACACGAACTACGCCAAGAACGGCTGGCTCTGGATCGCGCCGGGCCTAGGCTTCGGCGGCGCCGTCTTCGGCTTCATCCTGGCCACGATCCGGCAGGGCATGATCGGCTTCTGGTTCACCGGGCTCAGCGTGGCCGGGGTGATCGCCACGGCGGGGGTCTCGATGTTCCCCTTCATCCTGCCCTCGCGCGCGCATCTGGCCGCCAGCCTCACGGTCTGGGATGCGTCCTCCAGCCCGCTCACGCTCTTCATGATGCTGGCCGCGGTGGTGCTGCTGATGCCGCTGGTGCTGATCTATACCGGCTGGGTGCTCCGCCTCATGCGCGGCAAGGTCAACGAGAAATACGTCCGCGAGAATGCGGATGCGCTTTACTAGGCACAGAGCGGGACGCGCCCTTTTCGGAACGCGCCCCGGTCAGGAGGTTTAAATCAGATGTGGTATTTCGCTTGGATTTTGGGGCTCGGCCTCGCCTGCGCCTTCGCGGTGCTTAACGCCTTGTGGCATGAAGTCGACCGCGAGGAGCAGCGCGAGACCGAGCGGCTCTAGCTCGGACCGCTGAGTGGGAGGCCCATAACCAGAACTTGATGAATGGC
Source organism: uncultured Alphaproteobacteria bacterium (assembly GCA_964494065.1). Classification (GTDB taxonomy): domain Bacteria; phylum Pseudomonadota; class Alphaproteobacteria; order JAPULJ01; family JAPULJ01; genus DATKZM01. The sequence continues at coordinate 4,827 of CAZBRE010000131.1, forward strand.
AGCAGGAGCAGAAGGCCCCAGATCAGAATATTTATGCCGAATTTCATGATGTCGTACTCCGGTTAGCCGCGATCGCCGGCGCAAATGACGCCGCCGCTGGGCAGCGGCTTGCAGCCGAGATGCAGCGCGCCCTGGTACTCGTCGACCCCTTCGACGCTGCCGCAGGCGGCGAGCAAGGAGGCCGAGACCATCGAAATGACGATGAAGGCGATAACCCGCATAACACTCACCCCGTCCCGTTAATACTTTTTTCACCAGAAGAATTGGCGGGAGGGTACAGGGGTCGGAATCAAATACAAGAAAAATGAAAGTAACAATTTAGAGATATTTTAGGTAAATTTTAGAAAAGTTCTATTTTTAACTAACTAAATGCCGATTAATTCAAGATAATCCGCGAGTAATACACTAAATCTGGCCGGTAATATTAACGACATTTTTCCAGGGCCGGCCACTTCCTGGCCGCCCGAGCGCCCGTTTCGGTGCGTATCCGAAGGTCTTATCCGGCCATCCCCGGGCCGGCGGGTCAGCCGCCCTTGTTGGCGAGCACCTCGATCTGGATGACGACCTCGTCGGCGACGATGCGGGTCGCGCCCCATTCACCCTTGCCGATGCCGAAATCCAGGCGCTTGACGGTCACCTCGCCGGTGATCTTGGCGGTCTTGTCGCCGTTGCTGAGCGCCACCTTGAAGGGCAGAACGACATCCTTGGTGACGTCCTTGATCGTCAGCTTGCCCGCGGCTTCATAGGCGTTCGCGCCCTTGGCGGTGATCTTGGTGGTGACGAAGCGCGCGGTCGGGTACTTCGCCGTGTGGAACCACTGCTCCTTGCGCATCTCGATGTCGATATCTTCGTTGCCCGTATAGGCGCTGGCGGTATCGACGGTCACCTCGGCCGAGCTCGCGCCGAGGTTCTTGGGATCGAAGCGGATCGTGGCGCTGAATTTCTTGAACCAGCCCTTGCTCGCCGCGCCCATCTGGCGGCCGATGAAGACGATCCGGCTCTTGCCCGCATCGACGGTCCAGACCGGCGGTTCCTCGGCCCGCGCGGCAGTTCCGGCAGAGAGCGCCACCCCGGCGATGATCGCGAACGCCTGGAGCGCGCGCGTCGCTGCCTGGATCGTCTTCATGTCTCGATATCCTTCGATTGCAGTTGTGTGCCGCGAAGACGCACCGGCCACGGCAGCATACGCCGCAGGATGTCGTCGCGCAGGATGAAATGGTGCTGGAGGGCCGCCAGGACGTGGACGCCGACGAAGAACAGGAGCGCCAGCGAGAGATAGAAATGCACCGTCCGGAGCGCATCGCCCAGCGCCTGGTCGACCCCGAAGGGGCTGGGGATCTCGATCAGCCCCAGATAGACCAGCGGCAGGTTGCGGGCCGAGCTCATCACCCAGCCGGTCAGCGGCATCACGATCAGGATCGTGTAGAGCAGCCCATGCGAGAGCGCGGCGAGGTGCCGCTGCAGCTTGCTGGTGCTCGGCGGCAGCGCCGGGGCCGGATTGCGCAGCCGCCAAGCAAGCCGGAGGATGACGATGAGAAACACCGTCACTCCGACCCACTTGTGGTACGAGTAGAGCACCAGCTTCTGCGGGCTGATCCGCATGTCCACCATCGAATAGGCGATGGTGAACGAGCCGATCAGAAGCAGCAGCGTCAGCCAGTGAAAGGCCTTGGCAACGACGCCATAGCGCTCGGCGGTATTGCGCAAGGGCATCGCCGTCTCGCTCCGGCTCCAGCGATGCGCCTCCCGCCCGGCTTACTTCTTGACGGGCCGCTTCTGCTCGAGCAGCACCGTGAAGTGGATGTCGTCGCCGACCCAGTTGAGCTTTCCGACCTTGGTGAACGTCTTCAGGCCGAAATCGGAGCGCTTGAGGACGCCGGTGGCGGTGAAGCCGTGGACCGTGACCTTGCCGTTGAAGTGCCGCCCGGTGTGGTAGGCGATGTTCGCGGTGATCTCCTTGGTCACACCGTGCATCGTCAGGTTGCCCGTCACCTTGCCGCTATTCGCGCCGGTCTTTTCGACCTTGGTGCTGGTGAAGGTAATCTTCGGGAACTTCCAGACATTGAGTTCGGCGGCCGAGCGGGCCCAGTTGTCGCGGAAGTAGTGGTTCGAATCGAGGCTCGCCGCATCGATCACGAACGCAACCTTGCTCTTCTCGGGAGCACTCGGATCGAAGCTGAACTCGACCTTGTCGATCTGGCGGAACTGGTAGATCGTCGGGGTGAATCCGCCATGCGTCACACGGAAGTGGACCGAGGTGTGGCCGCGATCGACGAACGGCTTCGCCATCTCTGCCTTCGCCGCCCCGCCAAAGGTCAGCGTCGTCAGCGCCAGTGCGAGGCCGGTGGCCGCCATCAAAGCGCGTGATTTTAGTGTTTGCATCCTGTGCATCCTCCCTGTTTTGCCCGTAGTGTCCCGTTTCGAGCCCTTAGTTAGATATCGAAGATGTTGATACAAAGCACCGGCGAGTGCAACCGATTGCATTTGTAGGCATACGGCGTCTTTTGGCATGCAGGGTCACTGCGGGGGAACGCGCGTTCCCCCGGCTTGGTACCACGGGTTTAGGGAGTGCCTGGGCGGCGGGAGGCGGTCAGCCGAGATAACGCGCCGTCAAATGGGCCTTGAACACCGCTTGGTCGAGCGGCTTGCCGGTGGCCTCGGCGACCAGCTCGTCGGTCGAAAGCTTCGAGCCGAGCCCGTGCACATGCGCCCGCAGCCAGCCGACGAGCGGCTTGAAATCGCCCTTGGCGATGCCGGGCACGATGTCCGGAACGTCGCGCTTGGCGGCATCGAAGAACTGCGCCGCGGCGATCGCACCCAAGGTATATGTGGGGAAATAGCCCCACGCGCCGGCATACCAGTGGATGTCCTGCAGGCAGCCCTGGCGGTCGTCGGGCGGCCGAATGCCGAGCAGCGCCTCCAGCCCGTCGTTGAACGCGCCCGGCAGGTCCTTCAAGTCGAGCTCGCCTGCGACCATCGCCCGCTCCAGGCGGTAGCGCAGGATCACATGGGTCGGATAGGTCACCTCATCCGCTTCGGTGCGGATCAGACTTCGCTCGACATTCGTATAGTGTCGGTAGAGATTCTCGGTCTCGAAGGCCGGCCCCGCACCGTCGAACGCGTCGCGGATCAGCGGCGCTGCAAAGTTCAAAAATTCGTGAGTACGGCAGGCCTGCATCTCCATCAGCAATGACTGGCTCTCGTGCAGCGTCATGCCGCGCGCCTTGCCGACCGGCTGATGGCGCCAGTCGCTCGGCAGGCCGAGCTCGTAGAGCGCGTGGCCGGTCTCGTGCAGGACCGCCATCAGGCCTTCGACGAAGTCGGCCTCATCCCAACGCGTGGTGATGCGCACGTCGTCCGTTGCCCCGCCGCAGAAGGGATGAAAGCTGACATCGAGGCGGCCGCGCTCGAACTCGAAGCCCAGCACCTCCATCAGCTTGGTGGCCAGCGCCTTCTGCTTTTCCGCCGGGAAGGGGCCGTCGGGGGCGATCGGATCGGGCCGCTTGGCCTGGGCGGCGAGGACGTCGTCGATGAAGGGCGGCAGGAACTCCGCCAGATCGTCGAAGATGGCGTCGATCCGCTCGGTCTTGCCGCCCGGCTCCCACTGGTCGAGCAGGGCCTCGTAGGGTGAGCAGCCGAAGGCCTCGGCCTTGGCGGCGGCAACTTGCCGGTAAAGGTCGAGCACCGTCTGCATCGACGGCAGGACCTTGGCGAAGTCCGATTCCGGCCGCGCCTCGCGCCACACCATCTCGCAGACGCTGCAGGCTTTGGAGAGCGCCTCGATCAGCTCGTCCTCGACCGCGGCGGCGTGCAGGTGCTCGCGGCGCATCTCGGCGAGGTTGGCGCTTTGCCAGCCGTTCAGCCCATCGGCCGCATCGGCGGCGGCCAGCAGTTCGCTGGTCTCCGGCGAGGCGATCAGGTGGTGGCGAATACCCCGCAATGTCGCCATCTGCTCGGCGCGCGCGGTGGCGCCGCCCGCGGGCATCATGGTCGACATGTCCCAATGCAGCATGCCCACCGCATCGTCGAGATGGGCGGCACGGCGGAAATGGGCTTCCAGCTTTTCGTATGCGCTCATTCTCATGCGCTCTTGTGGTTCCCTGGCGGCGCGACCGCCGGATGTGGAGATGTCAGGCGCCCGTCGGCTCTTCGGTCCGGGCAGCCTCCATGACTCCGCATATAGTCTGCGGATAAGCCGGCTACCAGCACTTAAGAGTCATCGCATTTCGGTGTGACGATTTGGTAAATCGCCCCGGAAAACCTAGGGAAACCTATGAAAACCCGGTCAAACGGCGCGCGCTCAGCCGCGCGGGCGGCGGCGCATCCAGAGGACGTAGATCACCGCGAACGCGATCGCCAGCGCGAACCAGGTGAGTGCGTATTTCAGGTGATCGTTCGGCAGATCGATGCGCACCGGCACCGGCCGCGGAAAGCCGCCGGGGGGCGCTGGCGAGGACGCTTGGACAATGAAGGGCCGCACGCTGGCGAGCTTCGCGTATGTCGCCATGGCGGGGATGTCGATCTGGAACCAGAAGTTCTTGGCCGGATCGTTGTTGGGGCTGAACGGGCCCTTGGGCGGCTGCGCCCGCAGATGCCCGGTCAGGTAAAGCTCGCCGGCGATCTGGCCCGCGGCCCGGCGCGCGGGATCGCGGCGGTCGAGCGGTATCCAGCCGCGGTTCACCATCACCGCGCCGCCGTCCGACAGAACCAGCGGCGTGATCACGTGATAGCCGAGCCGCCCGGCCCAGGACCGCCCGCTCAGATACATCTCGCGGTCGTGCAGGAACCGCCCGCGCAGCGTCACGCGGCGGTACTCCATCGTCTTGAGATCGGGCGTCCGGGGCAGGTCGATCGCATCGGCGGCGATCCGCGCCTTGCGGGTTTCGATGAGATTGAGCTTCCAGCTGCGGCGGTCGAGCTGCCAGATCCCGAGCCCGATCAGCACCAGCACCACCGCGATCGTCGTCAGCGTCGGCCCGAGGGCGGAGCGGGTGCCGCGCCTAGATCGCGTCATGCTCGTTCCGCCGATGGCGGTATTGCAGCGCGATCATCAGCGCCTTGAACGGCGGCAGCATCAGAAGAGCGCCGGCGATGATGACCGGCGGCCACAGCACCAGATGCACCCAGCGTGCAGGCGAGAACGCCATCTCGACGATCAGCGCCAGGCCGACGACGACGAAGCCCAAGATGAGCGTGATGAAGACGGCCGGCCCGTCGGCGCTGTCCTGGGCGCTTAGATCAAGCCCGCAGATCGGGCATTCCTCGTTGACCTTCAGATAGCCGTCGAAGAGCCGACCCTTGCCGCAGCGTGGGCAGCGGCGGCCAAGGCCGGCCGAGACCGGCGACACGGGGGGATATTCGGATCCGGTCATGGCCAGAAATCCATGAACACATGACTTGAAGTGTCACCCCGGATGCGATGCAGCACGCAGTGCTGCTTCGCTGATCCGGGGCCCATACGGCCGCCCAGCGGCTGAAAGCCGCGCCTAGTGAACAGGCGCGTTGCCCGAACCCCACCAGTAGACGCAGGAGAACAGGAAAAGCCAGACCACGTCGACGAAGTGCCAATACCAGGCCGCTGCCTCGAGGCCGAAATGGTGGTCGGGCGTGAAATGACCCCGCGTGCCGCGGAAGAAGCAGACGATCAGGAACAGCGTACCCACGATCACGTGAAAACCGTGGAACCCGGTCGCCATGAAGAAGGTCGAGGTGTAGACCGAGCCGCCCTTGATCACCTCGCCGTCGACGATGGCGCGGAAGTGGAAGGGTGCGGAGGCGTATTCGTAAGCCTGCAACGAGGTGAAGCAGATACCGAGGAGGATGGTCAGGCCGAGGCCCTGCAGGAAGGCCTTGCGGTTGCCCTCGCGCAGCTCGTGGTGCGACCAGGTCAGCGTCACGCCGGAGGTCAGCAGGATCAGCGTGTTGAGGAACGGCACGCCCCAGGGATTGAAGACGGTCAGCCCCTTGGGCGGCCAGACGCCGCCGTTTGCCTGCACCCGGGCGTATTGCGCCGCCTCGTTGTAGAACAGGCTGTTGTCGAAATAGGCCCAGAAGAACGCGGCGAAGAACATCACCTCCGAGGCGATGAAGAGCGCCATGCCGTAGCGCAGGCCGAGCTGCACCACCGGCGAGTGGTGGCCCTGGAACTCGCCTTCGCGGATCACGTCGCGCCACCAGAAATACATCGTCGCGAGCACGAGCAACCCGCCGGCCGCCATCCACCAGGCGCCCGGGATGCCGAAGAGCGACAGCTTGTGCATGAACATCACGGCGCCGCCGAACAGCATGAGGCCCGAGAACGCGCCCATGAGCGGCCACGGGCTCGGCTCGACCAGATGATAGGGATGCTTCGCTTCGCTCATTCTCTGTCTATCTCTTGAGGGCTGCCGACTTGACGCCGTTCGCGCGCGTCGCCGCCTCGGCGCTTGCGCCTTTGGCACGGTAGAAGGTGTAGGACAGCGTGATCGTGCGCACGTCGCTCAGATTCGGGTCCTTGAGGATGTCCGGGTCGATGTAGAACGAGACCGGCATGTCGACGCTACGTCCGGCTTCCAGGCGCTGCTTGGTGAAGCAGAAGCAGGCGACCTTGACGAAGTACTGGCCGGCCTTCTGCGGCGTGACGTTGAAGGTCGCGCGGCCCGTCACCGCCTCCTTGCCCTTGTTGCGGGCGCGAAAATGGGCCAGGCGCTCCTCGCCGGCGTGAAGCCTGACCTCGCCGGTCACCGGCCGGAACGCCCAGGGCAGCCTGCGGTCGACGCTGCCGTCGAGGCGCACGGTGAAGACCCGCTTGCCGGTGCTGCCGGGGGCCGCTTGCGCGCGCTGCACCGTGCCGCCGAAGCCGGTCACCTGACAGAAGATGCGGTAGAGGGGCACGGAGTAATAGACCAACGTGCCCATCCCCCCGAGCACGCATAAGAGGGGCAGAACCACGCGAACGTGGCTGCGGCCCCCTCGTTTTCCCCGTCGTGACTTATGGGACTGGCCGGCGCTCACGAGTTTTGGCCTCCCAGGATGACGAAGGTCAGCAGATAGAACAGCAGCGCCATGCCGCCGAGCACACCCAACAGCGCGAGGTTGCGGCCGCGCAGGCGCCGCCGCGCCAGCTCGGTCAGGTTTTCGGGCCTGTCCTCTGCGAGATCGCGGCTGGCCATGATCAGACGAGGCCCATCGCTGCCCGGTCGGCGATCAGCGCGACGAAGAGCAGGAAGAGATAGAGGATCGAAATGTGGAAGTTGCGCCGCGCCGCCCGGTCACTGTGATCCCGCCAGACCCGCGCCGAGGTGACGAGGAAGAGTGCGCCCAGCACCAGCGCCGCGCCCAGATAAATCGGTCCCGAAACGCCGAGCATGTAGGGCGCCACCGTCAGCGGCACCAGCAGCAGGGCGTAGATCATGATCTGCCGGCGCGTCTCGGCCTTGCCGGCGACCACGGGCAGCATCGGGATCCCCGCGCGCGCATAGTCGTCGGAGCGGTAGAGCGCGAGCGACCAGAAATGCGGCGGCGTCCACATGAAGATGATGGCAAAGAGCGCGAGCGAGGCGAGGCTCACATCGCCCGTTGCCGCCGCCCAGCCGATCATCGGAGGGAAAGCGCCCGCGGCGCCGCCGATCACGATGTTCTGGGGCGTCCGCCGCTTCAGCCAGATCGTGTAGACGAAAACGTAGAAGGCGATCGACAGCGCGAGCAGGCCCGCCGCCACCCAGTTGAGCGC
>CAZBRE010000132.1:0-10638 GCA_964494065.1 uncultured Alphaproteobacteria bacterium
TCGACGACCGCCGACTGGGATATCGACGGCGGCCACATGGCCGAGCGTTGCGGGCTCTTCATGATCATCGCGCTGGGTGAATCGATTCTGGTCACCGGCGCCACCTTCGCCAAGCTCGACTGGACTACTCCGGCCGTTGCCGCCTTCACCGTCGCCTTCGTCAGCAGCGTCGCCATGTGGTGGATTTATTTCAATATCGGGGCCGAGTGGGCGAGCCGTCATATCGCCGCATCCGCGGATCCGGGGCGGCTCGGGCGCATCGCCTACACATATATCCATACCCTGATCGTGGCCGGTATCATCATCGCGGCGGTGGCCGACGAGCTGATCGTCGCGCATCCGCTCGGCCATACCGACGCGAAAACGGCGGGCGCGGTGCTCGGCGGGCCGGCGCTGTTCCTGGTGGGAAACATATTCTTCAAGCTCTGCGCAGCTGGACGGCCGCCGTTCTCGCATCTGATCGGGCTGGCGCTTCTGGCGGCGCTGATCCTGGCCGTGCCGGTGGTGGCGCCCCTCGCGCTCGCGGCGGCGGCGATGGCGGTCCTGATCGTCGTCGGGATCTGGGAAGCCGTTTCGCTGCGCGGCGCCGGCGAGATGACCATCGAACGCTAAGCGCCGAAAACGCCGGGCAGGTCCCGGATGTCCTGGCGTCGGTGCGCCCGGCGACTAAAGGAAGCGCATCAGGTGTTCCGCGTCTTCCTCGGTCGGCACGCGGTTCAGGTCGATGGGCTGTGCCGGCTTGTCGAGCGCCTGGCGCTGCGGTTCGGCGCTCGCGTCGGCCGGCGCGTCTTCACTCTCCCGATCGGCCGGGACGGGCATCTCCGGCAGATAGATGGTGAAGGTGGCGCCTTTGCCGGGCGCGCTTTCGACATCGACCGCGCCGTTCTGGTTCTTGGCCATGCCGAAAACCATGGATAGGCCGAGCCCGGTTCCCGCGCCGACATCGCGGGTGGTGAAGAACGGATCGAAGATGTGGGCGAGCACCTGCGGGTCCATGCCGCGCCCGGTATCCGTGACGGCAATGCTGACGTAGCGGCCCGGCTCCAGCTTGTCGCCGTGGCTCGTTACGAAGGTTTCATCGAATTCGGCCGTATCGCAGACGATGGTGATCGTGCCGCCGTCGGGCATGGCCTGACGGCTGTTCTTCACCAGATTGCCGAGGCATGCGTTCAGGAATGCCGGATCGACGCTCGCGTAACCATGGGATTTGATGTCGAAGCGAATGTCCAGATTGGACTGCACGAAGACACGGAGCACCGGCTCCATGTCGGCGATCGTTTCGCCGACATCGACGACCACCGGCATCAGCACCTGTTTCTTGCTGAAGGTGAGCATTTGCTGCGTGATCTCGGTGGCGCGCCCCGACGCTTCGATGATCTCCTGAAGCGATTCGCGCACCCGGTCCTCGTCGTTCAATTTCCTCAGCGCCATCCGCGCGAAGCCTTGGATCGAGGTCAGCAGATTGTTGTATTCGTGGGCAACGCCGCCCGCCAGATCGCCGAGCGCCTCCAGCTTGTGATTTTGGCGGACCCGTCCCTCGGTCCTGAGCGCTTCGGTAATGTCGGCGACCGTGAAAACCGCACCGACCTCCGGGATCGGGTTTGCGCGCGCTTCGATCGTCCGTCCCGATCGGAACTTGAATCGGACGGGCTTGCCCGTGCCGATGCGCACGATCTTGCGCATGCCATCGACGTTTATCACCGAACCGTGCGATCGCTCCGTCACCTCGCGTTGCATGAACTCCAGCACGGGATCGAATGACTTTCCTTGCCGGGTGAGCTCGGGCGAAACCTCCATGATCTCAGCGAAGCGCTTGTTGGCCGCCAGGATCGTCAGATCCGGCGTCAGCGCGACGAGGCCCTCGACCATGTTGTCGAAGCCCGCCTCCATGAGCGCGGATTTTTCCTCAAGCTGCAGTTGCTTGCGGGTGACCCGCTCACGCTCCGCTTTGAGGCCCTCTTGCGTTCGGACTTGCTCGATGCCCACGGAGACGGCTTTGGACATGTCGGCGAAGAACGTCTTGTTCCGCGCGATGTCGTTGCCATTGCCGCGGATTGAGAAAACCAACACGCCGAACGCGTCGGCCTGTCCGACCAGCGGAACCGCGATGTGACGCACCGTGTCGGCATCGTCGGCCGGATCGTGCTGGTTCGCACAAGCGGCGAGCTGAAGTGCGCGCGTCTCCAAGACATGATCGCAGATGCACTCGCCGAGACATTGTTGCCCCGCGGAGGCGTCGTCGGCTTCCAGATTCTGCTGTGCGGCGAGAACGAGCTCACCGGGCTCGGTTGTGGTGAGAAAGACGGAGCTACGGCGACTGCCGGACAGCCAGGGAACCAGGCTCAGCACCTCCAGGGCGCCGTTGAGCATTCGCTCGATCCCTATGTCGGACAAGGCGATCGCGAGAATTCGCCGGATGGCGCCTTCGTTCTGCCGCTTGACCTCCAACGCCTCCTGGGTCTCGACCAGCTCGGTGATGTCGGACCGGATACTGATGAGGTGCGAAATCTCTCCGTCCGGCGTCAGCACCGGCTTGACGATCGAATCGATCCAGAAGTAGCGGCCGTCCTTGGCCCGGTTTTTCACGCGGCCGCGCCAGACCTTGCCCGCTTTGACCGTTGCCCACAGCTCGTCGTAGAAGGACTCGGTGTGATAGCTGGCCGAATAGAGGCTGTAGTGCTGGCCGATGAGCTCCGAGCGGTCCCATTGCGTGAGCTGGCAAAAGGCGTCGTTCACATAGATGAGGTGCCCTTCCGGGTCCGTCACCGTAAGGATCGCGTGCTCGTTGATGGTCGCCAGGAATTGGTCGATTTCGACCATATCTGCGAACTTCGTCGGCACCTTGACGGTCTTGTAATCGTCCATTGAAGCGACCTGTTCGGCTCTGCTTTCTTTTGGGTGCATACTAATATATGCGCGGCGATTACTATATTATTCTTCTGATTGCGAAATAATATAGTATATATATCAAAGCGCGACCAAATTATTATTCAAACACTCTTAAATGATTATTAGTCCTCTTCACGTTACCCATATTTGAGCTTTGGCAACGGTTCAGGCAGGGCGGCGGATCACGCCTGCGGGCCCGTTTCGCGGCCATTGCCGGGGCGAGTGACGCAACCGGGCTCGTGTGGTTTTCGGCTGGGCCGGTGGGCGCCGGGTGAAGACGGTCTTGATTTCCTTTCAATGCGGCGGCGTTCGGGATTCGAGAGACGGCATGGACCAACACTTGAATAGCCATCCCGAAGCGGGCAGTGCCCGGGCACCAGGCAACACAGGCTTGGGTCGGATTTCGGCGGCCGGGTCCATGCGTCACGACGACACCGACGTCTTGGGCTGCCCGATTGGCAACGCGAATGCTCTGCTGGGTGTTGCCTTGGAATCGATGGCGCAGGGGATCGTCATCGTCGATGAGAATTTCAAGATCTGCGCGCTGAATGAGCGCGTCTGGGACTTCGTGCCCGAGTACCGCGATCTCTATCAGGTCGGCGTCGACGTGCGCGACGTCTGGCGGGCCAGCGCCGAGGCGGGCCGCTACGACCTTGGCATGGACGGCCCGGACGATCTTGTCGCCCGCTGGACAGGCGTTTTCCTGCGCCGGGAGCGGCTTGTCACCGAGCGCACCACGAGCGAAGGCAAGCTGATCCAGATCGACCTCCAGCCGGCCGGATCCTACGAAGGCTGGGTCGCCACCTACACCGATCTTTCCGAACGCAGGAAGGCCGAGACCGCCCTGGTGCAGTCGGCCGAGAACCTGCGCACGATCCTGGAAAACGTCGCCGACGGCCTTTTCGCGCTCGATGAAAACGGCACGGTGCGGCTGTTCAATCACAAGGCCGAAGAAATATTCGGATACAAGGCCGGTGAGATCATTGGCCGGAACGCCTCGGTTCTCGTGCCCGATGAGGTCGCCGCGCATTACACTGAAAAGCTCAAGACGTTTCTCGCCACCGATAAGACCGGCGTGATCGAAATCGACAGCGAGTCGGTCGGACGGCGGAAGAGCGGCTCCGAATTTCCCCTGGGCATCGGCGTCAGCTATGTGCCTCAAGGCGACAAGCATTTGTTCGTCGCCTCGGTGCGCGACATCGGCGAAGCGAAGGCGGCCGAGGAGCGGCTGCAGCACGGCAAGCGGCTTGAGGCGCTGGGCCAGCTCGTCGGCGGCATTGCGCACGAGTTCAACAATCTGCTGACTTCGATCTCCGGATTCACGGAGATGGCGCTGAAGAAGGCCGACGATGCGGAGAAGGTCAGGGAATACCTGGCCGAGGTATCCGAGGTCTCCAGGCGCGCCGCCACGCTGACCGCACAGATGCTGGCGTTCGGCCGCAAGCAGATCGTCGAAAAGGAGGTCGTCCGCGCGGGCGAGGCGCTGCTCGCGCAGGAAAGCCTGATCCGCGTTTCGCTCGATGCCGGCACCGAGCTGATCTTCGATATCGCGGAGGACGACAGCTGTATCGAGATCGATGCCGGGCAACTAAGCCAATGCGTGTTGAACCTGGCCAACAATGCGCACCAGGCGATGCCCGACGGTGGCAGGCTCGTCATCAAGTATGAAACGACGGAGGTCGAGGCCGACCGCGTCACCAGCCATGGCAAGACGCTGCCGGCCGGCCGCTATGCTCTGATCTCGGTCAGCGACACGGGCACCGGCATGGAGCGCGACGTCCTGGCGCGCCTGTTCGATCCCTTTTATTCGACCAAGGAGCGCGGCAAGGGCACCGGGCTCGGCTTGTCGCTGGTCTATGGAATGATCGCCAACTGCGACGGCGTGATCGACGTGGAGAGCACCGTCGGCGTCGGCAGCACCTTTTCGATCTACCTTCCCATTGTCGAGGCGGATTCCGGGGGCGAAACGGCGGGCGTGGTGGGGGCGCCCACCGTGCCGCCCGCGCAACGCACTCCCACGATCCTGGTTGTCGACGATGACGCGCATGTCCGCCGCTTCGCGCAGGTAACACTCGAAGACGAGGGATACCACGTGCTGGTCGCCACGAACGGCGAGGACGCCATCGCGGTTCACGACGACCATGATGGGGCGATCGATCTGCTGGTCTCCGATGTCGTCATGCCGCGCATGGGCGGTGTCGAGCTCGCCACCAAGCTTGGTGCCGCGCATCCGGGGCTGAAGGCCGTGTTCATGTCCGGATATACGGCGGAGACGTCCGAGCTGGTCAGTGAGTTCGCGACCGGCGGGAACTTTCTCCAGAAACCGTTTCAATTCGAGCAGTTGGTCGAGTTGATCCAGCAGATTGTTCCGCTGGACAGGGGAGACGAGACCGCGGCGGAGGCGCCGAAGGTGGAACGGGAGCAATCCGCAAGGCAGGGCGTTTAGGGCCAAGGACCACATGTCATGCCTGGATCACTAGACCTTTCCGATTTGACCGTCCTGATCGTCGACGATGAGGCGACGGTGACGCGGCTTGCAAAGACCATGCTGAACGATCTCGCCATCGCGCAGGTCTTCGTCGCCAATGACGGCCGCGAGGCGCTGGATTTCCTGGGGCTCTTCGAAGAGGACATCGACGTCATCGTCTGCGACTGGAACATGCCGCGGATGTCGGGCTTTGAGCTCCTGCAGCAGGTTCGCACCGTCGACCCGAACATGCCCTTCGTCATGCTGACCGGCCGCAACGACATGGATTCGATCGTGGCGGCACGTGACCAGAAGGTCTCGAGCTATCTCCTGAAGCCGTTTTCGCAGGAACAGCTCGCCCAGCATCTCATCAACGCCAAGAAGATGAGCGCGCTACAGAAGATCTGATCGCCTCCCCCATCAGAAAGCTTGTTGAGCCCCGAGGTTCGCCGATGCCGGACGGAAATGCAGCCGCGGAGGCCATGACGCCCGACGGCAAGACGACAGGCAGATTGTTCGGCCGGCGCATCCGCCGGGCGGCGCATCAGCTTCTATGTCTGGTGCCGCTCTACCGCCAGCGGGCCGAGCGCCACGAGGCGGCGCGCACCGCGGCGACCGCAGCGAAAACAGTCTCGACGGATGGGGTGAAAGCGGCGAATGCCGCGGCCAGCGTGCCCCAGGCGCGGCGCGTTCAGCTCAGCGACAAGGACGCGGTCGGCCGTCTGCTGGGCGACATCAAGACGCGCGGCCTGCACGCCACCGCGGGCAAGATCCAGCTCGTACACCTCGACAGCGTGCGGCGGAAATTCGCCGAGCGCTGGCCGTCGGTGTCGGCGCGGGCGATGGCGTTGGCCGAGGAGGTTCTGCGCGAAGAGCTCGACGAGGAGGACATCTTCACACGCTACGAGAACTTCGCCTTCGTCATCGTGTTCTCGATGATCGACGACGCGGTCGCGCAAGGCCGGGCGACGGCGATCAGCAGCCGCATCCACGATCGTCTGATGACCGACCCGGACCTCGCAAAGGTCTTCGACGTGACGGCGGCGACGGCGCCGGTCGATGCGCTGGCAGGGGATGCTGCCGAGGTGACGCCAGAGGCGTTGGGTGATGCGCTCGACGCGGGGCCGGTCGGGCACGACTATTCGCCGATCCGCGGCGCCTCCGCCTTGCTGGGCGGGCTCTTCATCGGATACCAGCCCGTCTTTCAGGTCGCCGAGCGGCAGATCGGCGTCTTCGTCGCGCTGCCCAAGCGCACCACGCCCGACGGCGAGACCCTGTTCGGCGCGCGCGCCTTTCCCGAAGGCTCCGTCGCCACCGAAGAGTTCGACAAGCTCTTCACCGACCACGTGCTCAACGATCTCCTTCTGCCCGTGCATGCGGGCAAGCGCCGCCTTGTCGGCACGGTAATGAGCCATTATTCGCTGTCGAAATCGGCCCGGCTGATCTACCGGCTGGGCCAGCTTCCCGAGGCCATGCGCAGCCGCTTCATCGTCGAGATCATCGGAACGCCCGACGACGCCACCCCGGATGCGCTCTCCGGCATCGTCCGCAAGCTTCGGAACGTGGCGGGCCATGTGGCGTTGCGGGTGGGGCTGCGCGACGCGGAGATCGGACGTTTCGCCGGATGCGGATTCGGCACCTTTTGCTGCGATCTGTCGGACGCCGATGTGGCGGCGCTCGAGCCCGGCGAGTGCGATGCCGTCATCGCGGCCTTCCTGACGCAAGTGAAGGCGATGGAGGCACGTGCGCATATCTATGGTACCGCCACCACAGGTGCGGTTAAATCAGCGATCCTCGCGGGCGCGGATTTCGTGAGCGGCGATGCTATCGGGCTCTGCAGCCAGAAACCGCAGCCGGTACGCCCGGCCGAGTTCTAAGCGCGTTGCCGCAGATCGCGAACGATCTTTCCGGATTTCACGACGATGGCGCACGGATTGGCGCCGATCTTGTAGCTGAGCTCGGCCGGCCGGCCGATACGCCAGACCGCGAGGTCGGCGGCCTTGCCGGGTTCGAGCGTGCCGTGCGTTGCGGACATGCCGAGCGCGCAGGCGGCTTCGCGCGTGACCCCGGCGAGCGCCTCCTCCGGCGTCAGGCGGAAGAGCGTGCAGGCCATGTTCAGCATCAGCAGAAGCGATGTCGCGGGCGAGCTGCCCGGATTGCAGTCTGTGGCAATGGCAAGGGAAACGTTATGCGTCCGGAACAGTTCAATCGGCGGCAGATGCGTCTCGCGCAGGAAATAGTAAGCGCCGGGCAGCAGCACGGCGACGGTGCCGGCCGCCGCCATCGCCTTGACGCCGGTCTCGGAGACGAACTCCAGATGGTCGCAGGATAGCGCCCCATAGCGCGCCGCGAGCTCGGCGCCGCCGAGATCGGAGAGCTGACCGACATGGCCCTTGACGGGCAAGCCTTGCTTTTGCGCAGCAGCGAAGACGCGCTCTGACTGATCGGCCGTGAAACCGATGCCCTCGCAGAAGACGTCCACCGCATCGGCGAGTTTTTCACCGGCAACGGCCGGTATCACCTCGTTGCAGACGAGATCGATATAGCGGTCGGGCTCGCCGTCGAATTCGGGCGGCACGGCATGCGCGCCCAGGAAGGTCGTCGCAACATCGACGGGCGCCTGCGCCCCGATGGCGCGGGCGGCGCGAAGCTGCTTCATTTCGTCGTCGCGGTTGAGGCCGTAGCCCGACTTGATCTCGATGACGGTGACGCCTTCGGCGGTCAGATCGGCGATGCGGCGGAGGGCGGAGGCAACGAGCTCGTCCTCCGTTGCCGCACGGGTGTGCTCGACCGTGGAGCGGATGCCGCCGCCGGCCCGCGCGATCTCTTCGTAAGTGGCGCCGGTCAGGCGCAGCTCGAATTCGCCCGCCCGGTCGCCGCCATAGACGATATGGGTGTGGCAGTCGATCAGCCCCGGCGTGACCCAGGCGCCGTCGAGGGCGTGGACTTCGGCGGCGTTCTCCGAAGGCAGATCGGCGCGCGGCCCGCACCAGGCAATTTCACCGTCCTTGAGCGCGACCGCGCCGTCCTCGACGGCGCCGTACGGCAGTGCCCCGGCACGCATGGTCGCCAGGTGGCAGTCGATGAAGAGTGTGTCCCAATCAGCCATGAGATTTTGGCGATCCTCGGCGTTTACGCCGTCCAGATGACGGGGAAGTCGGGCCCGTCGAGCGGCTCGCCCGGGGTTAGGTCGATATCGGGGAAAGGCGGCGAATGGGTGCCGCGCTCGACATATAAGGTGCCGTCGCCCACGACCCGGAGCGAGAAGGCGCGCCGCCGCCGCTCGGTGTTGAGATTGGCCGGGGCGCCGTGGACGGTACGGAAATCGAAGGCGATTGCGTCGCCCGGTGCCACATCCCAGCCGCGGATGTCGTAGTCCGCGCGGTTGGCCTCGATGTCGGGGATCGGCTCGCGCGTGTCGCCCTCGGTCAGTGCGCTGCCATCGAAACGGTCGGGGCGGAACTCGCGGCCCCAGCGGTGCGAGCCGGCGATGTATTCGACGACGGTATCGCGCGCGACCTCGTCGAGGGCGATCCACATGCTGCAGGTCTTCGGCCCGTCGACGCAATAGTACGGGATGTCGTGGTGCCAGGGGGTCGGGACGGCCGCGCCGGGCTCCTTCACCAGCACGTGTTCGTGAAAGAGGCGGACGCTGCTGGCGCCCATGAGCCGTGCCGCCACCACGCCGGCGGGCGAGTTGAAGATGAAGTCGCGAAACTCCGGGATGCGGTCCCAGACGAGGAAGTCCTGGAAGAAGGGCGTGGGGCTGTCGTCGGGGTGGTACTGGCGGATGCGCCAGCTCGGCTCGGCGATGTTCGCCTCGATGCCGGCACGCAGCGGCTCCACCCAATCGCGGAAGATGCCGCGCATCAGCAACACGCCGTCGCGCCGAAACGCCTCGACCTCGTCGTCGCTCAAATCGAACCGATCTTTTTCGCGCACATTTTCGCTCATCGGACGCCCCTTGATGCCGATCGTTCGTATGGTTACAATTTCACTTGTATATACAAGTTGGCCATGATATACGATCGACAGTCCGCACTCAAGCGCCACCAGAGCGCGCGGCCTGCCGACATATTGTTGTCGCCAGGCAATGGTGCGGGTCAAGACATACAGGTCGAGACATATGGGGCTCAGGTGAAGGAGGAGACTATGAAGCTAGGCAAATTCGTGGTGGTGGCTGCGGCGGCGGCTTTCGTGATGGTCGGCAGCGCGTCGGCCGAATCGATCAAGATCGGCTTCCATGCGCCGCTGACCGGCTTCGCCGCGGCGGACGGCAAGTCGGCGCTCAACGGCGCCAAGCTGGCGGTAAGCCAGATCAACAAGTCGGGCGGTGTGCTGGGCAAGCAGCTCGAGCTCGTCGTCTACGACGATCAGGCCTCGCCGAAGAACGCGGTGCCGATCGCCAACAAGCTGATCGGCTCCGACGGCGTGAAGATCGCGATTTCGGGCAGCTATTCCGGCGCCACGCGCGCCGCGGCGGGCGTCTTCCAGAACGCCAAGATCCCCTATATCGCGGCCTATGCGGTGCACCCGGCGATCACCAAGGCGGGCGACTACGTCTTCCGCACCTCCTTCATGGGCGAGGTGCAGGGCCGGGCCGGCGCCAAGCTCGTCGGTGAGGATCTGAAGAAGAAGCGCGTCGTGATGATCACGCTGAAGAATGACTTCGGCAAATCGCTGGCGCGCGGCTTCAAGGAGAAGGCCAAAGCGTACGGCATCACCGTCGTCAACGAGTACGAATACTCCATCAAGGACCGCCAGTTCGGCGCCATCGTCGCCAAGGTGAAGGCCGACAAGCCGGAAGCGATCTACGCCACCGGTTACTTCTTCACCGCCGGCCCGCTGGTGCGCCAGCTCCGGGCCGCCGGCGTGACCGCGACGGTGATCGGTCAGGAAGGCTACGACACCCAGAAGTTCATCGAGATCGGCGGCAAGGCCGCGGAGGGCACGATCATCACGACCTCGCTCGACCGCGACTCCAAGGATCCGGTGACGCGCGCCTTCATCACCGAGTACCAGAAGATGGCCAATGCGAAGGCCGACATGGTCGCCGCCTCGGCGCATACCGCCGTCTACGTGATGGCAACGGCGCTCAAGAAGGCGGGCAAGCTCGACCCGGCGGCGGTGCGCGCGGCGATCGCCTCGACGACGATCAAGGCCTCGACCGGCACCATCTCGTTCAACGGCCTCGGTGAGGTGCGCAAGGACGTGCAGGTGCAGATCGTCAAGGGCGGCAACTGGCACCACTACTCGGTGATCAGCGACGCCAAGCTGCTGGC
>CAZBRE010000132.1:10738-12526 GCA_964494065.1 uncultured Alphaproteobacteria bacterium
TCAAGGGCGGCAACTGGCACCACTACTCGGTGATCAGCGACGCCAAGCTGCTGGCCCCTCCGGAGAAGTAAGCCGGAGAAGTAGGCCGGCCCAGTCGGCTGGCTCAGTTCGCCGGCCAAGTAGGCGCTATTCGTCAATCGGTTGCGGCATTCCGGAAGGGCTTCGGCCCTTCCGGGGCGGCGCCCTACGCTCGGACGCTTGGCAATTTGGACGCCAGCCATTGGGACGCTAGACAATGTTGTATGTCGAGCTGTTCGTTCAGGGACTGATCCAGGGCAGCATCTACGCGTTGATCGCGGTGGGGCTGACCCTGGTCTACGGGATGCTGCGTGTGCTCCATGTGGCTCATGCGGGGCTGTTCACCCTGGGCGGCTATCTCGGGATCATCGTCACCAACGCGACCGGCAGCCTGTTGCTCGGGCTCTTGGTTTCGATGGGCGTGGTCGGCGTTATCGGCGTGGCGATCTACCGCTTTGCCTATCATCCAATCCTGAAGCATCCGCCCTTCGTCGCGCTGATCGCTTCGATCGGTCTCTACATCGCGATGGAGGAGATCTTCCGGATCGTCTTCGGGCCCTACGGCCTGACGTATGAAACACAGCCGCTGCAGGGCCATGTCGCCCTCCTCGGCATGCGCATCAAGACCGCCGAGCTTGCGACCTTCTTCGGCGCGATCGTGACCTTGGGCGTGCTCGGCTATCTCTCCGGCAGCACGCGGACCGGCATTGCCTGGCGCGCCACAGTCACGGCGCCGAAGATGGCCGAAGCCTTCGGCGTCGATATCCTGAAGGTGCGCTACCTCAACTTCTTCATCGGCTCGGCGCTGGCGGCGGCGGCCGGTGTCATGGTGGCGCTCCTGAACAATCTGGTCGAGCCCACGAGCGGGGCGGTGCCGAGCTACAAGGCGCTCGCCATCATCGTGCTCGGCGGTCTCGGCAGCCTGCGGGGCACGCTGGTCGCCTGTTTCGCGCTCGGCGTGATCGAGGCCTACGGCACCATCTATCTCGGTTGGCTGATGGACCGCGACGCCATCGCATTCGCCTTCCTGATCGTCGTGCTGATGATCCGGCCGCACGGCCTGTTCGCGAGGGCATGACCATGGAAGGCCTGCTCAACGTCTATCAGATCAGCCTGCTGACGACGCTCGCCGTTGCGGTGATCATGGCGCTCAGCCTCAATCTCATCACCGGCTTCTGCGGCCAGATCAGCCTCGGCCATGCAGCCTTCCAGGGCATCGGCGCCTACACCGCGGCACTGCTCACCAAGCAAGCCGGCTTCGACTTCGCCTCGGCGACGCTTATCGCGATAGTGCTGGCGGCGGCGATCGGGTTCCTGGTCGGGCTTACGTCGCTGCGCGTGCGCGAGGACTTCCTCGCCATCACCACGATGGGGGTCGCCTTCCTCTTCGTCGGCATCGTCAACCAGCAGCCACGGCTGGGGGCGGAGGAGGGCATCGCCAACATTCCCGATGCCGGCCTCGGCGCCACGGGCTTCATGGTGATGGCGCTGGTTCTGGCGGTGCTGGTCGCGCTCTTCAGCGTCTATCTCAGGCGGACCTGGCTGGGAGCGGCGTTCGGGTCGATCGCAGACGACGAGGACACGGCGCGGATCGTCGGCATCGACGTGGCGCGCTTCAAACTCGCTGCCTTTGTGATGGGGACGGGGCTCGCGGGGCTCGGCGGCTCGATCTATGCGCATCAGGTCAAGATCATCCAGGCGACCGATTTCGGCTTCATCCCCTCGATCACGGTGCTGTCGATTGTCGTCTTCGGCGGCATCGGCTCGATC
>CAZBRE010000133.1:0-2583 GCA_964494065.1 uncultured Alphaproteobacteria bacterium
GCGGCTTCGCGGCGGCGGCGATCGGCGAGCTCAACCTGATCTCGGTCGCCTTCGCAGTCCTCTTCATCGGGCTGGGGGTCGATTTCGGCATCCACTATTCGCTTCGTTTCCGCGAGGCGGCGGCGCACGGCGACACGGAACCCCTCGCCGTCGCGGCGCGCGGTGTCGGCCCGCCGATCGCGCTCGCCACCGCGACGACCTCGGTCGCCTTCCTCGCCTTCGTGCCGACCGACTACCGCGGCATATCCGAGCTCGGCATCATCGCGGTCGCGGGCATGGTGATCGCCTTCATCCTCAACCTCACGCTGCTGCCGGCGCTGATCGCGCTCTTCCGCATCCGCCCCAAGCCGGCGCCGGCCGAGCCCTCCGCCCTCGTGCGCGGGCCCGAAACCTTCGTCCGCCGCCATGCGCGCACCATCTGCTTCGCCGCCATCCTGCTCGCCGTGGCCGCCGCACCGCTCGCCGCGATGATGCGCTTCGATCACAACCCGCTCAATCTGAAGGACCTCGGCACCGAGTCGGTGCAGACGGTCCTGGAGCTCACCAAGGAAACCGACGCTTCGCCCTTCACCGCCTCGGTGCTCGCGCCGAACCTGGCCGCGGCGAACGCGCTTGCCGCGCGCTTCGAGAAACTTTCCACCGTCGACAAGGCGATCACCTTGAGCGACTACGTGCCCAAGAAGCAGGCCGAGAAGCTCGACATCGTCGATCAGACCTCGCTGTTCCTCACCGCGACGCTGGAGAACACGACAGTCAAGCCGGCGCCGAGCGCAGCGGAGCGACGCGCCGCCTACGCCACGTTCCAGGGCGAGCTCGCAGCACTCCTGACATCGGGCAGGGCCGGCGCGCTCGCACCCAAGATCAAGCGCCTCGCCGATGCGCTCGCGGCCTACGCCGCCAAGACGAAGCTCACCGACGAGGCGCTGCTCACCCTCGACCGCGCGCTCACGGGGAGCTTCCCGGCGCGCCTCGCCGAGCTCAAGGACGCGATGCGGGCAAAACGCGTGGCGCTCGCCGATCTGCCCAAGCTCTTGCGCGATCAGCGCCTCGCCGCCGACGGCCGCGCCCGGGTCGAGATCTTCCCCAAGACCGATCTCACCAAAGGCCGCGACCTCCGCGCCTTCGTGAGCCAGATCCGCTCCGTCGCCCCCGACGTCACCGACGCGCCGGTGGATATCCTCGAAGGCGGGGGCGTGGTCGTGGCGGCCTTCTACCAGGCGACCGGCACGGCCTTCGTCGTCATCGTGCTGTTGCTCGTTCTGCTGCTT
The DNA here is from genome assembly GCA_964494065.1 of uncultured Alphaproteobacteria bacterium. Taxonomy (GTDB): domain Bacteria; phylum Pseudomonadota; class Alphaproteobacteria; order JAPULJ01; family JAPULJ01; genus DATKZM01. Next base: position 1,269 of record CAZBRE010000133.1, read on the forward strand.
CGCCGGGTTTGGGACGTTCTGCTGGTGATGGCGCCGCTCGCGCTGGCCGCGTTGCTGGCGGTGGCCGCCGCGCGCCTTGCGGGCTTGGACTTCAACCTCGCCAACATCATCGTGCTGCCGCTGCTGCTCGGCCTCGGCGTCGACAGCGGCATCCATCTCGTCATGCGCGCCCGCGATGAAACCAAAAATGCGGTTGGGGGCGAGGACGACGGCAAGGCCTTGCTCCACACCAGCACCCCGCGCGCGGTCCTCTTCAGCGCGCTCACCACCGTCGGCTCGTTCGGCGCGCTCGCGACCTCCGGACACCGCGGCACGGCGAGCATGGGGCTCTTCCTCACCCTGGCGATCGGCATGACGCTCATCTGCATGCTGGTGGTTCTGCCGGCGATGATGGCCCTAGGCGAGCATGCGCGGAAAGCCGGCCACAAAGTCCCGCGCGGCGGATAGCCGCGCCCGTGTGCGCATCGCGTCAGTGGACGCATCGCGCCGCGCCGCCTACATAGGCAGCCATGCTTGAAAATCAGCCCGCCCGTTTGAACGGCACCGATCGCCCCAGTCCGGGAGCAGCGCGATGCATGCGGTGATGCTCGCCGCCGGGGTCGGCGCGCGGCTGGGCGAGGGCGACGAGGCGCCGCCGAAGGCGCTGCTCAGCTTCGGCGGGCACAGTTTGCTCGCCCGCCACATCGCACTTCTGCGCGATGCGGGGGTCGAAGCGCTGACGCTCTGCGTCGGCTTTCGCGCCGAGGCGCTGGCGCACGAGATCGTCGAGAGCGGCGGCCAGGATTTCGTGCAGACCGTCATCAACCCCGACTACCGCGAGGGCAGCCTGGTCAGCCTCTGGACCGCGCGCAAGGCGCTCGCGGCGGGCGACGACGTGCTGCTGATGGATGCCGACGTGCTTTACGACCAACGGCTGTTGGCAAAGCTCGTGGAGAGCAAGCACCCGAACGCCTTCCTCCTCGACCGCGACATCGAGCCGGGCGAGGAGCCGGTAAAGCTCTGCATCAAGGACGGCCGCATCGTCGATTTCGAAAAGCGCGTCGAGCACGCGCACGACTACCACGGCGAGTCCGTCGGCTTCTTCCGCTTCGGCCCAGACATGGCCGACAAGCTCGCCGTCCGCGCGGAGACCCTCGTCACGGCGGGCTTCCGCGACGTCTGGTACGAGCGCGCCATCCGCGACCTCGTCCTGGCCGAGCCCGACGCGTTCGGCTGGGAGGAGGTGACGGGTCTGCCCTGGCTCGAGATCGACTTCCGCGAGGACATCGCCCGCGCCGAGACCGAGATCCTGCCGCGCCTGGAGCCGCTGCCGTGA
>CAZBRE010000133.1:2683-12508 GCA_964494065.1 uncultured Alphaproteobacteria bacterium
ATGGCGACGACCTACACGGCGATGTTCATCGGCGTCGGCGTCGGGCACTCGGAGGGCTTTCTGGGCCTCTATGCAATCCCGCTCGGCGTGCTGGCGGGGCTCTCGGTGGCGGCGATCTTCTCCACCCGCATCGGCGTCGAGGTGAAGGCGGGCAAGGACTACGTCAAGCAGCCGCGCTTCCTCGGCTTCGAGCCCGAGGACACGCTCTACATCGTCGGCCCGATTATGTGGCTCGGCTGGATGCCCTACTTTCTCATCGCCGCCGGCATCGGCACGCCGCTCTTCCTTTTCTACGTGATCTGGCAGTCGCGCCGCCATGTCGCCGATGCCGCGCGCAAACAGGAAGCCAAGTGACCACGCTGGTCACCGGGGCGAGCGGTTTCGTCGGCGCCGCCGTCGTGCGCAAGCTCATTGAGCGTGGGGAGCGCGGCGTGCGCGTGCTGGTGCGCCCGACCAGCGACCGCCGCAATTTCGAGGGCCTAACGGTCGAGCCGGTCGAGGGCGATCTCCGCGACCGCGCCTCGCTCGCGCAGGCGCTCAAGGGCGCAACCGCGCTCTATCATGTCGCCGCCGATTACCGCCTGTGGACCCGCAACCCCGACGAGCTCTACGCGAGCAACGTCGAGGGCTCGAAGGCGATCATCGGGGCGGCGGCCGAGGCCGGCGTGAAACGAACGGTCTACACCTCGAGCGTCGCCGTGCTCGGCATCAACACGGACGGAACGCCGTCGAACGAGGACACGCCCGTCACCGTCGATGACATGATCGGCCACTACAAGCGTTCGAAATATCTCGCAGAGGAGGCGGTGCGCGCGCTCGTCGCCGAGCACGACCTCGATATCGTCATCGTCAATCCCTCGACGCCGATCGGCCCGCGCGACGTGAAGCCCACGCCGACCGGCCGCATGGTGCTCGACGCCGCGCGCGGCAAGCTGCCGGCCTTCGTCGATACCGGGCTCAATGTCGTCCATGTCGACGACGTCGCCGAGGGGCATCTGCTTGCCTACGACAAAGGCGTAAAAGGCGAGCGTTACATATTGGGCGGCCACGATATGTCGCTGCAGGCGATCCTCACCGAGGTCGCGCGCCTCGCCGGCCGGAAGCCGCCGCGCGTGAAGCTGCCCCACGGCGCGGTGATGCCCGTTGCGGCCGTCTCCGAGCTCTGGGCGCGGGCCTTCGGCGGCGAGCCGCTCGCCACCCGCGACGGCATCAAGATGGCGCGCAAGAAGATGTACTTCTCCAGCGACAAGGCGAAGACCGCCCTCGGCTACGCCCCGCGCCCCGCCGAAGAGGCGCTCAAGGACGCCGTCGCCTGGTTCCGCGAGGCGGGGTATCTCTAGCTGGCGTCTGTCTCCACGCCTGCACCGGCCGTGCGCCATCGTCGCCTTGCGTACTATGCGGGGAGGGCGAGCCCTTTACAGGCGCGGACATATCCACATATTACGGTACGGCTACAGCCGCGCCGGTGCTTGGGACGCTGATGACGCGGCGATCATTACGCATCATATCGGCATGACGACGGCGCAGAACATCATCCATGACCGCAGCGGCGGGCCCTACGACCAGCGCCTGGCGCGTCTGATCGCGCGGCCGCTCGCCTACCTGCCGGTCACGCCCAACCAGCTCACCTTCGTCAGCCTCGCCTTCGGCGTCGCCGCTGGCGTCCTGTTTGCGCTCGGCGACCACGCGCTCATCCACTGGGCGGCGGCGATGAGCGTGCTCGCGATCTTCAGCGACCATATCGACGGCGAGCTCGCGCGCTTGACCGGCCGCACCTCCGCGCTCGGCCACACGCTCGACTACATCGTCGGCTCGGCCAATTACACGATGCTCTTCACCGGCATCGGCATCGGCCTTGGCGGCGGATTGGCGAACGCGCTCGGCGGCAGCCTCGGCATCGGCGTGCCGGCGCATTGGTATTATGTGCTCGGCATTGCCGCGGGTCTTGCCAACCCCGTCATCGTCAGCCTGCGCATGACGATGGACAAGCGTTTCGGCGCGGAAGCGGTCGAGCATCCCACCGCCGGCGGTTTCGAGATCGAGGATTTCATGTATCTGATCGGCCCCGCCACCTGGCTCGGCGGGCTGGTCTACTTCTTCGTCGCCTACGGGCTCGGCACGCTCGGCTACCTTGCCTGGACGGTGATCGAATACCGCCGCAACGCCGCCCGCGCGCGCCTTCCCGAGCCGCCGTCGGCCCCGGCCCGCAAGGCTTAACGATTCGTTAACCTCTCTTAACTTAGCGTTCCACCCAAGATCCGCGTCCCCTGGGCATAACTCGGGGGCGCTCGCTTTGCGTGGGGATGCAAGCTCATGACCCGAATTCGACCTCGCCTGCTGCCCGTCGCGGCGACCGCGCTCGCGCTGCTGACCGCGGCCTGCGCCAGCGACCGGCCGATGCCGGTCCCGCCCGTGCTTCCGGGCGCCGCACCCAACAAGACCGTCTCGAAGAAGGATACCTACGACAAGGCGACCATCCTTCAGGCCTCCAAGAACTTCTTCGGCGGCGCCACCGAAGGCCTCGCCAAGGTGATCGAGAAGGTCTTCGCCGACTTGGGTGAGCCCAACGCCTACATCGCCGGGGAGGAGGGCAGCGGCGCCCTGATCGTCGGCGCGCGGTACGGCGGCGGCTTCCTCTACAGGAGATACCAGGACCCCCAGCGCGTCTATTGGCGCGGGCCGACGGTCGGCTTCGACGGCGGCGGCAACGCCTCGAAGGTCTTCGTGCTGATCTACAACCTGGGGCTCTCGACCGACATCTACCGGCTCTATCCCGGCGTCGAGGGCTCGTACTACTTCGTCGCCGGGGTCGGCGTGAACTATCAGAAACAAGGCCAGGTCGTGCTCGCGCCGATCCGCACCGGGGTGGGGCTGCGCGCCGGCGTCAATATCGGCTATCTGCGCTACACCCGAAAGCGGCGCTGGCTGCCGTTCTAGGGGATCGCGCGCCCATGCCATCGGCCTCCGAAAGCTGGACGCTCAATTACATTCCCGAGGGACGCGGCCGCATCCTCGGCACGCTCACCGTGAGCGCCAGCGGGGTCAGCTTCGACACCGGCAATGCGGCCGAAGACATCGAGCTGTCGCGCGAGACGATCGCACGTGCCGAGGCGGCCAGGAAACGCCTGATGAAGCGCGTCGTCATCACCACGACCGACGGCCGCAGCTTCACCTTCGAATACGGCCTCTTGTCGGTCAGCCGCATCGTCGACGCGATCAACGCGCGCGGCTGAGCGGCCGGCGGCCAGGCGCCCGTGAACGAGCGCCTGCCGCCTTTCTGAGCTATGCGCCTACCGCACGGCGAAGCAGTAGAAGAAGCCGTTGCCGCCCGTGCCGCGGAGATTGTCCTGGCCGCAGCCGCGCGAGGGGTGCGACGAGTTCCACGACTTCGACGGCGCATCGTCGCGCAGACCCCTGCGGTCGTGATGGCCGACGAATCCGCTGCCGCCCGCATCGCTCGAGCTCCAGTTGCTGCAGGTCTTGCCGGCGACGACCATGCCGCGCGCATTCGATCCAGTCAGGATGTCGTGCATGTTGGGGCTGTCGCCGCGGCCGTTGACGGGCGTGCCCTTCTCGGTGAGCCCGGTCGCCTTGCTGATCTTGTTCTTCGCCGGATTGTGCAGGTCGCCGAGGTTGCGCGCGATCATGACGCCCTTGGCGTTGTACCAGGGCCCGCTGCCGATTCGGCTGCGGGCATTCACCTTCTTGGCGCCGCCGGTGCCGTCGGTGCTGAGATAGGCGCGCCAGGTCTTGCCGCCGGCGCCCACCGCGGCCGCCAGCGTCTGGCAATGCCGGTCCGCCCCGGCGAGCCCGCCCAGATCCGCGCCCTTGCCGGAGCCGGCACTGGTGATGAAGAAGCTCATACGTGCGTCTGGGCGCGCGTCTTGCGCGAACGCGCCTTGCGCGCCGGCGCCGATCAGCGCGAGGGTCGCGATTGCGAATCCCGTCTTTCTCATGTCGTGAGGCCTTTCCGCCCTGTTCGGGTAGGGGTGAGGGAGGCACATGCGAGCTACCCGAAGCGGCGGATATTTGGTCCCAATTTTGGCACCATCAAGCGCGATGCTGCGTCGCCCGATCACATTGTCGTGTGGCGAAAAACGCGTCCGAAAGGGGAGTGTCATGGAGATCACGCACAACCGGTCATGGGCGGGGCTTCGCTGCGCCAATCTTGACGCCTCGCACCATGCGTCCTAAGTGCTGCGGGTACGAGCGTGCCAGGACGTGCTACAGCGCCCGGGCATTAGCCGCGAGCAATATGTCAAGCGGGAGTGGTCATACATGCGGGTAGTCCTGGCATGCGGGTAATTCTGGCCCAGCCGCGCGGATTCTGCGCCGGGGTTGAGCGCGCCATCGAGATCGTGGAGCGCGCGCTCAAGGTCTATGGGCCGCCCGTCTATGTGCGCCACGAGATCGTGCACAACAAGCGCGTGGTCGAGGACCTCAAGGCCAAGGGCGCGGTCTTCGTCGAAGAGGTCGACGAGGTGCCGGCCGGCGCCATCACCATCTTCTCCGCGCACGGGGTCTCGCAGCGCGTCGAGGACGACGCGCATGACCGCGAGCTGCCGGTGATCGACGCGACCTGTCCGCTCGTCGCCAAGGTCCACAAGGAAGGCGAGCGCTACGCCAAGAATGGCTACGAGGTCATCCTGATCGGCCATGAGGGCCATCCGGAGGTCGAGGGCACGATGGGCCGGATCCCGGGCACGGTCTATTTGGTCGAGACACGCCAGGACGTGGAAGACCTCGAGGTCCGGGTGCCCGACAGGCTCGCTTACGTGACCCAGACGACGCTGTCGGTCGACGATACGCGCGAGGTGATCGAGGCGCTGAAGGATCGCTTCCCGAAGATCGTCGGCCCGGACGTGAAGGATATCTGCTACGCGACGCAGAACCGCCAGGCGGCGATCCGCGAGCTCGCGAAGCAGGTCGATCTGATCCTCGTGGTGGGCGCGCGCAACTCGTCGAACTCCAACCGTCTGCGCGAGATCGGCGCCGAATGCGGCGTGCCCAGTCATTTGATCGAGGATGCCGGAACGCTCGAGCCCGAATGGCTGGAGGGCGTGAGCTCCGTCGGCGTCTCCGCCGGCGCCTCGACGCCCGAAGAGCTGGTCCACGAGCTGATCGACCGCATGCGCAGCTTCGGCGCCATCGACCTGCAGGTGCTCGACGGCATCGAGGAGCACATCCAGTTCAAGCTGCCCGAGCAGCTTCGCGCCGCAGCGGCGGAGTGACGATGAGCCGGCGGTCGGTAATTGGCGGCTCGACGAGTGAACGATCGGCTACGATCGTTTGCGAGGAGATAAGCGCGACCGCGCTTCGCGCCCTTATGGCGCGGAAGCCAAGCGAGCGGACGCGAGCGCCCGGCGCCTGAGGGAATTACGCCAAGCCAGCCAAGCTGGCTTGGCGGTATAAAGAAGTAGAAGGAAAGAACTCTTGGCCGTACCCGCAATCCAGCAGCTTCGCGTCGGAAGCTACCTGCTCAAGCAGAAGCTGAAGCGCAACGCGCGCTATCCGCTCGTGCTCATGCTCGAGCCGCTCTACCGTTGCAACCTCGCCTGCCAGGGCTGCGGCAAGATCGACTTTCCCGACCACATCCTGAACCAGCGCCTGACCGTCGAGCAATGCGTTGCGGCGGCGGAGGAATGCGGCGCGCCGATGGTCTCGATCCCGGGCGGAGAGCCGTTTCTTCACAAAGAGATAGACCAGATCGTTGAGGCGCTGATCGAGCGCAAGAAATTCGTCTATCTCTGCACCAACGCGCTGCTTCTGGAGAAGAACCTCGAGCGCTTCACGCCGTCCAAGTATCTCACCTTCTCGGTCCATCTCGATGGGCTGCGCGCACATCACGACAAGGCGGTCGACCAGCAGGGCACCTTCGACATCGCCGTCTCAGCGATCCGCAAGGCCAAGGCGATGGGCTTCCGCGTCAACGTCAACTGCACGCTCTTCGACCAGATGACTGCGGCCGAAGCGGCGGAGTTCTTCGAGTTCGCAACGCACGATCTCGGCGTCGAGGGCATCACCGTTTCGCCCGGCTACGCCTACGAGCGCGCGCCCGACCAGGCGCACTTCCTCAATCGAAACAAGACGAAAGAGCTCTTCCGCGAGATCTTCCGCCATGGCAAGGGCCGGAAATGGCGCTTCAGCCAATCCTCGCTTTTCCTCGATTTCCTCGCCGGCAACCGCGAATACCACTGCACGCCGTGGTCGAACCCGACCTACTGCGTCTTCGGCTGGCAGAAGCCCTGCTATCTGATCGGCGAGGGCTACGCCAAATCCTTCCGCGCGCTCATGGACGAGACGGTGTGGGAGCAGTACGGCACGGGCAACTACGAGAAATGCGCCGACTGCATGGTCCATTGCGGCTATGAGGGCACCGCCGTCGAGGACACGGTGCGCCATCCGCTGCGCGCGCTGATCGCCGGCCTGCGCGGCCCCAAGACCGAAGGCCCGATGGCGCCGGAGATCGATCTCACCAAGGCCCGCCGCGCCGAGAACGTGCACGAGAAGCACGTCCTCGACTTCATGGGCGAGGTGGCGCTCACCAAGCGCGATCTCCGCTGGTTCGAAGCCAAGGGCGTGCCCGTCCCCGACAATCACGAACGCGCCGACAGCGGCCGCAAGACGGGGGCCGCGGCCGAGTAGTTCCAGTCACGTTCGCAGAATGTAGGCGTAGGGGCGGGTTTCGAACCCGCCCTTTTTCATTCCGCCCGACCGAATTGAGACACTTGAGACAGTCGGGACGGTTGAGACGCTAAAATGGGACAGATGAGACAGATTTGCTGAGACAGGTGTGGATCTGTCTCAGCCCTCGGCCAGCAACCCGATCATCCCCATGCCGGCGACGCGCCGCAGGCTCGCCAACGCGGCGTTGGTGTCGCGCGCCAGCCTAATCAATGCCGCGGCATCTTTGGGGCGCTGCATCAGGGCGGCGAGCACCGGCAGGGCGCGGGTGCGGCCGTCGGGGGAGAGGCCCGCAAGGGCGGCGGGGGGGATCGCCCGGCCGGCCGGGTCGCCCACGGCGCGGAGCGCGATGAAGGGCACGCCCGCCTTCTGCGCCACCGTGGCGACCGCGTGGCTTTCCATATCGACGGCGAGGCAGCCGTATTCGCGGTAGAGCGCGGCCTTGCGCGCGGTCGTCATCACCGCGTCGTCGCTGCCGAGGAGGGGTCCCGAATCGAAGCCGGCACCGGCCACCAAAAGCCGCGAGATCCAAGGCTCGTAGCAATCGATCGCCTTGCCGTCGGGCCGCACGACCTGCGTCGCCACCACCACGACGCCGGGGCCCAGCGAGGGGTCGAGCCCGCCGGCGATGCCGAAGCTTAAGAGCCCCGACGCACCTTCGTCGATCATGCGCTTGGCGACCTGCGCCGCGATCTTGGGCTGGCCCGCCGCGGCGAAGATCATGGGTTCGTGCAGCGATCCGTGCCGTGAGCGCGCGGCCCGGCCGCGCCTGGCGCCGGCGCGCAGACACGCGGCCTCTTTTTGGAGGCCGGTGATGATGCCCAGCTGGATCGCTTCGGTGAGCGCCGACATCGGACCTGTCTTGACGTGCGGCGCGGCGGTGACGTCGGCCGCTTCTTGGGGGACGACTGGCGCGCGGGCCTTACATGCCGTAGGCCGTCGTCCGATCGTTTCCGAGCTTAAGATTGCGGTATCGCGCGAGCGCCCACAAGGGGAAAAACGCCGCGTAGCCGTGATATCGGAGATAAAAAACGCGCGGGAAGCCGACGGCCGTATACCAATCCTCTTTCCAGCGCAGCCCCTCGCGCGGGGCCGCCATGAGACAGGCGATGCCGCGGTTCACCGCCTCGCTCTCGACCTCGCCCGCGGCCATCAGGCCGAGCAGCGCCCAGGCGGTCTGCGAGGGCGTGCTGTCCTTCGCCTCGGCCCGGCGGTCCTCCCAATAGGAGGCGCCGTCTTCGCCCCAGCCGCCATCGTCGCGCTGGCGCGACTTCAGCCAGGCGACGGCGCGGGCGACGGCCGGATCCTCGGTGCCGAGCCCCGCGGCGTTGAAGGCGCAGAGCACCGACCAGGTGCCGTAGATGTAATTCGTCCCCCAGCGGCCGTACCACGAGCCGTCGGGCTGTTGGGTCTTGCGGAGATAGGCGAGACCGCGCGCGACCACCGGATCGTCGGGCTTGCGGCCGATCTGCAGCAGGAAGCTGACGCAGCGCGCGCTCACATCCTCGGTCGGCGGGTCGAGCAGGGCGCCGTGATCGGCGAAGGGAATGGCGTTCAGATACTCGCGGTCGTTGTCGATATCGAAGGCGCCCCAGCCGCCGTTGGTGGACTGCATACCCTCGATCCATGTCACCGCGCGCTCGATCGCTTCGCGGTGCGTGGGGTCGCCCGCACGGTCGAGCGCCATGCCGACCACGGCCGTGTCGTCGACGTCGGGGTAGTGGTCGTTGGCGTATTGGAAGGCCCATCCGCCGGGCTTGAGGCCCCGGCGCTGCCAGATCCAGTCGCCCTCGACCTCGGTGATCTGGCGTTCGGCCATCCATTCATTGGCCTTGCGCACGGTGGCGCTGTCGCGCTCGGCGCCGGCCTCCATCATCGCGTGGACGGCGAGCGAGGTGTCCCAGATCGGCGAAACGCAGGGTTGGCAGTAGCCTTCGTCTTCCTTGAGGACCAGCAATTTCTCGATCGATTTCTTGGCGATGACGAGGTCGGGGTGATCCTTGGGATAGCCGAGCGCGGTGAAGGCCATCACCGAATTTGCCATCGCCGGGAAGATGGCGCCGAGCCCGTCCTCGCCGTTCAGGCGCTCGGTGGTGAACTTGACGGCGGCGGTGATGGCGCGCTCGCGGCGGCCTTTGGAGAAGCGCGGCTCGATGCGGCGCAGCAGCTTGTCGATGCCCAGGAAAAATGCGCCCGTCGTGGTGCCGTTGGCGTTGTGCAGGTAGTGCCGCTCGTCTTCGGGCGGCGTCGTGAAGAGCTCCGGGATGTGGATGCCGCGCGGGTTCACCGCCTTCGGCTTCAGCGCCATCAGGATCAGCAAGGGCACGAGCACCGTGCGCGACCAGTAGGAAACCTTGCTCAGATGGAAGGGGAACCAGCGCGGCAGCAGCATGATCTCCACCGGCATCACCGGGCAGGCGCGCCACGGCACTTGCTCGAACAGCGCTAGAGCAAAGCGGGTGAAGACGTTGGCCTGCGCCGCGCCGCCATGGGCGAGGATCGCCTCGCGCGCGCGCGCCATGTGCGGTGCTGCTATATCATCGCCGGCCAGCTTGAGCGCGTAGTAGCCCTTGACCGAGGCGCTGATGTCGAAGTCGCCGTCGTGGAAGAGCGGCCAGCCGCCATGGGCGCCCTGGATACGGCGGATATAGGCGGCGAGCTTGGCCTCGACCGCCTCGTCGATCTCGTCGAGGAAATGGCCGAGCATGATGTACTCGGCGGGTATGGTGACATCGGCCTCGAGCTCGAAGACCCAGTGGCCGTCCTCGTTCTGGAAGGCCTCGAGCTCGGCGCGCGCGTCCTCGATCAGCGGCTCCAGATCGGCGAAGCCGTCGAGCGCGGCCGTCCCATCCGACTCGCCTGACTCGTTTTTCGCGACCGCCGTTTCCGGCATCGTTTCGGTTTGCAGCTCAGACATCCCGGTCCCGTAACACGTTTCGGTATCTTTCCGCCCCGCCCTTCAGAGGGCAAGCACCGCTTCGGCGGCTCGGAGACCGGACCGGACAGCGCCCTCGATGGTCGCGGGCAAGCCGGTATCCGTCCAATCGCCGGCAAGAAAGAGGTTGCGGTAAAATGTAGGCGCTCCGGGCCGCAAGTCCAGCGATTCGGGCGTCTGGGCGAAAGTGGCGCGTTTTTCCTTCA
>CAZBRE010000134.1:0-12333 GCA_964494065.1 uncultured Alphaproteobacteria bacterium
CTCTTGGGTGCAAAGCGGACATGCCGATCAGCATTGCGAATGTCCGGTCCTAGCCAGAAGCGGACATTGGCGACAAGAGAACGGATGGAGCGCACTGGTTGCCCAAAGGCATAGATTGCGGTCGATCTCCACGACAACCGCGACCCCGTGGACGCACAACGAACATTGGTCGGAATCGCGGCTCTTCCTACTGGCTCGCGGTGATGCCGCCGTCGACATACAGGGTTTGCCCGGTCACGAATGACGCGCCGGGCGAGGCGAAGAACAAGGTCGGCGCCACCACGTCCTTTGGGTCGGCGATGCGTCCCAGAGGTATCCGATCGATGATGTTCTGGCGAACCGCTGGAGTCTCCATGACGTGGCGGATCATCTCGGTATAGACGAAGGTCGGCGCGACGCCGTTGACGGTGATGCCGTGACGCGCCAGCTCCATCGCGTGCTGCTTGATGAGCATGACCAGCCCGCCCTTGGTCGAGCAGTAGGCCGAGTAGCCCCGATCGCGCAGGCCGAGTTGGGAGCGCACCGAGAGCAGGTGCACCTGCCGCCCGCCGGCACCCCGTTCCACCTGGTGGCGCGCGACCGCCTGGCCGAGAAACATCGCGGCCTTGAGGTTGACCCGGTAGACCTCGTCATAGGCCGCTTCGGTCACCTCCAGCAGCGGCTCTTCGCGCTGGATGCCGACACAGTTGATCAGGATGTCGATCGAGCCGAGATCGCCCGCGACCGCATCGACCGCCCGGCGAAGGCCGTCGACCGACTCGACGTTGAGCGCAACACCGCTCGCCTGGTGGCCAGCGTCGCGGATCGCCGCGGCCAAGGTTTCGGCCTTGCCAATGTCGCGCCCGCCGATCGCGACCTTGGCACCGCGGACTGCCAGGCCCCAGACGATCGCCTCTCCCAATCCGCCATAGCCGCCCGGCACGAACGCGGTCTGCCCGTCGAAAGCGAAGAGTCCCGCGAGCTCGCTTTCGAAATCGATGGTCGGCGTGATTTGGTCGGGTGCGGTGCTTTGTTCGCTCATGGCGCTCAGTCCAGATGCAGGCCCCCATTGATATCGACGATCTCGCCCGTGATGAAGCCCGCGATCGGCGAGGCGAGATAGGCGATCAGGGCGGCGACCTCGTCGGCCTGGCAGAACCGGCCGACCGGAATGGTGGTCAGCAGCTGGTCCCGCTGTTCCTCTGTCAACTGCTCGGTCACCATCGGCGTCTCGATATAGGCGGGCGCCACGCCGTTGACCGTCACCCCGAAGGCGGCCGCCTCGCGGGCGAGCGAGAAGGTCAACGCGCCCAATCCGCCCTTCGACGCGGTATAGGCGGTGCCCGCGGTCAGCCCGCCGGTCTTCATGGCGAGCGAGCAGACATTGACGATGCGGCCCCAGCCCTTTGCCTTCATGCCCGGCAGCCAGGCGCGGCAGAGATAGAAGGCGCCGTCGAGATTGACGCGCATCAGCCGGCGCCATTCCTCGGTGCTCGTCTCGGCCGCCTTGTTGTTGGAGAGCAGTCCGGCATTGTTCACCAGCACGTCGACGTCGCCGTGCTCGGCCCGGATCTCGGCGCAGCGCTTGTCGATCGCGCGTTCGTCCCCGAGGTCGAGCACGACCGGATGGGCGTTCGCTCCCAGCTCGTCAGCGAGTGTCGCCAGCCGATCAGCCGCGAGGTCAATCGCGACCACCCGCATGCCCTCGGCGATGAAGCGCGACGCGACCGCCCGGCCGAGCACGCCTGCCGCACCGGTGACGAGCGCCAGCTTGTTCTCGAGCGTGACCATCGGCTGCGCCCCCGTTCACGCGGCCATGTCGAGCAGATTTCCCAGATAGGCCTGGACCGGCTCTTCGGCGATCAGCGCGCGCCAGTCGGCGGCCCGGGTGAGCCGGCCGTCGCGCACGAAGATGTACTGCTCGCAGATCTCGCGCATGATCTCCAAATGGAACGGCTCGTTGGGATGGACGCAAACGAAAACCAGCCGTCCCTCGGCCCGCAGCCTGGTGAAGAAATCGAGCATGAAGCCGATATAGCCGTCCTGGGTGTTGAACTGGGGCTCGTCGAACAGATGGATGACCGGGTAGTCGCTCGCCGCGCGCTGCATCAGGAATGCGGGCTTTGTGCGGCTGAACCGGCGCACCTGGTATGATTGGTGGTAGTGGATCGCGAGCCGGTCGCGCTCGCCGTAGCGGACATTATGGATATCCTGCCCCAGGCAGCGCACCGTGCCCGCGGTCGGTCGGTTCGACCCGGTGATCAGCTCGAACAGGGTCGTCTTGCCCGATCCGTTCGGGCCCATCATGCCGACGATGGCGGGGCGGTCGATCGTGAAATCCGCCTCGAGCGTGAAGGTCACCGCACCAAAGGGGCCTTGACGGTACCGCTTGACCAGCTTGTCGACCTCGAGAATCGGCGCGTTCATGGCTCAGATCCCGAGCAGCCGGATGCGGAGATCGTCGTCGGCGAGAAGCGCCCCGGCAGGCCCTTCATGCACGATGTGCCCGTGATCCATGACATACGCTCGGTCGCTGACGGCGAGGGCGTTCCGCGCGTTCTGCTCGACCACCAGAACCGAGATGCCCTCGTCGCGCAGCCGGGCGATCGTGCGCATCACGTCCTGCACGATCTTGGGCGCCAGGCCCTGCGAGGGCTCGTCGAACAGCACCAGGCCCGGCGAGCCCAAAAGCGCACGCGAGATCGCGACCATTTGCATTTCGCCGCCCGACAGGTTCTCGCACTCGCGCTTCATGAGATGCTCGAGCGCCGAAAAGACCTCGAACATCTCCTTGAGCTTCCAGCTTCGGAACCGGGTCGATTTCAGCGCGATCGTGAGGTTGCGCTCGACCGTGAGCGTCGGGAAGATGCGCCGGTCGTCCGGCACCCAGCCGATGCCGGCACGGGCGATCTCATGGGTCGCTTTGCGGGTGACGTCGGCGCCGTCGAAGCGGACGAAGCCGCTGCGCGCCGGCGTCAGGCCCAGGATCGACCGTAACGTCGTCGTCTTGCCCGCACCATTGGCGCCCAACAGGCACACGACCTCGCCCTCGCCGACCTCGAGCGACACGCCGAACAGCGCCTGTGTTTCGCCGTGGAACGTATCGATGTTTTCGATCTCGAGCATCAGCGGAGCATACCCAAGTTCGAGCGCTGGACCCAATTGTTGGCGCGCAGCTCGTCGGGCGAGCCCTGCGCGATGACCTGACCCCACTGGATCACGGCGATCGTGTCGGCGAGACCAAACAGGAAGCGCATGTCGTGCTCGATAATCACCATGGTGTAGGCGCTACGCAGCTCCTGCACCAGCTCGGCGAGCCGGGCAGTGGTGTCGGCTCCCAGACCCGATGTGGGCTCGTCGAGAAACAGCAGCCGCGGCTCGGCAGCCAGCGCGACCGCGATCTCGAGCGCGCGCCGATCGCCATAGGGGAGGCTGGCCGCAGCGTCCCACTCCTTGCCGGCGAGGCCGACCTTGGCCATGACCGTCGCCGCCCTGTCCATCGCCGCCGAGTCGCCACGCACCGGGTGAACCATGTCGAAGCCGCGCGCGCGCATCTCGGGCAGACCGATGAGGACGTTCTCGATCGCCGAATACTCGTTGAACAGGTTCATGATCTGGAACGACCGGGATATGCCCTTGCGCGCGATGATGCGGGGCGGCAAGCCGGTGATGTCCTCGCCGTCGAAGACGACGGTGCCGCGGTCAGGCTTGTAGTGGCCGGTGAGCACATTGAAGCACGTCGTCTTGCCGGCGCCGTTCGGCCCCATGACGCCGCTGACGCGGTGCTCCTCGAAGGCGATGCTGATTTCCTCGAGCACCACCTGGTCGCCGAACCGCTTGTGAAGATGCCGGGCTTCGAAGAGGGCCATCGCGCTATTTCCGGAACAGTTGGGCGGGCCTTGGCGCCTTGGGCGCCGCTGGCATCCGGCCCCGCCATCTGGCAACTGCCTGCTGCCAGGCGCCGGCGATGCCCTCGGGCTTGAAGATCACCAGCGCCATGAACAGGAGGCCGTACCACAGCAGCCAGGTCTCGGTCGCCGCGCCCAGGACGTCGCGCGCCACGAAGAACACCAACGCACCCACCACCGGGCCCCAGAAGCTCACGAAGCCGCCGCCGACAATCGTCATCATCACGACGAAGCCCGAGGCATGCAGGCTCATCACATCGGGATAGGCGCTTTGCTGCGCCATCGCGAACAGGCCGCCGGCGAGGCCGGCGATCGCCGCCGAGATCACGAAGGTGAGCCACTTGTAAAGCCAAACGTTGTGGCCAACGAACCGGGCGCGCGTCTCGTTCTGGCGGATCGCCTGGATGATCCGGCCGAAGGGCGAATGGACGAGGCGCCACAGCGCCAGCACGATGACGACGAAGACCCCCAGAATGAAGAAGTAGAAGGACTGGTTGTCCTTGAGGCTCACCGACGCGAAGCCGAGATCGAGAGCGGGGCGCGGGATGTTCAGCAGGCCGTCCTCGCCGCCGGTGAGCCGGTGCCATTTGAGGGCGATGACCCAGAAGACCTGGCCGAAGGCGATCGACAGCAGCGCGAAGTAAATGCCGCGCCGGTGTGAGACGAATGCGGCCACGATCGCGCCGGCGAGCGTGGCGCCCGCGATCGCGACCACAAGGCCGACCCATAGATTCTCGAACAGCCCGAGCTGAGCGAGGCCGAAGCCATACGCGCCGATGCCGAAATAGGCGCCGTGGCCGAACGATGGCAGCCCCGAATAGCCGAGCAGCAGATTGAAGCCCAGCGCGTAGATCATCCAGATCGTGACCTCGACGCCGAGATACTGATAGAGCCCGACATGCTTGACCCAGAGCGGCAGGGTGAAAAGCAACGCAAACGTGATCAGCATCTCCCTGGTCACGCTTGGTACGGCGGCGTGCGAGGCCTTGACCATGGCTCAGCGCTCCAGGACGCTGACCTTGCCGAACAGCCCGCGGGCGCGGACCGTGACGACCAGGATCAGAAGCAGATACATCGACAGCAGCGACCATTCCGAGGCATAGGCGCCCGAGATCGCGACGGCGAGCCCGACCAGGAGCCCGCCGGTGACGGCCCCCCAGAAGCTGCCGACGCCACCGAGGACGATGATCAGGAAGGCCGGGATAACGACATCGATCCCGACATGGGGCCGCAATCCCCAGATCGGCGTGATAATGACGCCGGCGAGCGCCGCCAGTGCCGCGCCTAAACCGAACACATACATGCGCAGCCGCCGCAGGTTGATCCCGAGCGCGCGCACCATCTCGCTGTCGTGGGCGCCGGCCTTGATGATCGCGCCGTAGGGCGTGCGCTCGAGGAAGAGCCAGACCAGAAGGATTACGGCGAGCGCAAACCCCGCGGCGAAGAACCGGTAGGTCGAATAGATCAGATCGCCGAATACGAACGCGCCCGACACCAGCTCCGGCACTCTCAGGTTCTGCTCTCCCGATCCCCAAACGATGCGGATCGTCTCCTCGATCACCAGCGCCGCGCCGAAGGTCAGCAGCAGGCCGTACTCCGCCTTGAGCCCGTAGGTGCGCCGCATGCAGAGCTCGAGCCCCATGCCGACAACCGCGACCAGCGCCGGCGCCAGGATGAGCGCCAGGACGTAGCGGTAGCCGAGTGGGATCGCCGCGTACCAGCCGCCCAGCCCAATGAAGTCGAGATTGGGCGCGATGATCACCAAGGCGAAATAGGCACCGAGGGCGAACAGGGAGCCATGCGCCAGGTTGATCAGCTCCATCACACCGACGATCAGCATGAAGCCCAGCGCGACCAGCGCGAACAGCAGGCCGAGCGCGACGCCGTTGACGAGATGGGGCAACAGGTTGAGGACGCTATCCACGCTTCGGATCCCCGCGCCGAACTCCGGTCGAAGTCAGTCTAACCAATTGCCGGACCTCATGGCGGGCACAAAATTTGCGGCCTCCGGCAAGAGGAACCCGGAGGCCGCTGGCCGGCAGTCACATCTCGTAGGACGGCGTCTTGTCGTACGGCTCCAGCCGGCAGGACTTGTCGGCGACCTTGTCGCGGATAGACTCGGGGCTCGAATTGCTCAGGATCTTGAACATGTCGTTCGGATCCTTGGTGCCGACATTCGCGGTCGCGAGATAGATCGTCTGCTGCATCTGATGGGTGTTGGGGTTCATCCACGCATCGTGATGCTGCATGCGGTCGCGCGCCGAGACCTTGAGGGTCTCGAGCTGCCTGATCACCTTGGTGTTGTTCGTGCTGCCGGCGCGCTCGACGGCTCTAAGCAGTTCGCGCGTCGCCATGTAGCCGTTGTAGAAGACGTTTCCGGGCACCTTCATGCTCGTGTCGGGATACATCTTCTGATAGAGCGCGACGAACTCCTTCACGCCCGGCAGATCGAGCTTGTAGTACCAGGTCGTGCCGAAGACGCCGAACAGGTTCTTGAGCGGCAGGCCGTAGACGTCGGGCCAGTCCTGCTGGTTGTTGATCCAGGCCATCTTGTTGGCCAGCCCCAGTTGGGCGACCTGTTGGCGCATCGCCTTCTGATCGTCACCGCCAACCGCCGCCGCGACCACCTTGGCCTTCGACTGCTGAACCTTGAGCAGGATCGAGCTGAAGTCGCGGGTGCCTTGGGGGACCATGATCTCGTCGAGGATCTTGCCGCCGAAGGCGTTGACGAGCTGGCGCGTCGCCTTTGACGTGTTGTGGCCCCAGACGTAGTCGTTCGTCAGCAGCAGCCAGTCCTTGCCATAGGCCTGGATTGCGTTCTGAACCGCCGCCTGGGCGAAGTTGCGGCCGTTTCCGTCCCACACGAACTTGACCCGATGGCAGTTCTTGCCCGATTCGGTCGGCGAGCTCGAGTTGGTGTTGAGGTAGACGCAACCGTATTTCTGCGCGACCTGCGAGATCGCATTGGCGACGCCGGAGCTGACGGCGCCCATCAGGAAGGCAACTTCCTCGCGCGTGATCAGCCGTTCGGCGACGCGGCTTCCGGTCGCCGGCGTGGTTTCGGTGTCGAGATGGATCGTCTCGATCTTGCGGCCGAGCACGCCGCCTTTGGCGTTGAACTCGGCGATCGCCATCGCCATGCCGCGCCGGTCGGACGCGCCCGAATTGGCGTACTGGCCGCTGGCGTCCGAGGTGATGCCGATCTTGATCGGCTTGTCGGACTTGGCGGCATAGACCCGGTTGTGCTTCCACGGTCCCATCACCCCGATGCCGGCGCCGGCCGTTGCCAGCCCGACGCTCGACAGGAAGCGCCGCCTCGAAAGCTTCTTCTCAGACATGGTTCCTCCTCCGATATTGGTGTTGGTTTTGGTTATTGTTATTTCTGCACTTCGGCAGTGCCGCGCGTCGCTGACGGCAGCCCGTCCTCGAGCATGCCAATGTCGTTGATCTTGGCCTGGGCGCGGATGAGATCGCCGACATAGCCTTCGGTGTAGCCCGCCTCCAGGCCCAGGACGTAGGCGTCGCGGACCGCCTTGCCGAGTTCGCCGGTCAATCGCGCCAATTCGGTCATGCGGGTGTAGTAGCGCAGGTCCTTGGCGGCGTTGGCGAGGCTGAATTTGAGCCCGGAATAGTCACCCTCGTCCATCGCCTTGGGCACGATGAGCTGGAAGATCCCGGAGTTCGCGCCCCCGGCGGAGACGACCTCGTAGAACTTGCCGATGTCGACGCCGGTCGCAGCGCAGGCGACCATGGCCTCGCCGATCAGCGCGCCATGGCCCATGGCCAGGAAGTTGTTGATCAGCTTGGTCTTGTGTCCGGCGCCCGTATCGCCGACGTGAAAGATGTTCTCGCAGAAGGTCTCGAGGATCGGTCTGATCGCGGCGAACAGCTCGTCTGACGCGCCGACCATTGTGTTGAGCTTGCCCGCCTCGGCCTCGATCGGTGTGCGCGCGAGCGGCGCATCCGCCATCGCGACACCCTTGGCGGCGAGGTCTGCTGTGACCCGCTCGGTCATGTCGGGCTCGCTGGTCGAGCAGTCGATGACCGTCATGCCGCTGGACACGCCTTCGAGCAGGCCGTCGGTCCCGTAGACGATGCTCTCGACCTCCGGCGCGCCGGTGACACACAGGATGACCACGTCGGCCGCCTCGGCGATCTCTCGGGGCGAAGCGGCTTCCCTGGCGCCCTTGCCCAGCAGGTCCTCTAGCGGCGCCCGATTGCGGTGCGCCATGCCGGTCACCGGATAGCCTTTGGCCAGCAGGTTCCCAGCCATGCCGTGCCCCATGAGGCCGATGCCTATGAAGCCGATATGCGCGGTCATGGACGTCTGTTCCTCTCCCTCTCCAACAGCGCCGCGATCGACGGGCTGCCCTTATTTGAATGATTTTTCTCAATTGCCATTTAGAAGGAAATTTCTTTCCTGGTCAATCAATAAAATCTATGATCTAAATTCGAACATCGAGCGCCTCCCCGCGGCGGCGGGACGACGCGGAAAAGATGACTGCCCAGACATGGCCAGAACAGCGATCCGATCAGATGCCCCGCCGATCGAGTATCAGGCTTTGGAAGACCTGATTGCCGAACGCTACGGAACCCTGAGCGGGCAGCTCCAGCGGATCGCGCGCTTTGCGCTCGATAACCCGAACGATCTGGCCCTGGAAACCGTGACCGAGCTCGCGTCCCGGATCGGTGTCCAGCCATCGAGCATGGTGCGCTTCGCCAAGGCGCTCGGGTTCTCTGGATTCAGCCCGCTGCAGCAGATCTTCCGGTCCAACCTGGTGGCCCGTTCCGGCAGCTATTCGGAACGCATTCGCACCATCCGCGACCGCGAACGGGAAGCCACCAATCAGGTTCTCGCCGAGTTCGTCGGTGAGGGCATCGCATCGCTCGAGCATTTGGGCGAGACGACCTCGACTGAGGCACTCGAGGCGGCGATTCGCATTCTCGCCGACGCCGAGGAGATTTACGTCGTCGCGCAAGGCCGCTCCTTCCCGGTCGCGTTCTATGTGAGCTATGCGCTGGCCAGGCTCGAGCGGCGCTGCTTCCTGCTCGACGGCGTTGGGGGCATGATGCGCCAGTACGCCGAACTGGCAACGTCGGGCGATGCCCTCATCGCCATCAGCTTCCATCCCTACACGCCGCAAGTTACGGAGATCGTGGCCAACCGGAACGAGCAGGGCGTCCCGATCATCGCCATTACCGACAGCGCGCTCAGCCCGCTTGCGCTCGAAGCGTCGGTCGCCTTTCACATTCGCGAGCCCGAGCCGCGGCGCTTCCGGTCGCTCGTCGCGCCGATGTGCCTGGCCCAGACGTTGATCGTCGGTCTCGGACACGTCCTCGCCGCGCGGGAGAACAATACCTCATGACGGCGCAGCGCCCGCTCGATCTCATCTGCCTTGGCCGCTCGTCGGTCGACCTTTACGGCGAGCAGGTCGGATGCGGCCTCGAGCTGACCTCGAGCTTTCGAAAATATGTCGGCGGCTGCGCGACCAACATCGCGGTCGGCACGGCGCGGCTGGGGCTGAGGAGCGCACTGATCACCCGCGTCGGGAATGAGCAGCTGGGGCGCTTCATCGTCGACACGCTCGCCGCCGAAGGTGTCGATACCAGCGCGATCACGGTCGATCCGGGCCGGCTGACCGCGCTCGTCATCCTGGGCATGCGCAATGCCGAGTCATTCCCGCACATCTTCTATCGCACCGACTGCGCCGACATGGCGATCTCGGCGGACGACATCGACCCGGCCTTCATCGGCTCGGCAAGCGCCCTGCTGGTGACCGGCACGCACTTCTCGCGGCCCGGGGTCGCGGCGGCGAGCCGTGCCGCGATCGCGCACGCGCGGGCCGCCAGCACCAAGGTAATCCTCGACATCGACTACCGGCCGGTGCTGTGGGGCGTGGGAAGCCATGCCGAGGGCGACAGCCGGTTCGTCGCCGACAAGGCGATCACCGAGACCATGCAGTCGGTCCTCGGCGATTGCGATCTCGTGGTCGGCACCGCAGAGGAGGTGCACATCGCCGGCGGAGAGACAGACACGATCGCGGCTCTGCGGCGAATTCGCGAACTGACCGGCGCTCCGGTGGTCCTCAAGCGCGGTCCCGACGGGTGCGTAATATATCCCGGCGCGATTCCGGATCGCCTCGAAGACGGCGTCGTCGTTGCCGGAACACCGGTCGAGGTCTTCAACACGCTGGGCGCGGGCGACGGCTTCATGAGCGGCTTTCTGCGCGGCTGGCTGCGCGGCGAGAGCTGGGGGACGTGTGGCGCCTACGGCAACGGAGCCGGGGCGATCGTCGTGTCGCGTCACGGCTGCGCGCCCGCCAGCCCCACCTGGCCCGAGCTTGCGGCCTATCTGGAGCATGACAGCCCGACCGCACGGCTCTCCGACGACGCCCGACTGACCAGGCTGCACCGAGCGACTGCACGCAGGGGCGAATGGCCCGAAGTGCTCGCCCTCGCCTTCGACCATCGCGCTTATTTCGAGCAGCTGTGCGCGGAGGCTGGGGCGCCGATCGAGCGAATCGCTGCGTTCAAGCGCCTCGTTGCCGATGGCGTCGAGGCCGGGCTCGAGGGCGGCGGATCTCCCGCGGCCATCGTCGACGCGCGGCATGGCGCCGATGCCCTGCTTCGCTTCACGGATGCGGGGGCCTGGCTCGCGCGGCCCATCGAGAAGGCGGGCTCACGCCCGCTCGAGCTCGAATGCGGCCGGGACGTGTCGCGGGCGCTGCGGTCCTGGCCGATCAACCAGATCGTCAAGTGCCTGGTGCTTTTTCACCCCGACGACGCGGCCGATCTGCGCGAGGCGCAAGAGGCGACGTTGTCGAACCTCTACGAGGCATGCGTCGACTCCGGACACGAGCTGCTGATCGAGGTAATCCCGCCGCCGGACATCTCGGTTCGCGACGATACGATGGCGCGCGCGCTCGCTTCGATCTACAACGCCGACGTCTACCCGGACTGGTGGAAGCTTCCGCCCCAGGCGACGAGCAATTCATGGCAGGCCATATCGGATGTGATCGCCTCGCGCGATCCGTACTGTCGCGGTGTGTTGCTCCTGGGACTCAATGCTTCCGAGGCGGATTTGGGCCGCGATTTCGCGACGGCAGCTGCCTTCGACATCTGCAAGGGGTTTGCGGTCGGACGGTCGATCTTCCAGCGGCCCGCCGACGCCTGGTTCGCGGGTCGCATCGACGACGCGCAAGCGGTTGCGACGATCGCCGAGAACTACGCCAAGCTGATCGATTTATGGCGAGCGCAGCGCCCGGTGTGTACGACGAGCGCCGCGGTCGGATCCTAACACGGCCGAAAAAAGCGCAACGGTCCGCCACTTTTCGAGGCATGAAATGACATCGAGCAGGGTATCAGAGATGTCCGCAACGGGTCAGAAGCTGACATAAGCGCTCCCGAGGGCCATGTCTGCTTTTCGGCCGAAAGCGGACATGGCCGTTAGCCTTCAGCACGACAGGTTCTAGCCATATCCGGAGATCGGCGAAACTTAAGGCGTTGTCTGCGGCATACAGCTTCCGTGTTGGTCGACCTAGAAGCAGCCGGTCGTTTCCTGCCCGGCCGTTTCCTGCTATTGGCCGCCATTGGTCGAGACGCCTGGACCTGACTTATGCCGGCTTTCAAACTCAGGCCGACCACGGCGCTGCGTCCAAACTGGCCGGCAGCGCGAACAGCAAGATGGACTTAAGGTCATGGACTTGTTCGATCTTTCCGGCCGCATCGCCATCGTCACCGGGGGCAACGGCGGTATTGGTCTCGGCATGGCGCGCGGCCTGGCCGAGGCGGGTGCGGCGGTCGTCGTGGCCGCGCGCGACCTGGAGAAAAGCGCGGCCGCGGTCGCCGAGCTCGAGGCTTTGGGCACCGAATGCGCGGCGGTCTCGGTCGACGTCACCGCCGAGGCCTCGTGCCGGGCGATGGTGGCGGCCGCGGTCGAACGCTTCGGCCGGCTCGATATTTTGGTCAACAACGCCGGCGTCAACATCCGCAAACAGCCCGAGGACTATACGAGCGAGGAATGGAAGTGGGTGCTCGACACCAACCTGACCGGCGCCTTCCTCTGCGCCCAGGCCGCCTATCCAGAGATGGTCGCGGCCGGCGGCGGCAAGATCATCAACATCGGCTCGATGATGTCGATCTTCGGCGCCGCCTTCGCCGCGCCCTACGCCGCGAGCAAGGGCGGGATCGTGCAGTTGACCAAAGCACTGGCCACCGCCTGGGCCAAGGACAACATCCAGGTCAACGCCGTGCTGCCGGGCTGGATCGACACCGACCTCACCCGCCGTGCGCGCGCCGATATCGATGGACTGCACGAGCGTGTCGAGACGCGTACCCCTGCCGGTCGTTGGGGCCGCCCGGAGGACCATGCGGGCATCGCCGTCTTCCTGGCCGGCCGGGGCTCCGACTTCGTCACGGGCACCGCAATCCCGGTCGACGGCGGCTA
>CAZBRE010000135.1:0-12009 GCA_964494065.1 uncultured Alphaproteobacteria bacterium
GCGAGCCGGAGGACATCGCGGCGGTCACCGGCTTCCTCTGCTCGCAGGAGGGCGGTTTCGTCAGCGGTCAGATGATCGCCTCGAACGGCGGCATGCAGACGTGACGTCGTTGGTTCGTTCGATTACGCCCAGCCGCGCAGGCGACCGTTGCGCGGCTGCACCAGCGCCGCGGCGCCCGTGAACGTCCGCACCAGCTTGAGCCCATCGTCCGCCGGCATCACGAACAGCGCCGTCGAGAGCGCGTCGGCCAGGGCGGCGGTGGGTGCGCGAACCGAGGCGCTGTGATTGGCCCGCGCCGGCTTACCGGTCCGCGGATCGAGGATATGACCGAAGCGGCCGGCCGCATCGAACTGCGTGCCGTCGTCGCCGGAGGTCGCCAGGGCCGTGTTCACGAGCTCCACCGTGGACAGCAAGCGGCCCGGCTCGCCCGGCGCCCGGATGCCGGCGCGCCAGGGCCGCCCGCTTTCATGCCGGCCGAGCGCCCGTATCTCGCCCAGATCGATCAGCGTGTCGGCAATGCCGCCCGCGCGCATGACGGCGGCGGCGCGGTCGGCGATATAGCCCTGGGCGATGCCGTTGAGGGTCAGCGCCATGCCGGGGCGGAGCGAGATCCGATCGGCATCGAGCGCGACCTTGTCGAAGCCGACCCGTTTCATCACCGCGGCGATCGTCTCCGCGCCGGGCCCCGCGCGGTCGTCCGGCGTCCGGGTGAAGTGATCGGCATAGAGGCGCCAGAGCGGCTGGAGCGTCGGATCGAAGGCGCCCTTCGAGGCGCCATGCACGCGCCGCGCCACCGACAGCAGGGCGAGGAGATCGGCCGGCGGATCCGCAAGCGCGCCGGTGCGGTTGAGGGCCGTCAGCGCGCTGTCCGGCCGGTAGAGGCTGAAGATGCGCTCGCAGCGGGCGATCTCGGCCAGGCAGTCCGCCACCACCCGCCGCGCCGCCGCGCGGTCGTGATGCGCGATGACGATGCTCGCCGGCGCCCCGAGCACCACCCCGCGCCAGCGATAGCCGGGCAGGGTGGGTTTGCTCGTTCCCTGGAGGAGCGCGGCAAGGCCGCCGCCGCCCGCCGCCAATCCGGCGGCGGTGCCGGCGATGCCGAGCATGCGGCGGCGGCTGATCCGCCGCGCGGAGGTCTTTGCGTCATTCGTGTTTGTGGCTGCCATGATCCATGCCGCCTTTCATCGGCGTCTTCGTCTTGTGTCCGCCTTCGGCCGTCTTGGGTGTGTCGCCATGAGCGCCCTGATGACTGTGTTCGCCATGCCCGCCGTGGCTCATATGGCCGTCGCCGTCGGCGCCGTAGCTGGGCGCGGTGCCCGCTTCACCCAGAATGTATTTCCGCGGGATCTTGTCGAAGGCGACGACCCGGCCGCCGAACTTGGCGGCGAAGGCCTTGGCCGCTTCCGCGCCCTTGAACGGCACCGCCTCGGCCGCACCCATGCCCCCGCGCTTCTTGCTGCCGATCACGTAGAGCGCTTTCTTGGCGTCGATCCAGGTGTCCGCGCCCGGCCGGTCCCAGGCCGTGTTGGTCATGTCGTTCACATAGATCGCGGCGATGCGTTTGGATTCCTCCGGCAGCATCGTGAAGGCGACCGTGTCGCGCACCGAGCTGAACCAGACCGGCGTCGTCTTGCCCGCCAGATGGATCTGCCCCTTCGGGCCTTTGTGGTCGAGCACGATCATGCGGCAGTAATGCCCGGTCGCATCGCGGGTCAGCTTGGCGGGCGGCGGCGCGCTCGCCACCTCCGCGTCGTCGCAGCCGGTGAGCGCAAGCGCAGCGGCCGCGAAGGCAAGCATCATGAGGCGCTTCATACCGACCTCCGTTGAAAGGCGAGCGCCGCGAGCCCGAGCGGCACGACGATCCAGGCCACGAGCGCGCCCAGCATGGCGGTCGGCGCGATCCGCACAGTCTCGCTCAGCCCCGCGAGGCCCGCAAAGGTGCTGACGTCGCCGAAGCTCGCGAGATTGAAGAAGCGGTAGATATCGGCCGGGTTCAGCATCAGCAGCCACGGCACCGTGGCCGAGCCGATCGTCTGGTTGGTGTCGGCGGCGAGAATGCCGAGCAGGCCCATGTCGAAGACGATCACGAAGAAGAGCCAGAGCCCGATGCCGAGCCCGCCCGCGACCGCGCGCTCGCGGGCGACCGCGCTGACCAGCGTGCCGATGGCGGCGAAGGCTGCGCCCAGCAGGATCGAGGAGCCGACCATGGCGAGATAGGGCGCCCAGCCGCCCGCGCCCGTCTCCTGCGTCAGGCCGACGGCGAGCCCGGTCGCGCCGTAGCCGACGAGGGTGGCGAAGGCCAGGATCGCCGTGTGGCCGAGGAACTTGCCGAGCACGATCTGCCAGCGCGCCACGGGATAGGAGAGGAGCAGCAGCAGCGTGCCGCGCTCGGCTTCGCCCGCGATGCCGTCGAAGGTGAGGATGAGCGCGATCAGCGGCAGCAGGAAAATGGACAAGCTCGACAGGCTGACCACGGTGACCGCGAGCGGGCTCGCTTTCACCGTGCCCGCCGGCGTGCTGCCGAGGAAAGCGAGCGTCAGCGCCAGCGCCGCGAGGACAAGCGTCGTCGCCAGCACCCAGCGGTTCCGCACGCCTTCGCGGATCTCGCGGCCGGCGATGGCGAGCACGGCGTTCATGTCCGTTCCCCTCCATGATCGCCGTCGCGGTAAAACGCGTAGATGTTCTCCAGATGCGGCGGGCGCACCTCGACCGTCTCGATCGCCTCCAGCGCGCCGACGCGCCGCAGGATGGCGACATGCTTGTCGGGGGCGCAGACGAGCTCGACGCTCTGGCCGTTGATGCGCTGGACCTCGGCGAGGTCGCCCACCGCCTCGGCCAGCGTCGCCTGCGCGCCGGGCCCCGCCTTGACCCGGATGCGTACCGGCAGCGCGCTCGCCTTGCGCAGCGCCTCGAGCGTCCCGCAGGCTACGATGTGGCCCTCGCGCAGGAAGGTGATGCGGTCGGCGGTCTCCTCGAAATCGACCATGGCGTGGGAGGAGAGCAGGATCGTCGTCCCCGCTTTGCGGCGCTCCTCGATCAGGGTGCGGAACTGCCGCCGCGAATCGGGATCGAGGCCGCTGGTCGGCTCGTCGAGCACGAGCAGCTTCGGGTCGCCCAGCAGCATCTGCGCGAGGCCGAGGCGCTGGCGCATGCCCTTCGAGTAGGTCTTGACCCGCCGCGTCACCGCATCGCTCAAGCCCACCTGGTCGAGCAGCTCGGCACATTGCGCGCGCGGTGCGCCCTTCAGGCGCGCGTAGAAGCGCAACATCTCGATGCCGGTCAGGTTGCCGGCGAAGGTGACGTTCTCCGGCAGGAAACCGATGGCGCGGCGGAGCTCGACCGCCTGGCTGCTCTGCGGCGTCGCGCCGAAGACGCTGACCGTGCCGCTGGTCGGCCTTATGAGGCCGAGGATGATCTTGAAGAGCGTCGTCTTGCCCGCCCCGTTATGCCCCGCCAGCGCCATGAACTCGCCCGGCTCGATCGCGAAATCGACGCCGTCGAGCGCCGTCACCGCGCCGTAGCGCTTGGCGACACCCTCAAGTTTCACCGGCTGTGCGCTCATGACGCGCCGCCCCGGAAGACCGGCAGGCGCGGGCGCGGCGGCGCCATCAAGGGCGCGCTGTCGACCACGCCGCCCGGATAGAGCGCGGGAAAGCGCGACTGCGCCCAACGCAGCATCGTCGCCGCCGGGCTGTTCAGCAGGATCTTCGCCGAGGGATGCGCCCAGACGATCCGGTCGACCATGCTGTTCGGCCGGTAGGCGGCGTCGGCCACCCCGTCGCCATTGAGATCGAAGCCGGTATTGTCGGACCAATAGTTCCCGCGCCCGTTCCGCGACCAATCGAGCGAGCGCGTGCCGACATACTTGACCTGGGTCCGGTTGCCGATGAAGGCGTTGCCGGTGATCTCGTTCCGCTCCGAGCCCGCGGTGAAATGGATGCCGATCCGGCAGCCGGAGAAGATGTTGCCGCGGTAGCGGTTGCGGTTGGCGTTATAGATAAAGACGCATTTCTCGGGCCCGCCGGTGACCACATTGCCCTCGACGGTCGAGCGGTTGGCGTAATTGAAGAGGAAGCCGTGCTCGCGGTCGTTCTGCGACAGGTTCCCGGTCACGGTCAGCCGGTGCGAGAACATGATCGCATAGCCAATCGCATTGTTGGCCGAGATGTTGTCGGCGACCACCGAACGGTTCGTATACATGTAGTGCACCGCGAAGCGCAGATCGCGCATACGGTTGCCGCGGAAGACATTGTTGCGGCTGGTATCGGTGAAGATGCCGTCGCGGCCATAGCGAATGTCGTTGCCGATCACCTTGGAGCCCGGCGTGCGCCAGAGCTGGACGCCGTTGCCGCGGTCGTTCTCGCGCAGATCGCGGCGGCCGATGATGACGTTGTTCCGCACCACCGCGTTGTTCGGCCCCAAAAGATAGACGCCGAAGAGATTGCCGGTCAGCCGGTTGTCCTCGACCAGCGCCTCATGCGCGGTCTCGGTGAGGAAGATGCCGGCGTTCATCTTGTTGAGGCTCGCACCGGAGTGCCGCACGTGGAGCCCGCGTATCGTGACCTTGGCCGCGGTGACGGTGATGACGTTTCCCTTGCCGCCGCCATCGACGATGGCCCCGGGCTCGCCCTGCAACAAGATCGCGCGGTCGATCACGACCGGTCCCGCATAGACACCCTTTTTCAGGAGCACCGTGTCACCAGCCTTCGCGGCGGCAAGCGCTTTGCCGATTTCGCCGCCGCCCGGCTCGACCTCGATCGTCGCCGCACGTGCGCCACCCGCCCAGCCCGCCGCCCCGGCAAACACCAGGGCGGCGAGGACGCTTGGAACGATGGCGCGGTGCGGCGACATCATGATCGAGGCTCCTGTCCTAGGTCCTTCTTGGGCCTGCCGCGCTAGGCGCTGCGCGGCTCGACCAGCATCCGGCCGCGCATCTCCATGTGGAGCGCGTGGCAGAACCACTGGCAGTAGTACCAGTGCACGCCCGGCCGATCGGCCTTGAACGTGATCGAGGACGTCTGCTGCGGGCCGATCTCCATGGCGACACCATAGTTCGCCAGGGTGAAGCCGTGGGTCAGATCCTCGACGTCATCCTGGTTGGTGATGAACACCGTCACCTCGTCACCCTGCTTCACGGTGAACTTGTTCATCCCGAAGTTGGGCGCCTGCGAGGTCATGTAGACCCGCACCTTGTTGCCGTTGCGGACGACCTTGTTGTCCTCCTCGATATCGACGCCGTCCGCCTTGGCCTGCTTCACCGCATCCGCGAAGATCGGATCGTTGCGGTCCCAGGTGTTGCGCGGATTGACCTTCGAGCGGGCGACCATGATGCAGTCATGCGGCTCGGCAAAGGTCGGGCCGTCATGCACCAGCTTCATCCGGCCGCCCGAGATGTCGATCAGCTGCTCGTTCTCCGGCTTCAGCGGGCCGACATTGATATAGCGGTCCTTGGAGAACTTGTTGAGCGAAACCAGCCACTTGCCGTCGGCCTCTTTGGTCTCGCCCATCGATGTGTGGTTGTGGCCTGGCTGGTAGTGGACGTCGATCTTCTCCACCACCGGGTTCACCTTCTTGCCCTTATAGGCGTCGATCGCCTTTTTGATGTCCCACTTGGCGACCTGGCTGTCGAGGAAGAGCGTCGTATAGGCGAAGCCCTTGTTGTCGAACGCCGTGTGTAGGGGACCGAGGCCGAGCTTGGGCTCTGCGACCACCGCACCGCGCGGCTTGATCTTGTCGTCGAAGAGCGCATCGAACTTGGTCACGTCGAGCACCGTCACCGTCGGCGAGAGCTTGCCGGCGACCATGACGTGGCGGCCGTCGGGCGCGGTGTTGATGCCGTGCGGGCTCTTGCCGACCGGGATGTAGCGCGTATAGGGCGAGCCCTTGCGCCCGTCGAGCACCGGCACGCCTTTCATCATGCGCGCCTTGCCGGCCTTCACCGCATCCTCGATGCGCTTGATGTTGAAGACCACGACCCAGTCCAGCTCGTTCTTGGTCATCTCCGCCAGCGTCACCCCTTCCTCGGAATTGTAGCAGGTGGAGAAGGCATACTTGCCCTGGTAGTCGGCATCGCAGTTGTCGAGATTGCCGTCGACGATGACCTGCCAGGCCACGTTCATCTTCTCGCCGTCGACGGCGGTGAAGATGGCGTGATACTTCTTCGGCTCGTCGAGGATCTTGCCGTCGTTGGGCAGCGGCACCCGGTGTTCGCCATTGGCGAAGATGTAGCCGGTCTTCGGGTACTTCTGCGGCCGCATGCCATGGATATCGGCGGCATTCGGGATCTCGACAATCTTGTCGACCTTCATCACGTCGCAGCGGATGCGGGCGACGCGGGTGTTGGCCTTGTCGTTGACCCAGATGTACCGGCCGTCGTAGGTGCCGTCGGTGAACGACATATGCGGATGGTGGGCATCGCCGTTCAGATAGATGCCGCCCTTGTCCTTCAGGTACTCCTTGGTCTCCGGCAGCATGCCGTCGGTCAGGATCTTGCGCGATTCGTTGGTCGCGCCCCAGCCGGTGGCGCTGCAGCGGTTGAAGACCGGAATGCGCATCAGCTCGCGCATCGACGGCACGCCCAGAATGCGGACCTCGCCCGACTGGCCGCTCGACCAGATGCCGTAATAGTCGTCGAGCTGGCCCGGGGCCACGGCGCCCGCACCCGCGGCGGCGGCGCTCGCCTTCGAGGCGCCCCCGATCGACGAGCCGATCCCTGTCGCTGCGCCGATGCCGGCCAGCGCGGCCACCGTGGCCGTGCCGCCGATCACGCCGCGTCGGCTGACGCCGCGCACTTCATCATCATGCATCTCGTCGTCTTGCTTCGTTTCGTCTTGGTTAGACATTTCCTTTTCCCTCCTTCTTCGAGGCCGTTGCCGTCCTGAGTTCAACCAATTGCCGCCCGGACGTGGGTCATGTCCGCGCGGCGCCGCATCCTTTGGCTTGGCCGCCGTTCTTCGCCGCGGCGGCCGCGATCACTTCTGGTTTGGAGGCCCGGGCCTGCCGGCGCTCGCGACGCTGGCGGCGCTCGACCATGACCGGGCACAGATGATCGTCGTAATAGACCTGCTGGCAGTGCAGGCAGTAGAGGCATTCGTTCGGGTTGATCTGGCCCGTCGGGTGGATCGCCTGGACCATGCATTGCTTGGCGCAGGTCTGGCAGGGCGAGCCGCATTCGTTGTAGCGCCGCAGCCACTCGAACATGCGCAACCGACCAGGCAGGGCTAACGCTGCACCGAGAGGGCAGAGATAGCGGCAGAAGAAGCGCTCGATGAAGAGCCCGATCACCAGCAGCGCCACGGCGAAGAGCACGTACCACCATTCGCGCACGAAATGCAGGATGATCGCGGTCTTGAAGGGCTCGATCTCCGAGGCCTGCTCGGCCAGCGACAGCGAGTAGAGCGAAAGCCCAAGAATGCCCATGAAGATGATGTATTTGAGCGGCCACAGGCGCTCGTGCAGACCCCAGGGCAGGCGCAGCTGCGGCACCTTGAAGAATTTGGCGATCCGGTTGGTCAGCTCCTGCAGCGCGCCGAACGGGCAGAGCCAGCCGCAATAGGGCCCGCGCCCCCAGAAGGGCAGCGATCCCGCCACCGAGCACCAGAGGATGAAGGTCATCGGCTCGGTCAGGAAATACTCCCACTTGAAGCCCGTCAGCAGCGAATTGGTGAAGGTGAGCACGTTCACCACCGATAGCTGGGCATGCAGGTAGAAGCCGAGATAGACGGTGGTGAAGATGAGGAAGCCGACGCGGATATAGTCGAGCCGCTTGGCGTTGAGGACGACCCAGTTCTGGAAGAAGAAAATCGCGGTGAGGACGGCGAGCGCCGCCAGCAGGATCGCGATGTCGACCGTCTTGCGCTGCCACAGGCGCTTCCACAGCGGCGTGCCGGTCTGCCCGTTCTTTGCGGCCGCCGGCGTCGCCGGCTTGGCGGCGGTCTGGGTCTTCACCGGTTCCGGCTTCAGGAAGTATTTTTTCGGCGGCGTGTAGCCGAGATCGAAGGTCAGGAACGCCTTTTCCAGCGGCGCCACCTCGCGCGAGACCAGAAGCTGGAGGCGCCAGGGCTGGTCGGCCCGGAAGCCGCTCTTGGGATCGATGCGGAAGAGCGCCACTTCACGGAAGCGCGGCGCGCCCTCGGCCAGCACATCGGCCAGGCGCTTGTGCTGCTTGTCGTGGAAGCGGACGCTGATGTCGCGCTGGATGAGCTGGATGCGGTCGAAGATGCCGCCGCGCACATAGCCCGAGCCCTTGAACGAATAGAGTCCGTTGCCCGCGAACAGCACCGCGTGCTGGCCCGGCTTCAGGCGCTTCAGCAGGTTCTGGTATTCGGCGTCGCCGAGCAGGCTTCGGCCGACCGAGGGGATCGAGACCAGCGCGGCATAAAGCTCGATGAACGTGTCGCCGGGCTTGGCCAGGTCCGCCGGAACCTTCGCGGCCGCATGGCCGGCCTTCTCGAAGGCGGCGTTGACCTCGCTCACCTTGAGGCGCAGCCGGCGCACCGAGCCGTCGCCCAGCAGCGTCAGCCAGTCCTGCTTGGCGGTCTGCGCGGGGTCGATCTTGAGCGGGGGTGCGGCGGCAGCGCCCGTCGCGGTCGTGCCCGAGAGCAGCCGCGCCACCTTGACGGCCGAGCGGATGATCGTGTCGTCGATCACCATGATGGTGACAGTGGCGCCGCTGACGATATCGACGGTGCGGTTGTTGCCTGCCGTCGCCTTGGCCAGCGCGAAGGCGTCCTTGCCGACATAGCCCTTGATGAAATTGTGGACCTTGGCCTCGGGGATGCCCACGAGCACGATCGGCTCGGCGTGGTGCACCAGCTTCAGCCCTGTGATGATGCCCTTGGGGTCGATGGCGATCAGGATTTCGATCGGCTTGCCCGAATAGCCGGTCGCGTTGACCCAGTCAGCATTGAGGAAGATCTGGCCGAGCACCTTGCCGTCCGCACCCAGCAGCGGCGCCATCGGCGGGCTGCCCTGGGGCGTGCCGAACGACTTGGCCGCCGGATGGAACGTCGCGGGCTTTTCCTTGGCGAGGTAGCTCTCGAGCGACGAGGCGGCGCGCGCCTGCGCGCCCGCGGCGAGCACGGCAATCGCGGCGACCAGCACGAGCGACACCAGCCGTACCGCCGCCCGGGCCGCGTTCCATGCGGGCGTCGTTGGACGGCCTTTCGGCCCAATGTCTGCCAAATATTGCATTGATGTCGCTCGCGTCGTGTCCCGGGTGGGGACGTGTCGTGGCGGGATATTGCGGCGCAGCATAGGCGGATCGCCGCCGCCGCGAATGACCTAAATCAACCGTTGCGAGATCAAGAGTTCCCCCCGCCAGCCGGCCAGAAGCCAGGAATGTCGCCCTGCCAAAAACTACCCGCAACGTTGATTTGCATCAAGGCGGGCAGGGTCGGCGGGACGCTATTTCAATGCTCTCAATACAGCGGGCGGCCGGCGCAATCTCGCGCTCGCCCAGGAGCGGGGGAGCGCCTCGATCGTGCTCGAACACAGTGGCTCCGCGATGGACCGCTAACCGGAACGGAAGGGCCGGCCATGACGACCCAAGCCAAGACCATGACAAATCCCAAGACAGACCCCAAGGCAGACACGCCCACGACGAGCGACGCATCGGCGCCCACCGTCCGTGCGCTCAGCCCGGACGACCTGGATGCGGTGATCACCATCGACGCGGCGAATGTCGGCCGCGCGCGGCGCGGCTTCTTCGTGACCCGCCTGGCCGCGGTCAAACGCGATCCGACGATGTTTCTGGCGCTCGGCATCGAGGATGGCGGCGCGATCGCCGGCTTCGTCATCGCACGCATCTTCCGCGGCGAGTTCGGCACCGACGAGCCGGTCGCCTCGATCGATGCGATCGGCGTCGATGTGGCCAAGCAGGGCCGCGGCCTCGGCAGTGCGCTGATGGCCGGCTTCGAGGACGCCATGCTGAAGCGCGGCATCGTCGAGGTGATGTCGCAGGATCTGTGGTCGGGGGCGCCGCTGATGCGGTTCTTCGCGGCCAACGGCTTCGAGCTCGCGCCGCGCTGGGTGCTGGAGCGCCCCCTCGATGCGCCGATCGACTTCTAAGTGGCCTCGCAGAGAGATCAGGACCGGGAGACCAGGATATGACCCAATCGGCGGAGAGCCAGAGCGTAGTAACGAGCGACGAGGTCGAGCTCGATTTCTCATCCCCCAGCGAGGATGCGGCCGACGCGCTGTCGCGCGACCAGATCATGATCCGCTCGATGCGCGCCGACGATCTGCCGGCGCTGCTCGCTATCGACCGCGCGATCACCCACGACGAGGCCCGCGGCGAATATCTGAGCCACCAGTTCAACGAGGCGATGGACCATGCGGGCGTCCGCGTCTCGCTCGTCGCCGAGGGCGAGGCGGGACAGCCGGTCGGCTTCATGATGGCCCGCGTCGATTTCGGCGAGTTCGGCCGCACCGAGCCCGAGGCGGTCATGGATACGCTGGGCGTCGACCCGCTCTACGGACATGCCGGGGTCGGCTCGGCCTTGATGTCGCAGCTCCTGGTCAATCTGCGTACCCTGCGCGTCGATACCGTGCGCACCGGCGTGCGCTGGAACGACTACCCGCTGCTGCATTTCCTGGAGGCCTGCGGCTTCCGCCCCTCGCAGCACCTGGCCTTGCGCAAGCGGCTGGCGTAGGGACGTCCGTCCCCATTTCCGAAAAGCGATTATCGTAGGGGCGGGTTTCAAACCCGCCCGCGGCCGTGTCTGCAACAAATAAAAGGGCGGGTCTGAGACCCGCCCCTACAAATAATCCGCGACGTGCCTGCCGCCGCACCTACCCGTGCAGCGACTCGTATTTTTCCTGAAGCTGCTCGGGGCTCTCGTCCCAATCGGGATCTTTCTCGATGCACATGGCCGGGCAGACGAGCTGACATTGCGGCTCGTCGAAGGCGCCGACGCACTCGGTGCATTTCAGCGGATCGATGATGAAGATCGGATCGCCTGCCTTGATCGCATCGTTGGGGCAGGGCTCCACGCAGGCATCGCAGGCGGTGCAGGTGTCGTCGATTTTGAGTGCCATGGTTCGTCGTCCTTTTTGATCTCTGCGTCGTCGTTATGAGGCCCGTCACGAAGCTATGGGCAGCGCCCCGAGCGCGGCCAGCTTCTCGTGCCGGAAGGCGCCCCACAGCGCGGCACCCATGGCGCCGGCATAGGGGCTGTCCTCATGCGTGCGGATGTCGACCTCGAGCTTCTCGCGCTCGGCTTCTTCCCGCAGCGCGGCGACGAGGCCGGTATCCATGGCCAGGCCACCCGTCACCATCACGACGCCGTCGCCGGCGCCGGTCGATTTTAGCAGCTTGGCGAGGCGCGAGGCCATCGAGAGGTGGATGCCCTTCAGGATGTTCGACGAGCTGATGCCGCGGCTCACCATGTTGATGACGTCGGTCTCGGCGAGCACGGCGCAGATCGAGGAGACCTTCTCCGGATCGTCGGCTTCCTTGGAGAGATTGCCGATCTCGTCCTGGGCGATGCCGAGATAGCGCGCGATGTTCTCCAGGAACTGGCCGGAGCCCGAGGCGCACTGGCTGGTCATCTTGTAGGTCAGCACCTTGCCTTTCTCGTCGGTCTTGATGGCGCGGCCGTGGAGCGCGCCGACGTCGAGCGC
This sequence comes from uncultured Alphaproteobacteria bacterium, assembly GCA_964494065.1. Classification (GTDB taxonomy): domain Bacteria; phylum Pseudomonadota; class Alphaproteobacteria; order JAPULJ01; family JAPULJ01; genus DATKZM01. Next base: position 11,623 of record CAZBRE010000135.1, read on the forward strand.
CGCCCGCGTCTCCGGCTCGAGATAGAGCGCGCCCCGCGCATGCGTGGTCATCGAGTAGAAGTGACCCGTATGGAAGGGGATCGACTCGCCCTCGCCGGTCGTCGCGATATAGGCGATGTCGTCCTGCTTCACGCCGGCCTGTTCCATCGCCTCGTTGAAGCCTTCCTCGGCGAGCTGCAGCGGGTCGCGCTGGCGGATCCGCTGGGTGACCTTGGCAAGCGGCTTGGCGTCATCGCCGTCGACGTCGAAGATGACGGTCTTGACGGCGCCGGTGCCGACATCGATGCCTGCTGTGATCGTCATGCGTCCACTCCCGCGTCAAGTCCTGTTGTGTCGCCTTCGACGGCGCGGCGGGCGAAGGTCGCCCCGCCGAGCGCGCCGGTATAG
>CAZBRE010000136.1:0-6638 GCA_964494065.1 uncultured Alphaproteobacteria bacterium
CAGGCTTGCGCCCATTGTCCAATATTCCCCACTGCTGCCTCCCGTAGGAGTCTGGACCGTGTCTCAGTTCCAGTGTGGCTGATCATCCTCTCAGACCAGCTACCGATCGTCGCCTTGGTGAGCCGTTACCTCACCAACAAGCTAATCGGGCGCGGGACCATCCATCGGCGATGAATCTTTCCCCCATAGGGCGTATACGGTATTAGCTACAGTTTCCCGTAGTTATTCCGTACCGAAAGGTAGGTTCCCACGCGTTCCTCACCCGTGCGCCACTGAAGTACCCCCGAAGGGGCCTCTTCGTTCGACTTGCATGTGTTAGGCCTGCCGCCAGCGTTCGTTCTGAGCCAGGATCAAACTCTCAGGTTAACGTTTTCAACCAAGGGCAAGCCCTCGGCCGAAGAGCGTTGACCCGCTCACGACACATGGCGTACAGCGCCCCCGTTCTTGTCCGGCCGATTGCTCGGCCGAGCCGTCTACGGAGACGTGCACGTGTAATGCGCACGCGAGCTTAGGTGTACCGCGACTGGCACACCGCCGCCTGCGCATCTCTTCCCTTATTCACGCTGTCAAAGAGCTGGCCTCGGTTCTTGCGAACCGCAACCGTTAACAAAGCTAAACCTATGAGCACACCGGCCCGCCCGGGGGTTCTTGGCCCGCCGGCCGTCCAGGTGGGAGACGGTATATATGGGGTTCGTTAACCCAAGTCAAACGGTTTCTGAGGCAGATTTGTGACGAATTTCGGGGTTGTCCCGGCGACGCACGGTCGTATCACCTGACCATGGGTCAGAATCGACCGATTTGTGCGGTGTTCGAGCCCTGTTTTGGCCGGAATGGTCTTGACAGCAGAGGTTGTGGACCGCATCGTCGCTCAGGCCCGGTGAAAATCGGACCGGGGGCTTTTGCGCCTCGATAATCCTTATGGTTAAAGGAACCGCATGGCGCAACAGCGCATCAGTTTCTCGATTGCGACGCATCCGCCCGTCCATCCGCCGGTCGCGTCCCCGCCGGAGCCCGCCGCGAAAGCAAACGCGCCGAAGGGACGGAACGGCAAGCCGCGTAACGGGCATGCCAATGGCGGACATGCCAATGGCAGCAATGGCGCCAACGGCGCGCATGCCGCCGCCAAGCCGAACACGAAACCGGCGAACGGCACCAGCCACGCCGCCAAGGCCAAGACGGCCGGCCGCGACGCCCGCATGTCGATCAAAGCCAAGCTCGCCTTGCTCAGGCAAAGCAAGGCCCGGCAAGACAAAACCAAACAAGACAAGACCGAGCGCGACAAGGCCAAACAAGCCAAGCCTCAAGACAAGGCGCCGACACCCACGCCCGCCGTCCGCAAGTACCCCGCCGCCACCCAGGCGCTGCTGGCTGCGCGTGCGACACCGCCGCTGCTGCCGGCCCCGCGCCACGGCATCCTCGCCAATATCGGCCATTCCACCGGCGCCGCCGCGGGGCTGGCCGCCGCCTTCGCTGCGGTCATCCTCGGCATGGCCTGGCTTCTGCAGACGACCTTCGATCCCGACGGCGAGCTGTCGGCCGATGCGGCGAGCCTGGTGGCCCGCATCGCGCCCACCGCCGGCAGGTCACGGCTGAGCGAGGCCCAGCTGCGGACCCTGTCCGAGCGCCTCGCCGATGTGGAGCATGCGACCTATCGCAAGCGCTATACCCGCATCGTGCGGGTCGGGCGCGGCGACCGGCTGCTGCAACTGCTGATCCTGGAGGGCGTTCCCCGTCAGGACGCCTTCGATGCGATCCAGGTGCTGGCCAAGGTCTTCGATCTGCGCAAGCTTCAGGCGGGCCAGCGGGTCGAGCTGGTCAGCGGCATCGTCAACAATGTGCCGCAAAGTTTCGTCGGCCTGGAGTTCGAGCTCGGCAATGGTGCGCGCGAGATTTCCGTGATGCGCCAGGGCACGGGGCCGTTCACGGCGACCGACGTGAAGAAGCAGCTCCGTCCTGAGCTCGTGCGCGGCACCGGCCGCATCGAGACCAGCCTCTACGTCGCGGGCCTCAAGGCGGGCGTGCCACCGGCGGTAATGATCCAGCTCATCCAGATCTACAGCTTCGACGTCGACTTCCAGCGTGAAATTCGCAAGGGCGATACATTCCGCGTGCTGTTCCGCAACTACTACGACGAGGACGGCAAGCTGGTCCGCCAGGGCGACATCCTCTATGCGGCGATGACGCTCAGCGGTAAGGAGCTCGAGCTCTTCCGCTTCATCCCGCGCAACGGCCACATGGACTACTTCAACGCCCAGGGCCACAGCGTCCGCAAGGCGCTGATGCGGACGCCGATCGACGGCGCCCGCCTCACTTCGCGCTTCGGGCGGCGGCGCCATCCGATCCTCGGCTACACGCGGGCGCATACGGGCGTCGACTTCGCCGCCCCGCCGGGCACGCCGATCTACGCCGCCGGCGACGGCATGATCGTCACCCGCGTGCGCACCGGCGGCTACGGCAACTACATCAAGATCCGCCACAACGCCGAATACCACACCGCCTATGCCCATATGCGCCGTTTCGCGGTCGGTCTCGGCGCGGGCAGCCGCGTGCGCCAGGGCCAGGTGATCGGCTATGTCGGGTCGACCGGGCAGGCAACCGGCCCGCACCTCCACTACGAGGTCCACTACCACGGGCATCCGGTCAATCCGCTCCGCATCCGTCTGCCGTTGGGGCAGAAGCTGGCCGGCCTCGATCTCCGCGAGTTCATGGTGCGGCGGACGCTCATCAGCAACATGTTTCTGAGCAAGGCCAAGGACGTGCGCCTCGCCAGCGCGCCGCGCCGCCGGACGAACGGGCCGTCGAACTAAAGAACTAGGCCCTCGGCCCGGCGCGCTCGGCCACAACACCTCCAGCCATAAGACTAGCCATACGCGACCAAGGTCAGGACATTTCCGTCCGGATCGCGGAAATGCGCGAGCCGGCCGCCCCAAGCCTGCGCGGCCGGCGGGCCTTCAAACGCCACGCCCTTCTCCGACAGAGCCGCATGCACCGCATCGATATCCGGCGCCTCGAACGAGACGGCCGTGAACCGGCCAACAAGATCGTCGGCCTCCGGGTCGCCTGGCGCACAGCGCTCGACAATCAGCGTGCAACCGCCGCCGTCGAACAGCAGCGCCTCCGGGCTCTCGCCGTTGAGATCCAAGCCGAGCGTCTGTCCATAGAATTCGCGCGCCCGGGCAAGATCGCGCACGAAGACACGAATGGCGGAGATCGGCCCCAACATCACAAGAGCCCCGGCGTCTCGCCTTCGCTCAAATTGAGCACCTGGCCGAAGGCGATCAGATGACCGTCAGGGTCGCGAATGTCGAAGTCGCGGCAGCCGTAGTCCGTGTCCTCGATCTCGCGCGCGATCTCCGCGCCCTCGGCTTTTAGCTCCGCGCATAACGCATCCACGTCGCTGACATAGATGTAGGCCGCCCAATACTGATTGAGCGGCACGCTGCCGTCGCGCGCGCGGTCAAGCGCGATCGACACGTCGCCGCGTTGTACGATGCTGAAGTCCGGCGGATCACGCCCCGCCCCGTGCGAGGTGAAGCCGAGCGTGTCGGTGTAGTACGCCACGCTCGCCTGAACGTCGGCGACCTGCAGCACCGGCATCGAGCGGATGATCTTGGGGGGCACGCCGTCAGCGCTGCGCGCGAAGCCCCGGCCCGGTGATCGTGCCATCGGGCAGAATGCGCAGCCGGCGCTCGGGGAAATCCTTGGCCGTCAAATCCGCGACCGCACGCGCGGCCCGGCCCGAGGGATCCATCTGCGGGACGCCCGGCATCGGCTGGCGGATCGAATGGAGGCGGGCGCTGAGCAGCCGCCCGGTCTTGTCGACCCGAATATCGGCGACCGGCGCGATGCCGCCGAGCCCGCGCAGGTTGAAGCGGCCATAGGTCCAGAAATTGCCCAGCGAGTAGGCGATGAAGCGGCCCTTATAGACCTCGACCGCCCGCGCGACATGCGGTCCGCTGCCGAAGACGATATCGGCGCCGGCATCGATCGCGGCATGAGCAAAGCGCCAGACGTCGCCGCGGCGCTCGCCCCAAGCGATCTCCATCTTGCGCGGCACCCGCGTCGCGTTGGAGCCCTCGGCGCCGCCATGGAAGGAGACGATCGTGAAGTCGGTCGCATTGGCCAGCGCCCGTATCATCTGCTGCGCGCGGCGGATGTTGTTGATCGGCAGGGTGCCGGGATTGGGGGCGAAGGCGATCAGGCCGACCTTGGTGCCGTCGTTGAGCGCCAGCACACCGGTCCGCATTCCGGGCATGTCGATACCGGCCGTGACAATGCCGACGCGCGCCAGGTTCTTATACGTCGCGACCCGGCCCGGCCCGAAGAAGTCGCCCGCATGGTTGTTGGCGAGCGAAAGCATGTTGAAGCCCATCGACTTCAGGATGTCTGCATGGAAGGGCGGTGAGCGGAAGACGTAGCAGAGCTTGGGGTTCTTGCAGGTCTTGCTCGGCTTCGCCCGCGTGTGGATCGTGCCTTCCATATTGCCGAAGACGACGTCGCCCGAGCGTAAGAGACGCGCCAGCGGCTCGCCGATCAGCTCGGCCGGCTTGACCCCGAATTTGAGCTTGGGATGCATCACCGGGGTCGGAAAGTTCGAGCCCATCATGATGTCGCCCACACCGATGATGCGGTAGCTTCGGCCCTGGGCATTGGCATTGGCGGAAAGAACGACGCAACAGAACGCCGCGAGCGCGGCACCGGCAAGGCGGCGGGTCAGGGTCAAAGAACGATCTCCCGGTTTGAGGGACGGCGGCAGTATGGCGCTCCGAAATTAACGCGGCAACAACGACCACCACTCGAGCCACAACACTGTATGCCTCTCGCTTTAATTTCCTGTTTCATCACCGACCCGCGACCCGCGAGGCCATGATCAGCATGTCGACGAGGTCGAGCACGCGGGCGACATAGTGGTCGTGCAGCGCCATGCGTTCGGGAATGCTGCCGACGAGTTCGCGCTCCAGCGTGTTGAGCAGCTTTTCCAGGCGGCGCTTGTGGAGACCCATGCGGCGCTGCAGCGGATCGGTCAGCACGCCGGCGAAAGCGGTCAGCACGGCGCCGAGCGCGAGCACCGTCCCGGCGGTGCCGGCCACCAGCGCCGGCGAGGCGGCGGCGGGAAAGACCGCGTAGTAGCCGCTGCCGATGAAGGAGCCGAGCCAGAAATTCGAGATCGCCAGATGCTGGGCGAGCGCCGCCGACAGCGCCGGCACCAGCGTCATCGCACCCGGCGTGAACTTGTTCATGGCGCCCGCACCCGCGCCGACCATGGTCAGCACCGTGACCATGTCCGCGGCGGCCGCGCGCGTGTCGGTGTAGACGCGGAGCTTCTCGTCGAGCCGGCCGAAGAATTCCTCGTCGCCCGCATGGGCTTCCAGCACTGCTGACGCGCGCTCGACCGAGCGTTTGACCCTCGGGTCCTTCATTACTTCTTCGGCAAACGCATCGTGCTCGCTCACGCGCTTGCCGTCGGAGGCCGGCAGCCGCAACAGCTCGGTCATGATCAGCCAGCCGATCTCGCGGCCGACCCGGGTCTCCAAGAACAGGTTCAGGCGCGCCAGACGCTCGGCCGCGCGGCGCGTCAGCTTCAGACGCCTGCCGCCGGCGGCGAGGATGCGCGCGGCCAGCTGCGGCACCGCCACCACGACATTGACCGGCGCCCGCAACAGGTCCCAGCCGACGGCATGGCGGTGCATCCTGAGCGAGCCGCGCAGCGAGAAGTTTCGGTCGACAAAGGGCTCGAGCCGCTCGCGGCAGCCATCGACATAGCGCCGCGCCGCCGCCTCGATCACCGCGCGCGCGGCGGTCTCGTCCCACGCGCCGCCCTTGGCCGGCTCGATGGCGACCTCGGTCCGCTTTGCGGGACCAGCCATGGATTCCATGTTGGTTTCCACGCGGGTTTGCCCGTGAGTATCTGTGAGCATCGCCTCGCCTGACCCGGCGGCCGCATTGGTGCGCAGGTCTGCACCAGTGCCGGGGTCCGTACCACCGGACCCCCTAGTCTTGCCGGAAATAGGGCGATTCGAGGGCATTGGTTAAGTTCGTTGCCTCACGACCAGGGCGTTATACGTATCCGGGGCGCTCTCACGCATGGGTCCAGTTGTCCGGATCGTCGCTCTCGCCGGGCGAAAGGCCCAGGGTCTCGCCGACATGGCTCACGCCGAGCCCGAGAACCGTCCGGTTGGCATAGGCGAAATAGGCGACCACCTGGTTGACCTCCAGGATCATGCCGTCGTCGAGCCCCGACGCGCGCATCGCCTCGACATAAGTCTCGTCGATATCCGCGGGATCGCGGGTCAGCGCCTCGGCATAGCGCGCCATCGCCAGCAGAGCGCCGTCGAGCACGTCCTCGGGCGCGCCCGTCTCGAGCGCCGCACGGATCCCGTCCGCCTGGGCATCGTCCTTCATCAGCCGCTTCATGCCGGCGAAATGATGCTCGACGCAATAGGCGCAGCCGTTCAGCAGGCTCACATAGACGCCGAGCAGCTCGAGCTGCCATTTCGGCACCTGGTTCGCCGAATGGTGCAGCACGTACTTATAGAGCGTCATGTGGCCTTCCATCGTGTGGGGCCTGAGCGCATGCGCCTTCATGATGTTGTCGATCTGGCCGTCGGGCGCGCGCACCCGGTCGTAGAGCGTCTTCA
>CAZBRE010000136.1:6738-11702 GCA_964494065.1 uncultured Alphaproteobacteria bacterium
ATGATGTTGTCGATCTGGCCGTCGGGCGCGCGCACCCGGTCGTAGAGCGTCTTCAACCGCCCTGTCGCATCCTCGTATTCGACCGTTCCGATCCACATGCTGCGCCGCCTTCGCTCGGTTGTGTGTTGCGCCCAGCATAGATATGGGGGCCTGCGAGACGAAGATGAACCACAGAGGCACACAGACACAAAGGAAGATACTGCCTGTCGGTCCCTCCCGTCGTCATTCCCGCGAAAGCGGGAATCCAGAGCAAGCGAAAGCTGGATCTCCGCTTTCGCGGGGACGACGAATTGGAGTGAGATCTGGAATCTTCTTCCTCTGTGTCTCTGTGGTGAACCTTCTCCGCTGGTTGCGGATTCCCATGACACTTCAACTCGCACGCGGTCTGGCGCGCGGACCCGATTGGGAATATTGTTTTATAACCAACATTTGATCCCGACGGCGTGCATGGCGCTTGGGTCCCGTCGCTGACGGATGCGCCCGGACCGCCAAACGGGAGGTAGACGACCAACAGGGGAGAGAGCAAATGCGAGTAACGAGAGCGATCATCGGCGCGGCGGCGTTGGCCGCCGCCATGACCGTCGGCGGCACGAGCACGGTGAGCGCGGAGACCATCCTGCGCTTCAACAACGTGCTGCCGCCCAAGCATATCATTCGGACCGAAGGCTGGGATGTCTGGGCAAAAGAGGTCGCCGCGGCGACAAGTAATCGCGTCCGCGTCGAGTTCAGCACCAAGCCGCTGGGCGTGCTGCCACGGGTCTTCGACATCATCCGCGACGGCGTGGCCGATGTCGGCTGGGGCGTTCACGGCTACACGCCCGGGCGTTTCACCTCGGCGGAGATCGTCGAGATCCCCTTCCTCGCCACCACCGGCGAGGCGCTCTCGGTGGCCTTCTGGCGCGTCCACCAGAAGCATTTCGCAAAAGCCAACGAGTACCGGGGGATCCACCTCCTCAGCATCCACACCCATAGCCCGGGCAGCGTCTTCACGGCGTCGAAGCCGCTCACCAGGCTCGAAGACCTCAAAGGGCTGAAGATCCGCATCGCCAACCGGGCGACCAGCGAGATCCTGAAGATCTATGGCGGCGCGCCGGTGCGCGAGCCGGCGCCGAAGGTGAGCCAGCTGCTCTCCAAGGGCGTCATCGACGGCACCTTCTTCACCGCTGACGCGATCAGCGCCTTCCATCTCGGCGACAAGATCAAGAACTGGCTGCGCTTCGACACGGGCCTCTACAATTCGAGCTTCTTCCTCGCCATCAATCCCGGCACCTGGAAGAAGATCTCGGCGGCCGACCAGGCCGCGATCACCAAGGTGTCCGGCGAGCATTTCGCCCGCATCATGGGCGCCTCCTGGGACCGTTCGCAGCGCCGCGGCGAGGCCCTGATGAAGTCGAACGGCACCAAGATCAGCGACCCCTCGCCCGCCGACATGAAGGCCGTCCGCGCGAAGCTCGCCGTTTTCGAGACCAAATGGATCGCCAAGGTCAAGAAACGCGGGATCGACGGCGCGGCCGCGCTGAAGATGCTGCGCGCCGAGATCGCCGCCTACAAGGTCAAGTAGCGCCGGCCGGCGTTCGCGGCCGCAATGGCGGAGAAATCCGGGGAGGGGATTTGGGCGCGCGGTGTCGCCGTGTGCGACCGTGCGCTCGCCCTCCTCGCTGCCGCGACGCTGTTCTTCATGATGTGCGTCACCTTCGTCGACGTGGTGATGCGCAGGGTGCTGCCGGGGACCTTTCCGGCGGCGGATGAGTTGACCAAGCTGTCGCTGGGCGTTCTCATCTTCTCCTCGCTGCCGCTGATCGCAAAGCGGCGCGAGCATCTCGTCATCTCGCTCTTCGACAACGCCTTTCCCCGCCGGGTGGACCGCGTTCGGCTGATCCTGACCGATCTCGTCAGCGCGGCATTGCTCGGCGTGCTCGCCTGGCGGCTCGCCGTGACGGCGCAGCGTTTCGGCGAGTTCAACGACAGCACGATGCTGCTCGGGGCGCCCATCGCGCCCTTCGCCTGGTTCATGTTCGCGACCGCCGCCTTGGCATCGGGAATTGCGGTGGCCCTGGCAATTGCGCGCCTGCGGACTGCGGACGCCTGACGCCCATGCTGTTGACGCTCGCCGCCTTCGTTGCGCTTTTCGTGATCGTCTTCCTCGGCCTGCCGATCGCGCTCGGCATGGGGCTGGTCGGCGCCGTCGGCTATGCGATCGTCGTCAACACTCACGCGGCCTTCGCGATGGTCGGCCAGATCGCCTACGACACGGTCGTCACCTATGAGTTCTCGGTGCTGCCGCTCTTCATCCTGATGGGCACCTTCGTCGCGCGCTCGGGCCTCTCAGAAGAGCTCTACGACGCCTGCAACGCCTTCGTCGGCCACCGCCGCGGCGGTCTCGCCTACGCCACCGTGCTCGCCTGTGGCGGCTTCAGCGCCGTCTGCGGCTCGAGCCTGGCGACCGCCGGCACCATGAGCCGCGTCGCCATGCCCTCGATGCGCCGCTTCGGCTATGCCGACAGCCTCGCCACCGGCGCGATCGCGGCGGGCGGCACGCTCGGCATCCTGATCCCGCCCAGCGTCGTCCTCATCCTCTACGGCATCATCACCGAGAACGACATCAACAAGCTCTTCATCGCGGGCTTCCTGCCGGGCTTGATCGGCATCGCGCTCTATGTCGCGGCGGTCACCACAGTCGTCCGCCTCCACCCCGAACGCGGCCCCCGCGGCGAGCGCGCCGGCTGGCCCGAGCGCTTCCGCGCGCTCTCCAAGGTCTGGGGCGTGGCGGTGCTCTTCCTGCTCGTGCTCGGCGGCATCTATGCGGGCTGGTTCACGCCGACCGAGGCGGCGGGCATCGGCGCCAGCGGCGCCTTCTTCTTCGCGCTCATCCGGGGCTCCCTCACCTTCGAGACCACCATCGACGTGCTGGTCGAGACCGCGCGGACGACCGCGACGATGTTCTTCATCCTGATCGGCGCGCTGATCTTTTCCAACTTCCTCGACGCCGCGCGCACCCCGGCGATGCTGCACGAATGGATCAGCGGCCTCGACGTGGCGCCGCTCGTCGTCATCGGCATCATCCTGCTGATCTATCTGGCGCTGGGCTGCGTGCTCGAAAGCATCTCGATGATGCTGCTCACCGTGCCGCTCTTCTACCCGGTGGTGACCAAGCTCGGTTACGACCCGATCTGGTTCGGCATCGTCGTCGTGGTGGCGATCGAGATCAGCCTGATCACGCCGCCGATCGGGCTCAACGTCTACATGCTGAAAAGCATCATACCGGATGTTCAGGCGACGACGATCTTCCGCGGCGTTGCCCCCTTCATCGCCGCCGACGTGGTGCGCCTCGCGGTCTTCGTGCTGGCGCCGGGCATCGTGCTCTTCCTGCCGCGGCTCATCAGCTGAGGCGTTCTTTTAATTATTATTTTTATTTTTCTATTTTTGATTTTTGTTATTTCCCGACGTTGAACGCCTCGAGGCCAAGATCCTCGCGGAGCTTGGCGGTCATATCCACCTTCATGTCCTCGAGCGGTATGCCGGTGGCGTCGGCCGCGCGCGGATAGGCGTTGAAGGCCGCGATCACCGCCGCCGCATCGACCATAGCCGCCTCGCCCATCGCCTCGACGACAGCCTTTCGGGCCGAGGCCGTCTTGGCCGCGTCGTTCCGGCAGATGCCCTCGGCGAAGTCGCTCAGGATTTTGCCGTGCGGCACGCCGCCATCGTCGTCGCCGTCCATCACCGCATGCAAATCGTAGGTGTTACCGGTTTGATCGCCGCTCACACGGAGCCGCGCCGCATGGCTGGTGGTTCAGTAGTAGCACCCGAGCAGCGCCGAGGCGCGGGCGGCGAGGAACTCGATCTGCGCCCGGTTGATCGCGCGGTCGAGCCCTTCGAGCTCCGGCACCCGCGGGTCCGACATGTAGAGCGGGTTCATGAGCTCCCAGAAGCGATAGACCTCCTCGGGCACCAACGTCAGCGACCGGCGAATATAGAAGTAGGATTCGTTGGCGTAGAAGTGGGCGAAATGGTCGGGCGCATTCTCCGGCGCGATGGTCGAGACCCAGCCCGGTCCGAGCGTCGCCTCCTCGACATGTTGGCGCGCCGGCTTGCCGGCAACGGGCGCGGGCAGCGGCGGCAGGTCAGCGCCGACGCCCAGCATGAAGCAATCGATCACCGCCGTGATGATGCCGACGCTGACGATCTCGACGAACTCGTCCTCGCCGACCCCGGCGTCGCGGATGCCCTGATACCAGGCCTTGGTCAGCCGCCCGGAATCGGTGGTCAGCGGATGGACGACATCGACCCAGGCCGTGGGTAATTTACCCAGATGGCTGTGTTCGCCGGCCACGGTATAGGGCGAGAGCGCGTCCTTGCGCTCCTTGCAGAGCGGGCATTTCCAGGCCTGGCGCACCTCTTCGGCGACCGCCACGCGCTGCTCGCCGGTCAGCCAAGCCCCCGGCTCGCCCAGCTTGCGCAGCGCCACCGGCAGGATGGCGCGGATATCGTCCCGCGTCGTCGCGGGAATGCCGGCGAAGGTATCGGACATGGGGGGCCTCCAAGGGAATTGCTCCACGATCCTGCATAAAGACGTGCCGCAGGACAACCCACCTCCATGCACGGCTACCAACCATATTTGTAGGGGCGGGTTTCAGACCCGCCCACACCGCCGGAAGGGAAGTGAACCACAGAGGTACAGAGACACAGAGGAGTATCCACCTGCCCCGCCCACCCGCCGTCATCCCCGCGAAAGCGGGAATCCAGGGCAAGCGATGACTGGATCCCCGCTTCCGCGGGGATGACGAAGTGGAAAGAACCTCGCCGTTTTCCTCTGTGCCTCTGTGTCTTTGTGGCGAAAACAAAAGGGGCGGGTCTGAGACCCGCCCCTACAAATAATCGTCTCGGGTCCGTGGACCCTTACGCCGCTTCGGCCTGCACCGCCTCGCCGTTGATGACGAGGCCGGCCTCGTCGGCGCTCACATGGA
>CAZBRE010000137.1:0-5056 GCA_964494065.1 uncultured Alphaproteobacteria bacterium
TAGCCGCCGATGCGCAGCCATTTGGGCGTCATTGCGTCGATCAGGCGCTGGGCGATCTCCACCGTGCACTCCTCGTGGAAGGCGCCGTGGTTGCGGTAGGCGCCGAGGAAGAGCTTCAGGGACTTGCTCTCCACGATCAGCCGGTCGGGCAGATAGTCGATCACCAGATGCGCGAAATCGGGCTGACCCGTCACCGGGCAGAGCGAGGTGAATTCGGGCGCGGTGAAGCGCACGATGTAGTCGACGCCGGCCTGCGGATTGGCCACCGTGTCGAGCACCGCCTCGTCGGGCGAGGCCGGCAGCTCGGCCGGCTGGCCCAGCACCGACAGCCGTTCCTGGTCGATATCGCTCATGGCCTTGAAACTAGGCCGAAATCGAGCCCCGGCCAAGGGGTGAGGCGCCCTCCGCGCCGCTGCCGAGCATTGCATCCACCCTTCGAGGCTCGCTCTGCTCGCACCTTGACGTCTTGGCGGCACCACAATCGCAATCCATATCGACAGCGCATCATCCCGTCGGAGGACACCGCCATGCGCCGTCTCCTGCCCGCCTTGCTCCTCGTTCTCGCAACCGGTTTGGCGCCGCTTGCCGCCTCGGCGGCCGAGGTCTCGATCAAGGCCTACCCGCTGCCCGAAGGCGGCGGCCACCCGCACGACGTCGCGGTCGAGGCGAACGGCATCGTCTGGTACACCGCCCAGCACGACGGCAAGCTCGGCCGGCTCGACCCGGCGACGGGCAAGATCGATCTGGTGCCGCTCGGGCGCGGCTCGCGGCCGCACGGCGTGATCATCGGTCCTGCCGGACACGCCTGGGTCACCGACGGCGGCCAGAACGCTATCGTGCGGGTCGACGTGAAGACCCGCGCGGTCAAGGTCTGGACGCTGCCGCAGGGACGCGGCTACGCCAATCTCAACACCGCCGCCTTCGACAAGCGCGGCCGCATCTGGTTCACCGGCCAGAGCGGCATCTACGGCGTGCTCGACCCCAAATCCGGCAAGATGCAGGTCTGGGACGCACCGCGCGGGCGCGGGCCCTACGGCATCACCGCCACACCCGGCGGCGAGATCTACTACGCCTCGCTCGCCGGCGACCACATCGCCCATGTCAACGTCGACACCGGCAAAGCGACGGTCATCGAGCCGCCGACCAAGGAGCAGGGCGCGCGCCGCGTCTGGTCGGACTCCAAGGGCCGCATCTGGGTGAGCGAGTGGAACTCGGGCAATCTCAGCCGCTACGATCCGGCGACCAAGGGTTGGCGCACCTGGAAGCTGCCTGGCGAATCACCGCACGTCTACGCGGTCTATGTCGACGACAAGGACATCGTCTGGGTCAGCGAATGGACCGCCAACGCGATCGTTCGCTTCGACCCCGCGACCGAAAAATTCCAAGCCTTCCCGAGCGACAAGTCCGACGCCAATGTGCGCCAGCTGCTCGGCCGGCCGGGCGAGGTCTGGGCGCCAGAATCGGGCGTCGACCGGCTCGTCGTCTACCGCACGCGGCCACAATAGGACGATGGCCGTCCGCCGTTAGGTCACGCCGTCAGGCCGAGCGCAGCTCGATCCAGTCCACACCGTCCGTCGCGCCGGATCTGATCTCGGCATAGCCAAGGCGCTCATAGAACCGCCGCGCGGCCTCGTTCGGCACGTCCACTTTCAGGCTGTGCGGCACCCCGTAATGCGCCCGCGCATGGGCGATCAGCGCCGCGCCGATGCCCTGGCCACGTGCACCGCGCCGGACGTAGAGACTATGGAGGAAATGTTCCGGCGCGAAATACGATAGAAATCCGGCGATCGCCCCATCGGGCTCCGCTACCCAAAGCTCCTCGTGCTCGGCATAGCCCAGAAACTCCTGCGCCCGGAAAAACCCGGCCGGACGCCAGTGGAAATCGGCGTCGCAAACCTCGACATAGAGCCGCGCGCAGGCGCTCAGATCCGGCAGCTCGGCGCGGCGAATGGCCATGCGCTCGGCGCTCCGGTCGTCCTGTAGGCGCAGGTATCAGACGCCCTCGACGACGACCGCGTCCATCGTCGCGTGGCCTTTGCGCAGCTTGGCAATGTCCTGATAGGTGTCGGAATTCCAGAAGGCCTTGGCCGCGTCCTTGCTTGGGAACTCCAGCACCACGAGCCGCCGCCCGTCGGGATCGGGCCCGTAAACCTCGCCGCCGCGCACCAGATACTTGCCGCCCGCCGCTTCGACCGCAGCCGGCACCGCCTCCTGATAGGCCTTCATGCCCTCGGGGTTGGTCACGTCGATCCGCGCAATGATGTATCCCGCCATTTTCTTCTCTCCCTCTGCTTTTTCTTCGTCGGGGCCTAGAGGCCCTGGACCATCACCGCCTCGACATCCGCCTTGCCCTCGCGGATCTTGGCGACCTCCTGGTATTCCGGCGATTTGAACCACTTCCCCGCGATTTCGGCCGTCGGGAATTCGAGCATCACGATCTTGCGCCCATCGGCCGAGCCCTCGACCGCCTCCGGCACGGCGTTGCGCACGAGCATCTTTCCGCCCGCATTCTCAATCGTTTGCTTGGCCTTGTTCTGATAGTCCATGAACACGTCCATGTCGTGGATATCGACCTGCGCGATCAGGTAAACCGCCATCGCTGTCGCCTCCCTTCGTTCTGAATGTCCGTTTCTTTCAGTGCGCCCACGGGTGCTCAGCGCCAAACCGGCGCCCGCCGCTCCAGAAATGCGCGCACACCCTCCTCGAAATTCGGCGTGCCTGCAAGATCGCTTACGCAGTCGAGCTCGATCGCCAAGCCTTCCTCAAACGACCGCGCGCCGCCATCGATCACGCAGCGTCGGATCGCGGCCAGCGCCTCGGGCGGCTTGGTCGCCAGCATCGCTGCATACTCACCCACTTGGGCACGCAGCTTTTCCGGCGGACAGACGAAATCGACCAGCCCCGCCGCGTGCGCCTCGGCGGCGCTGATGAGCTCGCCGCGGAAGAGATAGTCGAGCGCCCGCGAGCGCCCCATCAGCCGCGCCAGCGCCTGGGTGCCGGCGATCGGCGGCAGATAGTTGATATTCACTTCAGGCGAGCCGATCCGCGCAGTCTCCGACGCGAAGCGGAGGTCGCAATGAAACGTCATCTCCAGTCCGCCGCCCACCGCGGCCCCGTGGATCGCCGCCAGGAAGGGCTTGGGCGAGCCGCGCAGCACGCGGACGATGCCGTGACAATAGTTGGCCCAATCGCGCATGCCGTCGCGGCCGATCCCGTCGAAGAGTTGCAGCTCGGCGCCGGCGCTGAAATGCTTTTCCAGCGCGCTCGCAATCACCACCACGCGTGTCCCCGCATCGGCGATCAGCGCGTCGAGCGCTGCCCGCATCTCTTCCAGCATCGCGTGGTTGAAGGTGTTGATCGGCGGCCGGTTGTACTCGATCCAGCCGACGCCGTCGGCGCTCGTGACCTTCAGGAAATCGTAGCTCGTCTTGCTCATCGCCGCCTCCCCCATTTGGACGCGACCATATCACGCAAGCCAGGCGGGCAACGTCAATTGCCGGCGCTAGATGAAGGGATCATGCGCCCATTGCAGCAGGCCCTGGCGCTGGCGCGGCCGGCAGGTCCAGTCGCCGGGATCGCAATTGGCGCGCACCTGCGCCGCGTGTCGGGCGAAGGCGCGCCAGCGCTTAATCTGCTTTGCGTCGACCTCCGGAATCCGGCGGCCGAGATAGTAGCGGCAATACCACTGAAACCAGCCGCGGGGATCGGGCCCATAGATCCAGCCCTTCTCGCGCCACACGCCGAGCGGCTGGCGGCTCTTGACGCCGAAATAGTTGAGCGAGGGGTCGGCGACGTCGCTGATCTTCGCCTTCGCGAACCAGCTTTTCGGCAATTCGTCGCGGCAGTCGTTGCAGTACTTGCCCTCGAAGACGCCGAGCTCGAGCATTTCCTTGGGCGTGACGTGCGGCGCGAAGCCATCCGCGAAATCACGCCCCGACCGCGCCGCGATCTCGTAGCGGTAATTCGACTGCATGCGGTCGTTCACGACCACGATGTCGCCGACCTTGTACACCGGCGATCAGGTCTCCGCCGGCGCCAGATGCGCCTCAACGACCTCCGCGAACCGTCCTGCCTCGATCGCGTCGCGGATCTCGCGCATCAGGTCCTGATAGTAGGTGAGGTTGTGCGCGGTGAGCAGGATCGGCCCGAGCATCTCGTCAGCCTTGAAGAGATGATGCAGATAGGCGCGCGAATGGTCGCGGCACGCGGGGCAGCGGCACGCGGGATCGAGCGGGGCGGCATCCTCGGCATGGCGGGCGTTGCGCATATTGAGCGTGCCGGCGCGGGTGAAGGCTTGGCCCGTACGGCCGGAGCGCGTCGGCAGCACGCAGTCGAAGAGATCGACGCCGCGCGCGACCGCCCCCACGATATCGGCGGGCTTGCCCACGCCCATCAGATAGCGCGGCGCAGCGGCGGGCAGATGCGGGACCGTCGCCTCGAGCATCTCGAACATCATCGCCTGGCCCTCGCCCACGGCGAGACCGCCGATCGCGTAACCGTCAAAGCCGATATCTGTCAACGCCTTGGCCGATTCTTCTCGGAGATCGCGGTAGGCACTGCCCTGCACGATCCCGAAAAGCCCGTAGCCCGCCCGCTCGCTGAAGGCCTCGCGCGAGCGCGCGGCCCAGCGCATCGAAAGCCGCATCGACTCCGCGGCCTCATCCTCGCTGACCGGCCACTTCGTGCATTCGTCGAAGACCATCGTCACGGTGGCGTCGAGCTGATGCTGAATCTCCACCGAGCGTTCCGGCGTCAGCGTCACCTTGGCGCCATCGATATGCGAGCGGAAGGCGACGCCCTCCTCGGTGATCTTCCGGAGCTCGGCGAGCGACATGACCTGAAAGCCGCCCGAATCGGTGAGGATCGGCCCCGGCCAGTTCATGAAGCGGTGCAGGCCGCCGAGCTTTTCGATGCGCTCGGCGCCGGGCCGCAGCATGAGGTGATAGGTGTTGGCGAGCACCATCTCCGCGCCCGTCGCGGCCACCATATCCGCAGTCATGCCCTTCACGGTCGCCGCCGTGCCGACCGGCATGAAGGCCGGCGTCTCGACGGGCCC
>CAZBRE010000137.1:5156-11691 GCA_964494065.1 uncultured Alphaproteobacteria bacterium
GATGAAAATATCGGTCTCGCCCTCGAAAGGCGCGACCGCGCCGTCCGCGCTCACGGCGCTTTCGAGGAGCCGCAGGCTCGTCGTTCCGACCGCTACGATGCGCCCGCCCGCCGCTTTCGTCTCCGCGATCGTCCGCGCCGCGTCTTCGCTGACCGCGCCCCATTCGGCGTGCATGACATGATCGGCAACGCGCTCGGCCTTGACCGGCAGGAAGGTACCGGCACCAACCCTGAGCGTCACGAAGGTCGAGCCGATCCCCGCATCGGCCAGCCGACCAAGCAATGCATCGGTGAAATGCAAGCCCGCCGTCGGCGCGGCCACGGCGCCTTCCTGCCTGGCATAGACGGTTTGGTAATCGCTGCGATCCTGCTCGTCAGGGCCATGGTTGCGCGGAATGTAGGGCGGCAGCGGCATGGCTCCATGCGTTTCCAGCGCCGCCATCAATGCCGCATCATCGATTGCAAAGTCGAGCGTCACCTCGCCCGCCTCACCCTTAGCCGCAACCTCCGCCTCAAGATCGGCCGCGAAGCTGATGCGATCGCCCGGTTTCAGCCGCTTGGCGGGCCGTGCAAAGGCGCGCCAGCGGCCCGGACCCTCACGCTTATGGAGCGTCGCCTCGATCTTCGCCTCGCTGCGCCGTCCGGTGAGCCGCGCCGGGATCACCTTGGTGTCGTTGAAAACCAGCAGGTCACCTGCCCGCAACAGCGTGGGTAGGTCACGAAAAATATGGTCGCGAAGCGTCTCGCCCAGCACCTCGAGCAGGCGCGCCGCATCGCGTGGCGCCGCCGGCCGCGTCGCGATCCGCTCGCGCGGCAGCTCGAAATCGAAATCGTCGACGCGCATCGCCGCTCTCGCATCTCCGTCCATGGGCCCTTAGATAATGCACGCGCCCGCACGCCACCACCTGCGGCGCGCCCGATAAGATAGTCGATAAGATATCGGTATTGTGAGGACGCCGGGATCGGCATGACCAAGGCCCACGCCATCGACGAGAGCCCCCAGGCCGACGCCCCGCCTGCCGCGGTCGAAATGCCGTCGGGCAAGGGCGCGGGCGATGAGAATTTTCCCGTCGGCTCGTTGCTGATCGCGAGAAAACATCGGCCCCATGTCGCGGCCTTCTACGCCTTCGCCCGCGCCATTGACGATATCGCCGACAATCCGGACCTGGCGCCGGACGAGAAGGTCGCGCGGCTCGACCGCATGGACAAGGCGCTGCTCGGGGAAGACGGCGACCCGGCCCTCGCCACCGCGCAACGCTGCCGCGAGAGCCTCGAGGCCTGCGGCATCACGGTCCAGCACTGCCACGATCTCGTCACCGCCTTCAAGGGCGATGCGACCAAGCTCCGCTATGCGGACTGGGACGACCTGATCAAAGGCTATTGCCGCTATTCCGCATCGCCCGTCGGCCGCTATCTCCTCGACCTGCATGGCGAGGACAAAGCCGGCTACGTCAATTCGGACGCCCTCTGCGACGCGCTTCAGGTGCTGAACCACCTGCAGGACTGCCAGGACGACTACCGCACGCTGGACCGCGTTTATCTGCCCGGCGATTGGATGACCGATGCGGGCGCACGGATCGAGGATCTCGACGGCACGGCCGCCTCGCCCGGCCTACGCAAAGTCTTCGACCAGTGCCTCGACGGCGTCGACGGCCTGCTCCAAACCGCGCGCGCCCTGCCCGGCCGGCTGCGCTCGCGCCGGCTCGCCATGGAGTCGGCGGCGATCGTCCGCATTGCCGAGGATCTTGCCGCGGCCTTGCGCCGCCGCGACCCCATCGCCGAGCGCGTCGAGCTTTCGAAGCTTCGCTTCCTCTGGTGCCTGCTGCGCGGCATCATCGATGTCTGGTTCGGCCGCGCGCGGCGGAATGCCGCATGAATTGGATTTGTTGCTGCAAGAAAACAGCGTAACCGCCAAGTATGTCACCCGGCGACGATGCGAACCGACCGAAAGACTCAAAGCCATGACCGCCACCGCTGCGAAGACCGATTCTCAGACTGACGGCCCCCTCACGCCGGAGCAGATCGCGCGCTTTCACGACGAAGGCTTTCTCATCGTGCGCGGCCTCTACACGGCCGAGGATATGGCCCGTATCGAAGCCTGGACCGACGAGGTCGAGGCCTGGCCGGAGACGCCGGGCAAGCACATGATGTATTTCGAGAAGAGCCTGAAGGACGGCAGCCGCGTCCTCAACCGGCTCGAGAACTTCGTGCCCTATCACCCCGGCTTCAATGATCTTCTTCGCGACGGCCGCATGATCGGTGCGGTCTCGCAGCTGCTCGGCGAACGCGCCGTGCTCTTCAAGGACAAGATCAATTTCAAGATGCCCGGCGGCGACGGCTTCAAGCCGCATCAGGACCAGCAGGCCGGCTGGGGCACCTATGCCGACTTCTTCATCACGGCGATGATCAGCATCGACCGCGCGACGGCGCAGAACGGTGCGCTCGAGCTCGCCGCCGGCCACCACGACAAGGGCCTCGTCCACAAGGAGTGGGAGCCGCTCAACGATAACGACATGGCCGGCATGGACTTCGTCATGTGCGAGACCGAGCCGGGCGACGCCGTCTTCTTCGACAGCTTCGCGCCCCATGGGTCCGCCGCCAACATGACCGATGCGAAGCGGCGCATCCTCTACATCACCTACAACCGCGCCTCGGCCGGCGATCATCTCGCGCAATACTATGCCGACAAGCGCAAGAGCTATCCCCCCGACATCGAGCGCGATCCGGACAAGGAGTATGTCTTCCGGGTGTGAGCGGGTCCGCGGTCCCTGTTCGTAGGCGCGGGTTTCAAACCCGCCCCTACAAATACGGCTCCCGCCGACACCACCGTTAAGACAATCGCGCCTCGCGCACGCTATGATCCGGCCATGACGGTCTTCACCATTATCCTTGCGGCGCTGGCGGCCCTGGCCATCCTATGCTGGCTCTATCTGCTGTTCTTCCGCCGGCGGTTCTGGCTGGCGAACCAGCGTCTGCGCCGCAAGGTCAAGGATCTCGGCGACTGGCCGCCGGTGGCCGCGATCGTGCCCGCGCGCGACGAGGCCGCCGTGGTCGACCGTGCCATCCGCAGCCTGCTCGACCAGGACTATCCGGGCCAGCTCGCGGTCATCCTCGTCGACGACTACTCGACCGACGGCACCGCCGCCGCGGCCCGGCGTGCGGCGCGCGAGAGCGGCCGGCCGGAAGCCTTCCACGTCATCCCGGCCCGCGCCCTGCCGCCGGGCTGGACCGGCAAGCTGTCTGCGATGGCGACCGGCTTCGAGGCGCTGCTCAAAAGCAGCGAGCAAAGCGGCGTCCATGCCCGTTACGTCCTCTTCACCGATGCCGATATCGTCCACGACCCGCTCAACTTGAAACGCCTCGTCGCCAAGGCGGAGACGAAGAAGCTCGACCTCGTCTCGCTCATGGTACGCCTTCACTGCGTGCGGCCGATCGAGCGGCTGCTGATCCCGGCCTTCGTCTTCTTCTTCCAGAAGCTCTACCCGTTCCCCGCCGCCAACAGCCGGCGCAGCCATGTCGCCGCGGCCGCCGGCGGCTGCATGCTGGTGCGTCGCCGCGCCCTGCAACGCGCCGGCGGGCTCGAACGGATTTCCAGCGAGCTGATCGACGACTGCGCGCTCGCCGCGCTCCTGAAGCCGCACGGCCCCATCTGGATCGGCCTCGCCACCGACACAACGCGCAGCATCCGCCCCTACGAGGGCCTGAAGGACATCTGGTCGATGGTCGCGCGCACCGCCTTCTCGCAGCTCGACTACTCGCCGCTGATGCTGCTCGCCACCGTGCTCGGCATGAGCCTGCTCTATCTTGCCCCCATCGCGGCGCTCGTCTGGGGCCTCGTGATCGTGGCGCCGGTGCTGGCCGCGCTTGGCCTCGCCTCGTTACTCCTCATGTGGGTCGCCTACTTCCCGACTTGGCGGCTTTACCGGCGCATCGGCTGGGGCTTCTTTGCGCTGCCTGCCGCAGCGTTTCTCTACACGCTGATGACCGTCGACAGCGCCTGGCGGCATCTGCGCGGCCGCGGCGGCGGCTGGAAGAACCGCACCTATGCGCGGCAGAAGGGTCCGGCAGACCCGAAAGGCCCCGCGCAGCATTCGCCGGCGGGATAAACCCAAGCGCGCCATTGCGCGTTTACCGCATCTCCGTGCCAACATGGCTGGCAATTCCCCCGCCGCCCCGCTAAAAGCGGAGGCATGGCATCCAAACCTGCGGTTTCAACAAGCCTGGCCGCCGAAACCACCGGCAGCCCGCGCGGCACCGTTCACGACGCCCCTGGCGTAGCGGCCGGTGCGCCGGTCTCGCTCGACGAGGCGCGGGCCGAGGTCTGGCGGATCGTCGCCAATTCACGCACGTCGTTCCAGGCCGGCATGCGTATCCTGCCGCCGGCGCGGCGTGAGGCGATGTATGCGATCTATGCCTTCTGCCGCGAGGTCGACGACATCGCCGACGAGCCCGCGCCCGACGAGGAAAAGCGCCGCGGCCTTGCCGAGTGGCGCGTGGCGATCGATGCGCTCTATGCCGGCCGGCCCGACCGGGCGATCACCGTGGCGCTGGCCCAGCCCGTCGCCGAATACGGGCTCGCGCGCGAGGATTTCCTCGCCGTCATCGAGGGCATGGAGATGGACGCCTACGAGGCAATCTGCGCGCCGACGCTCGAAGAACTCGACCGCTATTGCGACCGCGTCGCCTCGGCCGTCGGGCGGCTTTCGGTGAAGGCGTTCGGCGCGAGCGAGCCGCAAGCCGCCGACGTCGCCCACCATCTGGGCCGCGCGCTCCAGCTCACCAACATTCTGCGCGACCTGGACGAAGACGCCGAGCGCGACCGCCTCTACCTGCCCGCCGAGTTCCTGGAGGCCGCCGGCATCGAGACCCACGATCCGATCTCGGTGCTCGCAAACCCGAAGCTGGGCGAAGCCTGTGACGCGCTGGCCGAGGTCGCGCGCGAGCACTACCGCCAAGCCGCCGCCGCGCTCCGCAAATGCGCGCGTCGTCCGATGCGCCCGGCCCGCGTAATGATGCACGCCTACCGCCGCATTCTCGACGCTCTCGTGCACCGCGGCTGGTCCCGCCACGCCGAGCCCGTCAGCAATTCCAAGCTGGCCAAGCTATGGATCGTGCTGCGCCACGGGATAATTTGAGATTTCGTGGGAAGTGTGTGCGATAAGCAATTGTTTTCAAAGACTCGTCAACAAACAGGAACGCTTCTTTCTTTTGGAGAAGCGGTCGTCCGATCAGACCGCAATAGCGATCCCCTCCCCCCTTTCAAGGGGGGAGGGTTAGGGAGGGGGGATCGCGTCGCGACACGCCAATTTCGGAACCACCCAGTCCCGCTTCAACGACGGCACCCCCTCCCTGACCCTCCCCCTCCAAAGAAGGGGAGGGATAAACGACTGACTGCACCTTATGCCTGAGACCCACATCATCGGCGCAGGACTGGCGGGGCTCGCCTGCGCCGTGGCGCTGGCCAAAAAGGGACGCAGCAGCGTCCTCCACGAGGCCGCGCGCCAAGCCGGCGGCCGCTGCCGCTCCTTCCATGACGAGACCCTCGACCGGGTGATCGACAACGGCAATCACCTGATGCTGAGCGGCAATTGGGCGGTCATGGACTACCTCGCGACGATCGGCGCGCGCGACACGCTGCGCTCGCCCGCCCGGGCGCGCATTCCCTTCCTCGACCTTGAGACCGGCGAGCGCTGGACCGTGCGCCCGAACGCCGGGCCGATCGGCTGGTGGATCTTTGCGCCCTCGCGGCGCGTGCCCGGCAGTCGTGCGGGCGACTACCTGCAGGCACTGCGTCTCGCCCGCGCCGGCAAGGCGACGACCGTCGCCCAGTGCTTCGACACATCTCGCCCGCTCTATCGCCGGCTCTGGGAGCCGCTCGCGGTGGCAGCCCTCAACACGGCAGCGGACGAGGGCGCCGCGCGCCTGCTCTGGCCGGTGGTGCGCGAGACCTTGCTCAAGGGCGAGGCGTATATGCGGCCCTGCATCGCCCGCGATGGGCTCTCCGCCAGCCTCGTCGCCCCGGCTGTCGCCTATTTGGAGGCCAACGGATGCGAGGTTCGCTTCAACGCCCGCGCGCGCGGGCTCGTCTTCGAGGGCGGTCGGGCCACGGCCATCGAGATCGGCCAAGGTACGGTGGCATTGGCGCCCGACGACACGGTTGTCATCGCCGTGCCCCCCGCCGCCGCGCAGACGCTCGTCCCCGATTGCCCGGCGCCGCAGGCCTCGCGCGCGATCGTCAACGCCCATTTCCGCCTCGATGCCCCCATCGAACCGCCGCCCGACATGGCCGACGCGCCGCTGCTCGGCCTGATCGGCGGCGTGGCACAGTGGCTCTTCCTGCGCGGCGAGATCGCCTCGGTCACGATCAGCGCCGCCGAAGAGCATGTCGACACGCCCGCGGAAGCCCTGGCGCCGCGCATCTGGGCGGACGTGGCGCGAGCCCTCGATAGGCCCGACGCGCCGATGCCGCCGGTGCGGATCGTGAAGGAAAAACGCGCCACTTTCGCCCAGACGCCCGAATCGCTGGACTTGCGGCC
>CAZBRE010000138.1:0-11545 GCA_964494065.1 uncultured Alphaproteobacteria bacterium
GAAGACGGAGTTGAACGCCGTCATCCCGTCGACGATCGCCTGGCTGCCCTTCCAGTTGAACAGCATGTCGAGATCGGCGCCGGCGATGAAGTCGCGCTTGCCCGAGGTGACGATGATGCCCTTGACCTTGTCGTCGGCGATGGCCTGGCGCGCAGCCTCGGCGTATTCGCGCATCGAGGCCTCGGAGAGCACGTTCATCGAGCGGCCCGGCATATCCCAGGTGATGATCGCGATGCCGTCGTCGCTGACGGCGTAGGTGATGTTCTTGTCCAACATGTTTGGAGTATCCGTTCCCTTGGCCCTCACCCTCCCGCCGCTTTGCGTCGGGCCCCTCCCTCTCCCGCAAGCGGGCGAGGGGAAAGGCAGCGGTTCGTCCTGACTCCCTCTCCCGCTTGCGGGAGAGGGGCGGGGTGAGGGCTTGTTTTGAACCTTTCGGTCGCTAGACCCGTTCGATGATGGTCGCCGTGCCTTGTCCGCCGCCGACGCAGAGCGTGGCGAGGCCTGTGGTGAGATCGCGGCGCTCGAGCTCGTCGAGGAGGGTGCCGAGAATCATCGCGCCCGTGGCGCCGAGCGGATGCCCCATGGCGATGGCGCCGCCGTTCACGTTCATCCTGGCGTGGTCGATGTTCATCTGGTCCATCAGCAGCAACACGACCGACGCGAAGGCCTCGTTGAGCTCCCACAGATCGATGTCGCCGACCTCCATGCCGGCCTGGGCCAGCACCTTCTTGGTCACGCCGACCGGGCCGGTCAGCATGATCGAGGGCTCCGAGCCGATCGAGGCGAAGTGCTTGATCTTGGCGCGGGGCTTGAGGCCCAGCTTCTTGCCGATCTCCTCGTTGCCGACGAGGATCGCGGCAGCCCCGTCGACGATGCCCGAGGAGTTGCCGGCGTGGTGGACGTGGTTGATGCGTTCGACTTCGGGATAGCGCTGGAGCGAGACCGCATCGAAGCCGTAATTCTCGCCCTGCTTCTTGAAGGCGGGCTCGAGCGAGGCGAGGTTCTGCATCGTCGTGCCGGGCCGGCGGTGCTCGTCGTGGTCGAGCAGGGTGAGGTCGTTCTGGTCCTTCACCGGTACGACCGAGTGCTGGAAATAGCCGCCCGACCAGGCCGCCTCGGCGCGCAATTGCGATTCGATGGCGTAGCTGTCGACGTCGTCGCGCGAGAAGCCGTATTTGGTGGCGATCAGATCGGCGCCGATGCCCTGCGGCACGAAGTAGACTTTGAAGGCGACCGCCGGGTCCTGGTAGTAGGCGCCGCCCGAGGTCATCATCGGCACGCGCGACATCGACTCCACGCCGCCGCCGACGGTGAGCTCGTCCTGGCCGGCCTTGACCTTGGCTGCGGCGAGGTTGACCGCATCGAGGCCCGAAGAGCAGAAGCGGTTGATCTGTACGCCGGGCACGCTCTCGTCGTAGTCGGCCATGATCGCGGCGAGGCGGGCGATATCGGCACCCTGTTCGCCTGCCGGCTCGACGCAGCCGAGGATCACCTCGTCGACCTCGGTCGTGTCGAGATCGTTGCGGTCCTTGAGGGCGCGCAAAGCGGTCTCAGCGAGCTTGATCGGCGTCACCTCGTGCAGCGCGCCGTCGGGCCGGCCCTTGCCGCGCGGGGTGCGGACGGCGTCGTAGATATAGGCTTCGGTCATGCTCGGGGTCCTCCGCTTGCACTCGTCGCGGGTGGGTTGGGAATCGATGTTGGCGCAGTAGGCCCGGTTACGGGCGGTCGGTCCGCTCCAGATATACAGGCCCTCGCCACGCAATTGAAGGCGCTCATCCTCCGCTGGTCTCTCGCGCTCAACCGATCTCCACGTCGCCCCAGAAGCCGAAGCGGCGGGCGACCTGGGCCAGCTCGGGGCGCGGCGCCTCGTACTGCCAGGCGGCGCGTTCGTGGCGCTCGCCGTCGACGACCAGATCGTAGAATTGAACGCCGTGCGGGCATTCGAGATCGTCGGCGGATTTCGGCGCCTTTTTGAGCCAGTCGAGGCGCACCGCGCGCTCGGGAAAATACTGGTAGCCGCCGACATCGACGATGTCGTCGCTCTCGGCGACCACCTGGCCGTTGAGGGTTGCCTTCATGTCTGGATGCTCCAAGGGCGGCGCATCACGCGCCGGACAAGGATGTGGAGCGGCGCGGGGCCGCCGGCAAGACTTGCCGCATTAGAGCGTGCGGGCGATCAATTCCTTCATGATCTCCGACGTGCCGCCATAGATGCGCTGGACGCGGGCGTCGGCCCAGGCGCGGGCGATCGGGTATTCCCTCATATAGCCGTAGCCGCCGAACAATTGAAGGCACTCGTCGAGCACCCGGCATTGCAATTCCGAGGCGGTGAGCTTGGCGATCGCGGCGCTCTCGACGTCGAGATCGCCGGTGTTCAGTAGCTCGATGCAGCGGTCGAGATAGACGCGGGCGACGGAGAGATCGGCCTTCATCTCGGCGAGCTTGAAGCGGGTGTTCTGGAACTGGGAGATCGCCTTGCCGAAGGCCTGGCGCTCGCGCGTGTAGTCGATGGTCCATTGCAGCGCCGCCTCGGCATTCGAGATGCCGCCGATGGCGATCAGCAGGCGCTCGCGCGGCAGCTCCTGCATGAGCTGGACGAATCCCTGGCCCTCCTGGCCCAGCATGTTCTCCGGCGGCACGCGGACGTCCTCGAAGAAGAGCTCGGAGGTGTCCTGGGCGTGCAGGCCGATCTTTTCCAGGTTGCGGCCGCGCGCGAAGCCTTCGCGGTCCTCCTCTACGATGAAGAGCGAGGTGCCGTGGGCGCCCTTGTCGGGATCGGTCTTGGCGACGACGATCACGAAGCCGCAATTCTGGCCGTTGGAGATAAAGGTCTTTGAGCCGTTGATGACGTACTGGTTGCCCTCCATCACCGCGCGCGTCTTCACACCCTGGAGGTCGGAGCCGGTGCCGGGCTCGGTCATGGCGATGGCGCCGACGCATTCGCCCGAGGCCATCTTGGGCAGCCAGGTCTTCTTCTGGTCCTCCGAGCCGAAATGGAGAACGTAGGGCGCCACGATGTCGGAATGGACGGCGAAGTTGGGCCCGGAGATGCCGAGCCGCGCCTGCTCTTCATTGACGATCGCGGCCATCTTGAAGTCGGCGCCGCCGCCGCCGTATTCCTCGGGCATGTCGCAGCAGAGGATGCCGGCTTGCCCCGCCTTGCGCCAAAATTCCTTCGGCACCTGTCCGTCGCGCTCCCACTGGTCGTGATAAGGCACGACCTCCTTCTCGAAGAATTTGGCGACCGCGTCGCGGAAGATCTCGTGGTCTTCTGAGTAGAGCGTGCGGGGGATCATGGGCGTGGGGTTCCTGGGTTGGGTGAAGTAAGGCGCGGCAATGCCGCTCAAAACTCGCAGACCACCTTGCCGAAATGCTTGCCTTGGGGCAATGCGGCGATGGCGGCGCCGAGGTCCTCGAAGGCGAAGCGCTTTTCTTCCAGCGCCGGGCGCAGCTCGTGGAGTTCCATGGCGCGGACCATGGCCTCCATCATCGCGCGGCTCCCGACGGTGATGCCCTGCAGGCCGATATTCTGGGTGACGACGGGCCCGAGATTGAGCTCGCCCGCGGTGCCCGCGAGCACGCCGATCAGGCTGATGCGCCCGGCGGGGCGGATGGCGCGGATCGAGCGCTCGAGCGTGCCGGCGCCGCCGACCTCGACGATGTGGTCGACGCCGCGCCCGCCGGAAATGCCGCGCGCGGTCTTATGCCAGTCGGGATCGTCGGCGTAGTTGATCAGGTGGTCGGCGCCGAGCGCCTTCACGCGCTGCAGCTTCTCGTCGCTGGATGAGGTGGCGATCACCTCCGCGCCCATCATCTTGGCAATTTGGAGCGCGAACATCGAGACGCCGCCGGTGCCCTGCACCAGCACGAGATCGCCGGCCTGAATGTGGCCCTGGCTGACGAGCGCGTTCCAGGCGGTGAGCGCGGCGCAGGGGAGCGCGGCGGCTTCGGCGGCGCTCATATGCTTGGGCGCTTTGACGACGCCTTCTTCCGACAGCAACATCAATTCCTGGAAGGTGCCGTCGCGGGGGCCGCCCAGGGTGCCGGCCCAGGAGGCCTCGCTGAAGATACCGTCGAGCCAGGTCTGGCTGAAGATCGGGCAGACGAGATCGCCGACCTGGACGCGGGTGACGCCTTCGCCCACCGCCGCGACGGTGCCGGCGCCGTCGGAGCAGGGGACCAGCGGCAGCTCGCCCGAGCGGCGGCCGTAGCCGCGCTGGGTCATCACGAAATCGCGGTAGTTGAGCGAGCCGGCCTGCATGCGGATCACGATTTCGTGCGGGCCAGGCGCGGGATCGGGGCGCTCGGCGAGCTTGATGTTCTCTGCGCTCCAGTCGTCCTGGATCTGCATGACTTTCATGGGCCGTCTCCCCCGGTGCGTCTTGTGTTCGTTGCTGCGAGACTAGCGAAAAGCCCGGGCGAAACAAACGCCGGTACGGTTTCGCTCACGCGGCCGGGGCATGCATTGACAGATTGGCAAATCGTTAACCATAAGCTCATGGTGCGTGGTGTAGGTCTAAGCGCTAGACTGCCGCCGCCAGGCTGGCGGAACACAGATTCAACGGCGAAAGCAGCAAGATGACCGAGCCGCAGCGATTGATCGTGGGCATCAGCGGCGCGTCGGGGATCGTTTACGGCGCGCGCGTGCTGGAGGCGTTGAAGGGCTCCGGTGTCGAGACCCATCTGGTCATGTCGAAATCGGCGGAAGTCACGCTCGCTTACGAGATGCCGGGGAAGAAAGCCGCCGATATCCAGGCGTTGGCCGACGTCGTCCATCCCTTCGGCGATATCGGCGCCTCGATCTCGTCGGGCTCGTTCCGCACGCAGGGCATGATCATCGCGCCGTGCTCGATCCGCTCGATGTCGGAGATCGCGCACGGCACCACCGGCAACCTGTTGACCCGCGCCGCCGACGTGGTCTTAAAGGAGCGCCGCAAGCTCGTCCTGATGCTGCGCGAGACGCCGCTCCATCTGGGCCATCTCAAGACCATGACGGCGATCACCGAGATGGGCGGGATCATCTTCCCGCCGGTGCCGGCCTTCTATCAGAAGCCGGAGACGATTGACGATGTGGTCGATCAGTCGGTGGGCCGCGCGCTCGATCTCTTCGGCTTCGAGGTCGGCCTGGTCAAGCGCTGGGGAGAGGAGGGCGGCGAGGACGAGAAGGCCACCCGCGTCTTCCGGCGTCCCGGCCGCGTACAAGGCTGAGTGGGCTGTTGGGTTGAATGGGCTGAGCGCGCCACTGCCAAGAGGATAGCGCCATGAGCGAGAGCCATATTCACGATCTGCAGGCGATCATCGACGATCTCGACGCGATGGGTCGCCTGATCCGCGTCAAGGGCCAGGTGCATCTGCGCTACGATCTCGCCGGCATTGCTGCCAAGTACGAGGGCGGTCCGCGCGCCGTGTTGTTCGAGCGCGTGGCCGGCCGCGACTATCCGGTCTTCACCGGGCTCTATTGGTCGCGCGAGTTGCTGGGCGCGGTGATGCGCAAGGACGAGGCCGACCTGCCGCAATATGTCAGCGACTGCATCAAGGCGTGGCAGGCCAAGCCCAAGCACCCCAAGGTGGTGAAGACCGGCCCGGTGCTCGAAGTCACCGAGGACGAGGTCGATCTCGACAAGCTGCCGATCCCGATCCACGCGATCAAGGACGGCGGGCCCTATTTCGACGCCGCGGTGGTGATCGCGAAGGACCCGGAGACCGGCATACGGAATGCCTCGATCCAGCGCTTCATGGTGGTCGATGCCGATCGCATGAACGTCAACATCGATGCCGGCCGGCACCTGGAGACCTATCTCGAGAAGGCCGCGCGGATGGGCAAGACGCTGCCGATCACGCTCAATATCGGCTGCGGACCGGGGCTGCATTTCGCCGCTTCCACGCCGGCCGAGGCGGCGCCCATCGATACCGACGAGCTCGGCATCGCCTGCGCCTTCCACGGCAAGCCGCTGCAGCTCGTGCCGGGCACGATCTCCGATGTCGAGATGGTGGCGCACGCGATGTGGGCGCTCGAATGCGAGATCATTCCGGGCGAGGTCGACAACGAGGGGCCGTTCGCCGAGGTGACCGGCTACTACGCCCATGTCGACAAGCGCCCTGTCGTCCATGTCCGCAAGGTGCACCGGCGCGAGAAGCCGGTCTTCCAGACCATCCTCTCGGGCATCGAGGTGTGGAACTCGGTCGGTCTGCTGGGCGAGGCGAACGTGCTGGCGACCCTGCAGAAGCAGGTGCCGGGCGTGCGCGACGTCTATTTCACCCATGGCGGCGGCGGCTTCTATCACGCCGTCGTGCAGATCGATCAGACAATGCCCGGCTGGACCAAGCAGGCGATCATGGCAACCTTCGCCGCCTTCCCGCCGCTCAAGATGGTCACGGTCGTCGACTGCGACGTCGATATCCGCAGCCCGATGGATGTCGAATGGGCGATGACCGAGCGTCTCGATGCCGCCAAGGACATCCACGTGATCGAGAACGTCTTCGGCCACGGCCTCAACCCGACCTTCCCGGGTTATCTCGGCGCCAAGGTCGGCTTCGATGCGACCCGGCCCTTCCCCTATACGCCCGACTGGGACCGCTCGACCTACAAGTCGGTCGATCTCTCCGAGTGGCGCATCGAGGTGCCGGAGCTACGCGAGCCGAGCGAGATAGTGGTTGAAGTGCCCGCGGCGTCCGCACTGCAGGTCGTCGCAGGCAATGGGCAGGATGCGTCGTCGGCCCCGGCCTTCGGGCCGAACGGCCCCGAGGGCGGCAAGAAGAAAAAGAAAAAGAAGAAGTCGAAGGGTCGGCGCGGCAACGGCCTGCCCGATCTGTCGGGTGTCAGCGGCGGCGACCTCGAAGCCCAAGTAGCCGCCGTGCTCGCCGATTGGCTCAGCCGGTCAGAAGAGCGGAAGTAAGCCGGCTCTCGGCTTTCTCGGCTCTCTCGGCTCTATCGCCGCGATCGCTGGTCGCGCCAGCGATTGATCAGCGCGGCTTCCTCGGCCATTACCGAATCGAGGGGCGCCGGCCCCGGCGGCAGCAGGGGACGGGCGCGCAAGCCGGCGCGCATCGTCATTCGGCGCGGCTCGGACAAGGTACGCCACCACGCCAGCGTGTCGGTCGCGGTGTGGGTGACCGAGCGAAGCTTGAGCCCGGCCGCGATCGCCTTCTTGTTGCTGACACGGTGCAGCGCCATGGTCGGGCCGCTGGGTGACCGCCAGACCGGGACCGTAACGCCCTCGCTGCGCAGAAAGGCCGCATCGGTCCAGACGAGCCGCGTCTTTTTCTTGGTCGCCGCGGCGATCGCAGCGAACATCTCAGCCATGGTGAGCGGGCTTGCCGGCCCCGTCGCGTTGAACGTGCCGTAGGTCTTGGCTTCGGCGAGATGCACGTACCAGGCCGCGAGGTCGCGTGCGTCGATGATCTGGATCGGATCGCCCGGCGTGCCCGGCGCCAGCATCTCGCCGCCGGCCGCAAAGCGCACGGGCCAATAGGTCCAGCGGTCGGTGCGATCGCCCGGCCCGACGATGTATCCCGGCCGGATGATCGTCGCCGCCTCGGTATAGCTCCTGCGGACCTCGTCCTCGCAATAGGCCTTGAGTGGGCCGTATGTATCCCCCGATATGCGCTCGATCGCGGGGTTCTTCAGCCGGCCGACCTTGTCCGCCTCGGTGATCCGCGCGCCGCGGAAATCGGCATAGACCGAAATCGTCGAGGTGAAGATGTAGTGCGGCACCGAGGTGCGGAGCAGCATCACCGAATCGCGTACTAGGCGCGGCAGATAGCCTGAATTGTCGATCACCGTGTCCCAGGCACGGTTGCGGAGGGCATCGAGCTTGCCGTCCCGGTCGCCGGTCAGCTTGTCGACCTTGGGGAACTTGTCGCGCGGGAAGAGATCCGCGTTGGTGCGGCCCCGGTTGAAGAGGGTGACCGAATGGCCGCGCGCCAGCGCCGCGCGGACGATATGCGGCCCCAAAAACGCCGTGCCGCCGAGGATGAGCAGGCGCAACGGCTCGGGCGGCTCGGGCGCCGCGGCGCGGGCGAGCCCCGGCCCGGCGACGGCCGTGGCAAGCCCGGCGATCAGAAAATCGCGTCGATCGGTCAGCGGCATCTGCGATCGGTCCTGGGAGCGGCGAATGCCGCCTCGTGCTGATGCCCAGTCTAAGTCGATCGGGGGGCGGACCAAAGTGGGATTGCGGCCATTCCGCCGTTTATCCGATCAACTTTTTGAGGCCCGGGCGATCGCCTGCCAGACCGTCTCGGGCGTGAGCGGCATGTCGATATGGGTGACGCCGCGGGGCGCCAGCGCGTCCAGAACCGCATTGACCACGGTGGGCGGGGAGGCGGTGGTCGGGCCTTCGCCGATGCCCTTGACGCCGAGCGGGTTGTCGTCGCCTTCGACCGGATTGAAGGCGACGGTGACGTCGGGCATGTCGTCGGCGCGGGGCATGGCGAAATCCATGAAGCTGCCGGACAAGAGCTGGCCGGACGCGGGATCGTAGGCGACGCGCTCGAGTGCTGCCTGGCCGATCCCTTGCGCCAGACCGCCATGGAGCTGACCCGCGGCCAGCATCGGATTGATGACCCGGCCCGGATCCGAGACGATGACGTAGCGGTCGAGCGTGACCGCGCCTGTTTCGGGGTCGACCTCGACCTCGCAAAGATGCGCGCCATTGGGGTAGCTGGCGCCGGGGACCTCGAAGGTCTCGCGCGCGACCAGGGGCTCGCCGCGCCGCGCGGCCTCGGCCGCCACCGCGAACAAGCCGACCGCACGGTCGGTGCCGCTAATGACGTATTCGCCGTTGCGAAACTCGATATCCGTGACCGCCGCTTCCAGCAACTCGCCGGCGATCGGCCGGCCGGCCTCGACGACGACCTCAGAGGCCTGATGCACCACGCCGCCGCCGATGCGCATCGAGCGCGAGCCATGCGAGCCCGCCCCGGTCGGGATGCGGTCGGTATCGCCGTCGATGAC
Organism: uncultured Alphaproteobacteria bacterium; assembly: GCA_964494065.1. Classification (GTDB taxonomy): domain Bacteria; phylum Pseudomonadota; class Alphaproteobacteria; order JAPULJ01; family JAPULJ01; genus DATKZM01. The sequence goes on from CAZBRE010000138.1 coordinate 8,954, forward strand.
GTGAACGGTTTCGGGGGTCACGCCGAGCACGTCGGCAATGACCTGGGCATAGACTGTCGCGTGACCCATGCCGAAATCCTGCGTCCCGACATGGACGACCACACCCTCCGCCTCGTTCCCGGAGACTTCGACCTCGGCATAGTCGGAGAGCGCGCCGCCGGCATTCTCGATATAGGTCGTGATGCCCAAGCCGCGCAGGAGGCTTTTGGCCTCGGATGTCTTTCGACGCTCGGAAAATGATGCAAGGTCAATCGTTTCCAGGCCGATCTCAAGGCTGCGTTTGAAGTCTGCCGGCTGATAGACGGCGCCGGTGGGCGAATGCCATGGCATGTCTTTCCGGTCGATCAGGTTGCGTCGCCGGAGCTCGATGCGGTCGATGCCGGTTTGCCTCGCCGCGGCGTCGACCAGGCGTTCGAGCAGATAGGTCATCTCCGCCCGCGCGACGCCGCGAAAGGCGGCCATCGGCGCCGTGTTGGTGAAGATGCCCTCGAGCGTGAAATGGTGCGTGGGAAGGCGGTACGGGCCGCAGGTCATCGGTGCCATCCAGGCGACCATCACCGCGACCGAGCGCGGCAGGATATAGCCGCCGTGCCACCACTGGGCCAGCACCCGGATTGCGGTGAATGTGCCGTCGGCGTCGAGGGCGAGGGCGCCGGAGAGACGCTGGCTGCGCGCCTGGCTGTCGGTGAGGAAGGCTTCGCTGCGATCGGCCGTCCAGGCGACCGGCCGGCCCAGCGCGCGTGCGGCGAACATCGCCAACGGGAATTCGGGATAGGTGACGTTGCGCGAACCGAAGCCGCCGCCGGTCTCGGGGACGATGACGTGGATATCGTCGGGATCGACGCCGATGATCCGGGCCAGCAGGATCTTCTGCACGTGGCCGGACTGGCAGCCGACGCGGACGGTAAAGCGGCCGGTTTCCTCGTCATAACTCGCAAGCACGCTCCGCGGTTCCATGAAGGCGATGAACTCGCGCGGATACTCCACGGTGAGCTCGACCGTGTGGGCGGCCGTCGCGAAGGCCGCATCGGTCGCGTCCGCATCGCCGTTGTCCCAGGTGAGCGAGCGGTTGCCCGGGCCGTCGGCCCAGATCTGCGGCGCGCCCCCGGCTAGGGCGTCGTCGAGGGTGGTGACCGCCGGCAGCGGATCGTAGTCGACCTCGATCAGCTCGCTGGCGTCGCGGGCGGCATCTTTGGTCTCGGCGACGATGAAGGCGACCGGTTCGCCGACATAGCGGACCCGGTCCTCGGCGAGCGGGTATTGCGATGCATCGGAGAACGGCCCGCTCTGGGTGTTGCTCGGCGGCAGCGGCACCTCGGCGGTGAGCGAGGGGATCTCACCCATGCCGCCGGCGCGCAAATCGGCCGCGGTCAGCACCGCAAGCACGCCGGGCACGGCACGTGCGTCCGCCACGTCGATCGACTTTATGGTCGCGTGCGCGTGGGTTGAACGATGAACGATTGCAGAAGCTTGTCCGTCGAGGCTCAGATCGTCTGTGAACTTTGCCTCGCCGCGCAGAAAGCGGGCGTCTTCCAGACGCGGCAGAGGTTTGCCGACATAAGTGGTCATGCGCGGATGCTCGTTATTTGGTTCGCGTGGGGGCCGCGGCCCGGCGGGAAGCTCAGGCAGCGCGCGCCTGGCGGAACCGCGGGATGATCTGCTCGCTCGCGGTGCGGATGTTGCGGAGCGTCTGTTCCTGGCTCAGCGTGCCGTACCGCCCGACGAACGAAATCTCAGTATAGCCGAGATCACGGTACATTGCGATACGGTCGCAGATCTGGTCCACGGTGCCGACGAGGGTGCGCTCGCGGAAGGCTTCGGTGACGTCTTTCGAGCCACCGGTTATGAACTCGAAGACGCTCTCGTCGCCCTCGTAGTCGGTGTTCCAGCGGTCGCCGGTGAAGAGCAGGCGGAAGAGGTTCGCGTGCTCCTGCACGGCGGGCTTGGCTTCCGCGATCGCCTGCTCCTCGCTGTCGGCGATGTGGAGGAAGAGCGACATCATCGCCTCGCGCCGCGCCGGGTCGTGGCCGGCTTGCGCGTAGGCGTCCTTGAACCAGCCGAAGCGCTCCTTGGCGTCGGCGAGCGACATCGGATACTGGTTCATCATGAGCGCGTAGGCGTTGCGGCCGGTCCATTCGTAGCTCGGCTTGGCGCGCGAGCAGGCACACCAGATCGGCACCGGGTCCTGCGCGGGCTTGGGATGGATCTCCATCTCGTCGAATTTGTAGTGATCGCCGTCGAAGGCGATGCGCTCGCCCGCCCAGGCGCGCTGGATGATCTCGAAGGCCTCATCGAAACGGCCGGCGGTCATGTCCTCGGTGACGGCGAAGCCCTGGAACTCGTGCGGCAGGTAGCCGCGCCCGACGCCGAAATCGAGCCGCCCACCGGAGAGATGGTCGAGCATGGCGAAGTCTTCCGCTACGCGGATGCCGTGGTTCATCGGCAGCAGCGAGACACCCGAGCCGAGGCGGATGGTCTTGGTCGCCCGGGCGTAGGCGAGGAGCGTCATCGCCGGGTTGGGCGAGGCGCCGCCGTAATAGTGGAAGTGGTGCTCCGAACACCAGACGCGGTCCCAGCCGAGCTGCTCGGCGA
>CAZBRE010000139.1:0-11508 GCA_964494065.1 uncultured Alphaproteobacteria bacterium
GGCACGCCGACATATATGCTGGCGGTCGTCGTCGACGATCACGACATGGGCATCAGCCATATCATCCGCGGCGACGATCATCTGAACAACGCCTTCCGGCAAACACAGATCTATCGCGCGCTCGGCTGGGAGACGCCGGACTTCGCACATATCCCGCTCATTCACGGGCCCGACGGCGCCAAACTCTCCAAGCGGCACGGCGCGCTCGGAGTCGAGGCCTATCGCGAGATGGGCATGCTGCCGGAGGCGATGCGGAACTATCTGCTCCGCCTCGGCTGGAGCCATGGCGACGACGAGATTATTCCGACGGACCAAGCGATCGAGTGGTTCGATCTGGGCGGTGTCGGCCGCTCGCCGGCGCGCTTCGATCTGGCGAAGCTCACGAACCTCAACGCGCAGTATCTGCGGGCGATGGATGACGCGGCGCTGGCCGATGCGGTCCTGCCGCAGCTCGAAGCCGCCTTGGGGCATGCCGTTGACGAGGCGGGACGCGTGCGTTTGGTCGCCGGCATGGCCGGGCTGAAGCCGCGCGCGGAGACACTGAACGATCTGGCCGCAGCTTCGCTCTTCTATGTCCGCACTGCACCGCTGCCAATGGAGGACAAGGCCGCCAGACTGCTCGACGAGGACGGCAAGGCCGTGATCATGCGCGCCCTGCCCCATTTGGAGGGTTTGAACGATTGGGACGAAGCGCATATCGAAGCCGTCCTACGCGGATTCGTGGAGGACGCTGATCCGTCGATCAAGTTCGGGCAGCTTGCGCAACCCATGCGCGCGGCGCTTACGGGCTCCACGACATCCCCGGGGCTGTTCGAAGTGCTGGCCGCGCTGGGCAAGGACGAAGCTTTGGACCGCCTGGAAAAAGGTGTAAACTCAGCCCATTCGCGGGATCCGCGTTGAGCTTATCGGACATCGGAGCATCGGCCGCCGGGCGTCCTCAGGCGCCATGGCCGGTGGAGCGGCAGCAAGAAACGGAGCGTGGATGAGTAAGGCGAAAGCGAATGTCGAGGCGGTGACCCAGGTGGACACGGTCACGCTGATCGACAACAGCTCGAACAAATCGGTCGATTTGCCAATTCTGAGCGGCACGGTCGGCCCGCGGGTCATCGACATCCGCAAGCTTTATGCCAATACCGGATACTTCACCTACGATCCAGGCTTCACCGCGACAGGCAGCACCGAATCGAAGATCACCTTCATCGATGGCGATGAGGGCGTGCTGCTGCACCGCGGCTACCCGATCGAAGAGCTGGCGGAGCATTCGACGTTCCCCGAGGTTTGCTACTTGCTGCTGAACGGCGATTTGCCGACCAAGGACGAGTTCGAGGTCTTCAACCATACGCTCACGCGGCACACCATGCTGCACGAGCAGATCGCCTATTTCTACCGGGGCTTCCGCCGCGATGCGCATCCTATGGCGATCATGTGCGGCGTCGTGGGCGCTCTCTCGGCCTTCTACCATGACAGCACCGATATCGACGATCCGCATCAGCGCATGGTTGCATCGCACAGGCTGATCGCGAAGATGCCGACCATCGCGGCGATGGCGTTCAAATATTCGATCGGCCAGCCGTTCATGTATCCGCGCAACGATCTGAGCTACGCTGAGAACTTCCTCTACATGACCTACGCGGTCCCATGTGAGGAGTACAAGGTCGACCCCGTGGTGGCGCGCGCGATGGACCGTATCTTCATCCTGCATGCCGATCACGAGCAGAACGCCTCGACCTCGACGGTGCGGCTCGCGGGCTCGTCGGGGGCCAATCCCTTCGCCTGTATCGCCGCCGGCATCGCCAGCCTGTGGGGCCCCGCCCATGGCGGCGCCAACGAGGCGGTGCTCAACATGTTGCTGCAGATCGGCGACAAGTCCAAGATCAACGAATTCATCAAACGCGCCAAGGATCCCGACGACAGCTTCCGTCTGATGGGCTTCGGCCACCGGGTCTACAAGAACTACGATCCGCGCGCCAAGGTGCTGCGCGAAAGCGCCCATGCGGTGCTCGACGCGCTCGATATCCGCGACGATCCGCTGCTTGCGCTGGCCATGGAGCTGGAGAAGATCGCGTTGGAGGACGAGTACTTCGTGGACAAGAAGCTCTTCCCCAATGTCGACTTCTATTCGGGCATCATCCTGCAGGCAATCGGCTTCCCGACCTCGATGTTCACGGTGCTCTTCGCGCTCGCGCGCACGGTCGGCTGGGTCGCCCAGTGGAACGAGATGATCCAGGACCCGCATCAGAAGATCGGCCGGCCGCGCCAGCTCTATACCGGCGAGCCGCAGCGGCCCTACGTGCCGATTGCGAAGCGAACATGACCGCGCGCGCCCTTCGCCGGAAGGCGGCTCCGTCCGATACCTGGCGGAAGGAAACGCGGCCGGCCTTTCACCTGCCGGCCAATGACAACAGCCCCGTCATCAGCCGGCGGCTATTGGCCTGGGTGATGTTGACGGCCGGACTCGCCGCGATCGCCGTTGTGGTCGGAACAGGGTTCTAACCTTCATTCGCACAGGTTTCGGAGCATTCCGATACGAGGGGGGCGGCTCCAGAGAGGCCGAAACTGGGGAGATTTGTTCCGTGGCAATGGACTTCGATACGCTGTGGCGCAACATCGTAAAGCGGCTGAGCGATGAATATGCCGGCGATGCCGGTAACGAATTCGTCCTGCCCGCGTCAAAGCAAAGTGCGATCAGCTATCTCGACAATCTGAAACGCCGCGTCGAGGCGATGGAGGAGTTCAAGGCCTTTCCCGAGGGTGATCCGGGGGTGGTGGTATTCGCTCTCCTATGGGATCGGGCCGGCGAGTTGGACGATCGCGGACAATTCGACCAAGACCGCGAGGGCCTCGCCAAAGTCATGGAAATCTTCGGCGAGATCGCCCAGAAGGAAGACCCGTGGTCGGTGTCGCCGCTGCCGTAGCGACGACGACCCGAGTGATCCCCTACCCCTCGTAACGCCCGACGATCGAGATCGACGAGACGTTCTGGTGCGGGAAGCCGCCCAGATTGTGGGTCATGCCGATGCGCGGGTCGCTGAGCTGGCGCTCGCCCGCGCGGCCGAGGAGCTGGAGATACATCTCGTAGAGCATGCGCAGCCCCGAGGCGCCGATCGGGTGGCCGAAGCATTTGAGGCCGCCGTCGATCTGGCACGGGATCTGGCCGTCGGCGTCGTAGAAGCCGTCGAGCACGTCGCGCCAGGCATTGCCCTCCTCCGACAGAAAGAGATCCTCCATGGTCACGAGCTCGGTGATCGAGAAGCAGTCGTGCACCTCGAACATGGAGACCTCTTCGCGCGGCTTTTCGATGCCGGCCTCGCGGTAGGCGCGCTCGGCGGCGTGGCGCGTGGTCATGAAGTAGCTGCCGTCCCAGGAATTGTGCGAGGCCTCGACGCCGTTGGAGACCGCGAGCTGGAGTGCCTTGACCCCGACGAGGTCGGTCTTGCCGAGCTCGCGGGCGATCTCCGGCCGGGTGACGATGGCGCAGGCCGCCCCGTCGGAGACGCCGCAGCAGTCGTAGAGCCCGAGCGGCTCGGCGATCATCGGCGCGTTCAGCACCGTGTCGATATCGACCGGCTTGCGGAGATGCGCCTTGGGATTCTTGGCGCCGTTGGCGTGGCTCTTGACCGAGACCTGGCCGATGGCGCGCTTCAAGTCCTTGGGATCGACGCCGTGCTTGGTCTGATAGGCGGTGGCGAGCTGGGCGAAGGAGCCGGGGGCGGAGGCGTTGGGCCAGAACATGTCCTGGACGACGCCGCGGCTCCTCTGCGGGAGGCCGCCATAGCCGGTGTCCTTCAGCTTCTCCACGCCCGCGGCGAGCGCGATGTCGGCCGCACCCGAGGCGACGGCGTAGACCGCGCCCCGGAAGCACTCGGTGCCCGAGGCGCAGTAGTTCTCGACGCGCGTCACCGGGATGTAGGGCAGGCGCAAGGCCATGGCGAGCGGGATGCCCGACTTGCCGACGCTCACCTCCTCGATCGCGGTGGCGAGCCAGGCCGCATCGATCTGGCTGCGCTCGATGCCGGCATCGGCCGACGCCTCCTCGAAGGCCTCGACGATGAGATCCTCGGCATCCTTGTCCCAGTGCTCGTCGAATTTCGAGCAGCCCATGCCGAGGATGACGACCTTGTCCTTGATTCCCTGAGGCATTTTTCAGTCCCTGCGAGTGATCGTGCCCGGTGTGCGGGGCAGTTTACTACAACTTCGTGTGGTCGGGGGCGGCCTTCCAGAAATACTTCGTGAAGCCGCGCCGCGCATCGCGGTCCTTGACCCGGAAGACCATGCGCATCGGCATGCCCACGGACACCCCACCGACATCGACGTCGGTCAGATCGGCCATCAGGCGGCCGCCCTCCTCGAAAACGACCATGCCGAAATGCGCCGGCGGGTCGGGTGAATAGGTGAGGTTGTCGGCCGTCCAGCTCTGGACCTTTGCCGGAATGTCGGCGAAGGGCATCGGGTCCTGGCTGTGGAACTCGCCGCAGTTCGGGTTGACGCAGACATTGGTCTTGGGGAACTGGGCGGTGCCGCAGGTCCGGCAGCGGCCGCCGACGAAGCCCGTGATCATGTCGCGCTTGCGGTAGAGCGCGCTGGGCGGGGTCGGGATGTCGGCCTCGGCGCGGATGCCCTTCTCCTGGGCGACCAGGCCGCGGAAGGAGAGGTAGCGGTTGTAGTTGGTCTCCTCGCGGCGGCGGGCGAGGTAGCCCTTGATGCCTTGTCGGGCGGGAAGATCGGCCAAAGCATCCGTGGTGCGGAAGAGAAGGACATCGCAGCCCTGGCCCCAGCCGACGACGAGGATGGTCTGGCCGGGCTTGGCGTCCTGCAATGCGTCGACCAGCATGACGAGCGCGTGCGCCGTGCCGGCCTCGCCCATGGGGGCGTGGAGGGTGTCGCGCACCGCGTCTTCCCGGATACCGGCCATCTTGGCGACCCGCGGCGGCACCGCGGGCATGATCGAGGGCATGACGAAATGGTCGATGGCGTCGGGCTTGACGTCGGTCTTGGCGAACAGGCCTTCGATGGCGCGGGGCACGATCTTCAGATAGCCCTCGTCGCGGATCCAGCGCTCCTCCCAAGTGTAGTCGTAGGCCTCGTTCTGGCCGCGGTAGTGATCGACGAAATCGACGGCGATCTGGTGCGAGGCAACCAGCTCGGCGATCACATTCTCTGCGCCGAGCAGCAGCGCCGCTGCACCGTCGCCGATCATCAGCTCCTGGGTGCCGGACGCCTTGGCCTGGCGGGCCTCGGAGGCGATGTAGAGGGTTTCGCCCCCCTGCCCCGTCTGCTCCAGCGCCGCGATTAGGCCGGAGGTGCCGGCGCGCTGCGAGGCGGTGACGTCGATGGTCTGGATCGCCTCGTTCAGGTTCAGCGCGTTTGCCAGGATGCCCGCGTTCTGGCGATCCTCGAAGGGCAAAGTCGTGGAGGCGAGGTGAACCGCGCTCAGCGTCGCATCGCTGCCGCTTACGCAGTCGCGTGCAGCCTCGACCGCCATGGTAAGCGCGTCCTCGTCCCAGTTGCAGATGGCGCGTTCGCCCTTGGCGAGCCGCGCGATGCCCGGATTGAACCAGGAATTGGCCTCGACCACGGCCTTGCGGCTGAGGCGGAGGCGCGGCACGTAGCCGCCAAATGCCATGATGCCAGTCATATCGTCCTTCACGCGCGCTCGATCAGCTCGATTTTGTAGCCGTCGGGGTCCTCCACGAAGGCGATGACCGCGGTGCCGTGCTTCATCGGTCCGGGCGGGCGCGGGATCTTGGCGCCCTCCTTCTCCAGCGCCTCGCAGGTGGCGTAGATGTCGGGCACGCCGATGGCGACATGGCCGTAGCCGTCGCCGAGATCGTAGGGCGCGTCCTGGTCCCAGTTGTGGGTGAGCTCGAGCACGGCGGTGTCGCTCTCCTCGCCATAGCCGACGAAGGCGAGGGTGAACTTGCCGCCCGGAAAATCCTTCTTCCGCAAGAGCGTCATGCCGAGCAGGCGGGTGTAGAAGTCGAGCGATTTGTCGAGATCCTTCACCCGCACCATCGTGTGCAGCATGCGGAAGCCGGCCTTGGCCCCGTCTTCGCTTGCCGTTTGGGTCGCGGTGTCGTTCATCTCTGGTCCTCCTCAGTCCTTGGCCGCGGGCTTGGCCATTATCTTCTTCAGCTCCTCGACATCGGCAAACAGCTCGTGGAGCGTGCGGATGTGCTTGAAGTGTCGCGCGGCCTCGGCCATCGGCATCGCCGGATAGCCGTACATGATCGATTTGGGCGGCACGTCGGTGTAGAGCCCCGAGCCCGCGCCGATCACCGAATCGTCGCCCACATGGACGTGGTCCGCAACACCGACCTTGCCCGCCAGCACCACCCGGTCGCCGATGACGGCGGAGCCGGCGATACCGACCTGGGCGCAGATCATGCAGTTCTTGCCGATCTGCACGTTGTGGCCGATCTGGACCTGGTTGTCGATCTTGGTGCCGGGGCCGATCACCGTGTCCTTCAAGGTGCCGCGGTCAATGGTGGTCGAGGCGCCGACCTCGACCTCGTCGCCGAGCACGATGCGCCCGAGTGAGGAGACGCGGACGATCTCCTCGTTGGTGCTTTCCACGCGGCCGATCAGCTTGGCGGCCTCGAAGCTCGACTGGGTCGGGGTTGCATAGCTGAAGCCGTCGGCGCCGATGACGGCGTTGGAGTGGATGATCACGCCGTCGCCGATCTCCGCATGATGGCAGACCCGCACGCCCGCATGGATCAGGCAGTTCGCCCCGAGCCGCGCGCCTTCGGCGACGGTCACGTTCTCGGCGATCACGGTGCCGTCGCCGATGCTTGCGTCCTTGCCGATCGCCGCGAAGGCGCCGACCGAGACGTTCTTGCCGAGCGTGGCCGAGGGATCGATCGCAGCCTGGGCGTGGACGCCCTTGATGCGCTCCAGCGGCTGGTCGAACAGCACGGTGAGCTCGGCGAGCGCGGTGCGCGGCCGCGAGGCGACGATATAGCCGTCGAGCAGGCCCTCGGGCACGCTCACATTCTCCGCGATCACGGCGGCCCTGGCCTTGGTGTCCTTGAGCGCGCGGACGGCCGGCCGCTCGATCGCCACGGCGAGATCGCCCGGCGCACCGGCGAATCCCGGATCGACCGGGCGCGTCACATCGATCGCACCGTCGCCCACCACGCGACCGTCGATCGCCTTGGCAACCTCCTCGAGCTTCATGGACCCGTATTCCGCCGTTGATCGTTCCGCCGACCTGGAGATGTGAGCCCACCGGAACCGGGCTCCCGGATTGTCGATCAATGCCCCGGGGCGGCGGGCGGCTCAGTATAGGACTTTTGCCTAGCCTCACCAGCGCCGATGGCCGCATGGCTGCCAATGGCCCCAAGGATGGCGCGGGCCGCATGGACGCTGGGCGGCGGCCCATCGGGGGCCATCTGCGCCAGCGCCGCCGCGCAATCCTCAATCTGCCGGCGGCTGGCGGCCGGGTCAGCCAGATAACGCTCCACGGCGCGCGCCAGTTGGCGCGGCGTGCAGCGATGCTGGAGGAACTCGGGCTGTGCCTCGCGGTCGAGCACGATGTTGACGAGGCTCACATATTTGATCTTGAGCAGCACGCCCGCGACCGCGGCGCTTAGCCAGTTCGCCCGGTAGGCGACGACCGTCGGCACCCGCGCGGCGGCAAGCTCGACCGAGACGGTTCCGGAGGTGGCGAGCGCGGCGTTCGCGGCGGCAAAGGCCTCGTTTTTCTCAGCCGTAGCAACGACTTGCGTCGGCACCGGCCACCTGCGGGTTGCAGCGTCGACCAGGTCGCGCACGGTGGGCACGGTCGGTACCACCGCGTGCAGTCCCGGATGGTTTGCCTTGAGCCTTGCTAGGGTCTTGGCGAAGATCGGCGAATGGCGCCGGACTTCGCCCGCCCGGCTGCCCGGCAGGACGCAGAGCAACGGTGCGTCGGCCGGGATGCCGTGACGGGCGCGAAAGGCGGCCCCATCGGGCGCGCGATCGGCGGGCTCGAGCGCCGGATGGCCGACGAAGGTGGTGGCGAGCCCGTGAGCCTCGAAATATGGCGGCTCGAAAGGCAGCAATGCCAAAAGGTGATCGAGAAACCCCGCGATCTTCTTCGCCCGGCCCGGCCGCCAGGCCCAGACGGACGGAGCGACGTAATGGATGCGTTTGATCGCGGGCGAGGTGATCCTGCGGCTGACGCGAAGCGAGAAGGCCGGGGCGTCGATGGTGACGAGGGCTGCGGGCGTGCATGCCTCCACATCGGCGGCGGTTTCCTCGATGATGCGGGAAATGCGGCGGATATGGGGGACGACCTCGACGAGCCCCATCACCGCGAGGTCGCTCAAGGGTACGCGGCTTTCGAGCCCCTCCGCCGCCATCGTCTCACCGCCGATCCCGGCGAAACGGACCTTCCCGGCCGTCTCGGCCTTGAGCGCCGCCATGAGGCGGCTGCCCAAGACGTCGCCCGAGGGCTCGCCCGCGATCAGATAGATGAGCGGCGCATCTGCGGCTTGACCACTCATGGGTCGGCTACCTTGACGCCGACGACGAAGATCCCGGCCGCATCGGCCGCGGCGACGACCTGCTCCTTGTCGACGACGAGCGCGCTGCCCGCCTCGATCGCGATCCCGCGCAAGCCCGCTGCCGCCACCGCCTCGACCGTGTTGGTGCCGATTGTGGGCAGGTCGACCTTTCGTTGCTGGCCGGGCTTGGCGACCTTGACCAGAACGCCGCCGGGTCCCTCGCGGCTCCGCCCCGCTATCCCGGCCAGCATGGCATCGGTGCCGCCGGCATCCTCACGCGCCAGGACAGTCTCCTGTTCGACGATCGCCCCCTGCCCGACATCGGCGCGGCCGACCTCACGGGCGGTTTCGATGCCGAGCGCGATGTCGCGTTCGGCGGCATCGTCGGGGGCGATGCGGCCGTAACATCCCTCGCGCGCGATGAGCTCGGGCAGGACCTCTTCGATGGCGATCACCTGGAAGCCCTTGGACTCGACGATTGGGATGACGGCCTTGATGAGCGCGTCGTCCCCGCCGAAGAGCGCGCGCCAGCCGATCCGGACCATCACGCCCAGCATCACCAGATCGGGCCAGAACTGGAGCAGGCTGGGACGGCGGACGCTGCCGACCATGGTCAGCCGGCGGACGCCGGCGCGGCGCAAGAGGCGAAGTGCCCGGGCTCCCGCCCCCGGACGGGTCCATCCGTGCGGGACGCCTTCGAGCGCATCCGGATCGGCAGCGCCCTTGAGCGCCAAGACATAAAGCGAAATGCCGCGGGCCTGGCATTGGCGAATGACGTAGGCCGGGAACGGGCCACCACCGGCGACGATGCCCAGACTGCCCTCGGAGGGCTGATCGCTCGCCTGGTCTTTATCTTGGGCGGGCCTAATCCTGGTGGTCGGGGTGGGGTTGGCAGATGCCACGGGGCGAGTCCGAGCTCATGAAACCGACGATCTCCATGACCGTGTCGTTATCGGAGTACATTTCGCCGACATCGGCAAGCCGCTCGGACTTGGTACCCTCTTCGGCGAAAAGCAGGCGGTATGCAGTCCGGAGCGCGTGAATGTCGTCACGTGAAAATCCGCGCCGCTTGAGCCCGATGATGTTTAGCCCCGACAGGCGCGCACGATCACCCATGGCCGAGCCGTAGGGGATGACGTCCTGATCGACGCCGGTCATGCCGCCGATCATGGCGTGCCGGCCGATCCGGGTGAACTGCTGCACCGCGGAAAGGCCGCCGACGATCGCATGCTCGCCGATGACCACGTGCCCGGCAATTGCCGCGTTGTTGGCCAGGATGACATGGTCGGCGACCTGGCAATCATGCGCCACGTGGGCGCCGGTCATGAAGAGGCAGTCATTGCCAACCCGCGTCACCATGCCGCCGCCCTCGGTGCCGGGGTTCATGGTCACGTGCTCGCGGATGATGTTGCGCTCGCCGACCACGAGCTCGGAGGGCTCGCCCTTGTATTTGAGGTCCTGCGGCGGGTGGCCGATCGAGGCGAAGGGATAGATCTGCGTCTCGGCGCCGATGCGGGTGCGCCCGGCGACCACGACATGGGCGTGCAGCAGGACCTTGTCGGCAAGCACGACATCGGGACCGACGACACAGTAAGGGCCGATGACGGCGCCTTCCGCGATTTCGGCGCCCGGATCGACGATGGCGCTCGGATGAATGTCGGGCATCTAGGCGCCGCCGGCGGCGTCCTCCTCGCGGTCCAGGATCATCGCCGCGTAGACCGCCTCGGCGGCGAGCTGGCCATCGACCTTGGCTTCGGCGCGAAACTTCCAGACATTGCCACGGTTGCGCAGTTTGGTGACATGAACATGGACCTGGTCGCCGGGCACGATGGGGCGGCGGAAACGGGCGGAATCGACCAGCATGAAGTAGACGAGCTTGCCTTCCGCTTCGGGACCGAGGGTCGCCACGACCAGCACCGCCGCGGTCTGCGCCATGGCTTCGATGACGAGCACGCCGGGCATGACCGGGCTCGCCGGGAAATGCCCCTGGAAATACTGCTCGTTGATCGAGACATTCTTAATGCCCACCGCGCTCTCGTCGAGCACGACGTCTTCGACACGGTCGATCATCAGGAAAGGATAGCGGTGCGGAATCATTTCCATGATCCGCATGATGTCGACATGCCCAAGCGTCTTGATTGTGCTGGCCTTGTCTTCGCCCGGCATCGTTATTCCCCGAGTTCTGAATGTCCGGCACCGCCCCTGCCTCGCGCGGACATCGTCGGCGTGAGGCGTGGCCGTTGAGCCAGATCCCCCTTGGTCCTTAGCGATCCTGTTCTGCCAATCGGCGCGCGCTCCGTCCCCTTGGTGCGCCGAAGACCGTCCTTGCTTACAGAGCTAAGCGATATGCCCCCATATCACCTAGTTCTTTTTTGTCGGTTTCACCTTCACTTTGTTTGGTTGAGCCAATTGCAGCTTCAAGACTGGCAGTTTCGCATTCAGGCGCTTCAAGACCTCGTCGGTTTCCAGATAGGTCGGATGTGTGTAGGGAACCCGAGAGCGCGACAGGACCAGCGTGTAGCCGCGCTCCTTTGCAAGCTCCTCGACGACGGCAAAAAGCGATTTCTGGAACTCGCGCAGCGTCGCCGCCGATGCCGATTCCAGACCCCGGCTCTTGGCTTGAAGCTGGCGTTGCACGGCGGCGAATTTGCTGACCAGTTGATTGCGGCGGCGGCTGAATGCCTGCGGGGTCAGTACGCCGCGCTGGCGGATGAGCTTGGCCCGCTCCTCGCGGAAGCGGTTCTCCTCCTGCGTGACCTCGGCCTGGAACCTCTCACGCAGCCCCGCGACCTCCTCGCGGACGGCCTTCATCGCCTTCGACTCGCGAATGATCAATTGAACATCGATGACCGCGATCGAGAAGCGATCCGGCTTGGGTGCGGGTTTGGTGGTCTCGGCCTGGGCGTCCCTGTGTGTCGGCAGAACGACGGCCATCGCCGCCGCCGCCGCCAGCAGCAAATACAATGATTTCTTCATGTGTGTCCTAGAACCTGGCGCCAAAATTGAAGTTTAGCAGTCGCGT
>CAZBRE010000140.1:0-2773 GCA_964494065.1 uncultured Alphaproteobacteria bacterium
AGTCGCGGTCGATCCACCAGGTCTCGGCCTCGCGCAGGATCTCGCCGACCGCCGGGCCCGCCGCCACACCCAGATTGAGCACGTCGACCCCCTGGACCGGCAACGCCTTGGGCGTCCAGGCCTCCGCCTCGTCGAGCGCCGCGCGGAACGGGGCGGGATCGACGCCGCTGCCCTCGACGCGTTCCGCCTCGGCCCAGCGCAGCAGCACCATGTCGAAGACCCGTTCCGCCCCCAGCCGGTAGAGCGTGCGCCGGGCCGCCGCGCCCGTTTCGATCGCGAATCCCCGCCACTCGCGCGCGATCGTCAGAAGCTGATCGCGGTCGTCGTTGGAAAGCTTGAGCACGACGGCGGTCGTCTCGGCGTGGGCCTCGGTGAGATCGAGCAGCGCCGCGAGCCGACGGATCGCATCGGGCTCGTCATGCGCCGCCTCGCGGGCGGCGAGGAGGCCGAGGCGCGCCGTCTCGTGTCCATGCGGCAGGACGTGTTCGAGCACGCCCTCCTCGGCCATCAGCGCGAAGACCGCCGCGGGCGACGGCGCCAATAGTAGCTTTCTTGTTTCGGCCCAGACGCGCTCGGCCGACAGCGTCTCCAGGTTGGGGGCGAGCTCGGCGCAGGCCGCCAGCGCCTCGGAGTCGGGCTCGCTGCGGCCATAATATGCGTGGAAGCGGAAGAAGCGCAGGAGCCGGAGATAGTCCTCCTCGATCCGCGTCCGCGCCGCACCGACGAAGCGCACGCGGCCGGCGCGCAGGTCCTTCAAGCCATCGAAGGGGTCGTAGAGCGTGCCGTCGGCATCGAGGAAGAGCGCGTTCATGGTGAAATCGCGCCGCGCCGCATCGGCCATCCAGTCGTCGGTATAGGCGACCGTGGCATGGCGGCCGTGGGTCTCCACGTCCTCGCGCAGGGTGGTGATCTCGTAATGCTCCGGTGAGACGACCGCAGTGACCGTCCCGTGGGCGATACCCGTCGGCACGGCTTTTATGCCCGCGTTCTTGAGGAGCTTCACGACGCGCTCAGGCGGCTCTGAGGTGGCGATATCGACATCCTCCACACTCCGCTCCAGAAACGCATCGCGCACACAGCCCCCCACGAAGCGCGCCACACCGCCTTCTGCGGTAAGGGCAGCGATTACCACGCGCGTGGGCACGGAGGTCATCCAGGGCTGTGGCTCGATCCTGCCGGCGGGTTTCATGAAGGCGCTCGTTCGTCGCGCGTACCACGCGTTTCTGGATCCTTAACGCTAATAAATCGTTACTGTCGCTTGTGTTACTTCCGCTTGCCGGGGACGACTTTTCCGTTCTCGATGCGGCTCGGCACATAGTCGGTGTCGGGCTTGTAGCCGCCGGTGAAGCCGAGCACGATGAAGACGGCGAGCGTGAGCGCCAGCCCGCCCACCACCAGCCAGAACCAGGGCCCGTCCTCCCATTCCGGTTGCGGCGTGCCGCGCGCGGTGGCGCGCCGGCGCATGACCGAGAGATAGACCACATAGGCCGCCAGCGGCAGCAGGAAGAGCAGCAGATGTTGGATGACGATGCGGATCATCGATTGGGTGTCCCCGCCCCTGCTCAGTCCTTGAGGGCGTCGTAGAGGTTCACCAGCATGCCCGCGGTCGCCCCCCAGATATACCGGTCCTCGTAGGGCATCACGTAGAAGTGCCGCTCACGGCCCTTCCAGACGCGGCTCTCGCGGTGATGGTTGGCGGCATCGAGGAAGAAGGCGAGCGGCACCTCGAAGACGTCGGCGACCTCGAAGGGGTCGGGCGTCACCGCGAAGCCCGGCTGCAGGAGCCCCACCACGGGCGTGATGGTGAAGCCGGTCCCGGTGATGTAGTCGTCGAGCCGGCCGACGACCTCGACGCGCGCGGGCTCGATGCCGACTTCTTCCTGGGTCTCGCGCAAGGCCGCTTCGATCTCGTCGGCGTCGGTATCGTCGATCTTGCCGCCGGGAAAGCTCACCTGGCCCGCATGGTCGTTCAGATGGTCGGTGCGCTGGGTCAGCAGCACGGTCATACCCTCGGCGTGCTCGATCAGGGGCACGAGCACGGCGGCAGGGGTCAGCTCGCCCTCGGGCCGGTAGTCGGGGTTTAGGTCATAGTCGCCGCGCTCACGCGGCGCGCCGGCCATGCGCGGCCGCATGCCGGTGCGCACGAAGCTGCCGCTGAGCCGCGCGATGACATGCGCTCGGCTCACTTCGCCTCCGCGCTCATCTCGGCCGGCAGTTCGCCCAGGGGAAAGAATGCGCCGCTGCTCCATACGCCGTAAAGATGGTCGCTGCCGACTGCGCGTTCCAGCCCCAGCGCCACCAGCTCGTAGTAGACCGGCCGCGCGATCCGCGCTTCGAGCGCGTCGCGCACCAGCACGTAGGGCACCGGATGGCCGGTCTCCGGATCCGCGTCGACGCGGATCGCATGGGCCTCGTCGACGGTCACAGATTCGTCAATATTGGTGCGTAGCGTCAAACGCTGATTTTCGCCCTCACCTTCGGCGGAAAGCTCCACGGCCACGAACGGGACGTCCTCGACCTGGATACGACCCTTTTCAACCGGTGTTTCGAGCACATATGTGCCGTCGGGCTCGCGCTTGAGCACCGTGGAAAACAGCTTCACCAGCCGTTTGCGGCCAATCGGCGAGCCGTGATAAAACCAAGTCCCGTCCCGGGCGATACGAATGTCGATATCCCCGCAGACCAGTTCCCGGTTCGGATTGCCTCCGCCCTTGCGTTGAGACCCCATCGCAGAAATGTGCTTTGCAAGTTGATCGGGGTTGGGCGAATCTTC
>CAZBRE010000140.1:2873-11328 GCA_964494065.1 uncultured Alphaproteobacteria bacterium
GTTCGCCAGAGCGTCGGACGCGTCATCTTCGGACAGCAGGAGGTGGTCGACGAGACCCTGATCACGCTGCTGGCGGGTGGCCACGCGCTCCTCATCGGCGTGCCGGGCCTCGCCAAGACGCGCCTCGTGGAGACCCTGGGCACCGTGCTGGGGCTCGAGGACAAGCGCATCCAGTGCACGCCCGACCTGATGCCCGCCGACATTCTGGGCTCGGAGGTTCTGGAGGAGACGGAGAAGGGCCGGCGCTCCTTCCGCTTCGTCAAGGGCCCGGTCTTCGCCCAGCTGCTGATGGCCGACGAAATCAACCGCGCCAGCCCGCGCACCCAATCCGCGCTGCTGCAGGCGATGCAGGAACACCGCGTCTCGATCGCGGGCCAGTATCATCCCCTGCCCGAGCCCTTTTATGTGCTGGCGACCCAGAACCCGCTGGAGCAGGAAGGCACCTATCCGCTGCCCGAAGCGCAGCTCGACCGTTTCCTCCTGCAGGTCGATGTCGACTACCCCGATCTCGATTCTGAGCGCCAGGTGCTGATCGCCACCACCGGCGTCAAGGAAGACGTGCCGGTCAAGGTCATGTCGGCCAAAGAGCTCCTGAAGGCGCAGCAGACGATCCGCCGCGTGCCCGCGGGCGAAAGCCTGGTCGAGGCGATCCTCACCATCGTGCGCAACTGCCGCCCGGAGACGACGCCGCATGACGAGGTGAAGGCGCATGTCGCCTGGGCGCCGGGGCCGCGGGCGAGCCAGGCGCTGATGCTGGCCAGCCGCGCGCGCGCCGTGCTCGACGGCCGTCTGGCGCCCAGCATCGACGACGTGCTGGCGCTCGCCCATCCGGTGCTGCGCCACCGCATGGCGCTCAACTTCGCGGCCCGCGCGGAGGGGGTCACCATCGATCAGGTGATCGACCACGTCTGCGAGCCGTTGCGGTGATGGCGGTGATCGGGCGGTGAATGGGCGCTGATCGGACGGTGACCATCTTGATATTACTGGAAGCAACCGGTTGATGGACGCGGCGGCGAAAGCGCTCCACGTCCGTCACCGCGCCGAAGCGGCGGCGGCCCGGCTGCCGCCGCTGCTGGTTCACGCCGAGCGCATCGCCGCCACCGTGGCCCAGGGCGTGCACGGCCGGCGCCGGGTCGGCCAGGGCGAGACGTTCTGGCAGTTCCGCCGCTACGAGACCGGCGACACGATGCAGAGCATCGACTGGCGCCAATCCGCCAAGACCGAGCATCTCTTCGTGCGCGAGACCGAATGGGAGGCGGCGCAGTCGGTCTGGCTGTGGCGCGACGCCTCGGGCTCGATGCAGTACCGCTCCGACCGCGGCCTGCCGGAGAAATCCGAACGCGCCGACATACTATTGTTGGCGCTTGCGTCACTGCTCGTACGCGCCGGCGAGCGTATTACCCTGCTCGACGGATCGCGGCCGGGCAGCGGACGCGCGGCGCTGGAAAACCTCGCGATCAAGCTGACCGTCAAGGCGCGGGCGAACGATCCGCTCGCCGACAGCCTGCCGCCCTTCCTGGCGCTGCCCCGGCACGGCCAGCTCGTCCTCTTCGGCGATTTCCTTTCGCCGATCGAGGATATCGAGGCGCGCTTCCGGCGCTTTGCCGCGCAGGGTGTCAAAGCCTATGTCATGCATGTGCTCGATCCCGCCGAAGAGACCCTGCCCTTCCGTGGCCGCACCCGCTTCGAGGGGCTGGAGGACGAAGGCCGCGTCCTGGTGAAGCGCGTCGAGACGGTGCGCGACGACTATCACGGGCGCATCAACAGCCACATCGAGGCGCTGCGCGGCCTTTGCCGGCGCATCGGCTGGAACTACGGCCTCCATCGCACCGACCATTCCCCCGAATCGGCGCTGCTCACCGCCTTCATGGCGATGTCGGCGTTCATGGCGCGGTAACGGGGGCGCGATGCTGAGCCTCGGCGCCTTCGCCTTCGCCGCGCCCTGGATCCTCTGGGGGCTGCTGGCGCTGCCAGTCATCTGGTGGCTGCTGCGGATCACGCCGCCGGCGCCGAAGCTGGTCCGCTTCCCCGCCGTCCGGCTGCTCTTCCGCCTGCCGCAGAAGGAAGACACGCCGGTCCACACGCCGATCTGGCTGCTGCTGCTGCGCCTGTTGATCGCGGGCCTCGTGATCGTGGCGCTCGCCCATCCGCTTCACAACCCGACCGCGGGCGCGACGCGCAGCGGGCCGATCCTGCTCGTCGTCGACAATGGCTGGGCCGCGGCGCAGAACTGGCAGTCGCGGGTGGGTTACCTTTCCGATCTGCTCGACCGCGCCGAACGCGAGCGACGCAACATCGTTGTCCTGGCGACCGCGCCCCCCGTCTCCGGCGAAGCCCCGGCACCGACCAAGCTGCTGCGCGCCGCCCAGGCGCGTCAGATCGTGCGCGCGATCCGCCCCGCGCCGTGGAAATCCGAGCCGAAAACCGCCGCCGCCGCAGTGGCGCGCCTGAGCCTCAAGGACGCCTCGGTGATCTGGCTCAATGACGGCGTGGAAAGCGATGGCGCCAAGACCCTTGCCGACGCGCTCGTGAAGATCGGCCCGGTGACGCTGGTGACCGATCAGGCTGGCGCCATGCCCCTTCTCCTCCGCCCGCCGCGGCCGGAGGGCGGCAAGCTGGTCGCCCGCATCGAGCGTGTTGGCAGCACCGGCACACGGCTCGTGCGCATCCGGGCGCTCGACGACAAGGGCGCGGCGCTGGCGAACGTCCCGGCGCAGATCCCCGACGGCAAGCGCTTCGCCGATGCGGTGATCGATCTGCCGGCGGAGCTGCGCAACAGGGTGGTCCGGCTCGATCTCGCGGGCCAGCGGACGGTCGCCGGGGTGGTGCTGGTCGACGAGCGTTGGCGCCGCCGCCCCGTCGGCATCGTCGCGCAGCGCACGATCGCCAGCGGCCAGCCGCTCCTGAGCGAGCTCTATTATCTGGAACGCGCGCTCGGACCCTACGCTGAGCTCCGGCGCGGGCCGACAGCCGAGCTTCTCGATCGGCCGCTCGCGGTGATGATCCTGCCCGACGGCGCAACGATCTCGGGCGACGACCGGCTGCGTCTGGAGCGCTGGGTGCAGGCGGGCGGTTTGCTGGTGCGCTTCGCCGGCGCCAACCTCGCCGAGGGCGACGACGCGCTGGTGCCCGTCAAGCTCCGTCGCGGCGACCGCTCGGTGGGCGGCGCGATGACCTGGGCCAAGCCGCTCGGCCTGTCCGAATTCACGACGAACAGCCCCTTCTCCGGGCTTGCCGTGCCGAGCGACGTGCGGGTGAGCCGTCAGGTGCTGGCCGAGCCCTCGGCCGACCTGGCGGCGAAGACCTGGGCACGGCTCGCCGACGGCACACCGCTCGTCACCGCCGAACGGCGCGGCAAGGGCTGGCTCGCGCTCATCCACACCTCGGCCAATCCCGAATGGTCGAACCTCGCACTTTCCGGCCTCTTCGTTCAGATGCTGCGCCGCATGGTGGCGCTGAGCCAGGGCGTTGCCGGCGCCGATGCGGCGATCAACCTGCCGCCGCGGCGCACCCTCGACGGCTTCGGCCGGCCCGTGCGCCCGCCGGCGACCGCGGTCGCCATTGCCGCCTCGGCCTTCGCCAAAACGGTGCCGGGGCCGCGCCACCCGCCGGGCCTTTATGGCACCGAGACGATCCGGCGGAGCCTCAACCTGTCGCCCTCGATCCAGCGCCTGCGGGCCTTCGCGAGTGTGCCCCAGGGCGCCACGCGGAGCTTCTACAAGGATGCCCGACAGACCGACTTCAAACCCTGGCTGCTGGCCGCAGCCCTGCTGCTGCTGATCATCGACACGGTGATCGGGCTGGCGATGCGCGGCCTCCTGCCGATCCCCGGCAGCGCTACCGCCACCGTGATCGCGGCGGCCTTCGCCGTGCCCCTGCTGATCGCGCTACCCGACGCGCGGGCCCAGGACGGCTCGCTCGACGATGCATTCGCGATCAAGGCGACCGAGAAGACCCGCCTCGCCTACATCAAGACGGGCAATCCGGAGACCGACCAGGTGAGCCTCGCCGCGATGCGGGGCCTGGGCTCGATCCTTCGGCGGCGAACCTCGGTGGAACCGGGCGACCCGATGGCGATCGACCCCGAAACCGACGAGCTCGCGCTCTTCCCGATGCTCTACTGGCCCATCGTGCCGGGTCAGGAACCGCCCTCGGAGCAAGCCGCCGCGAAGCTCAACCGGTTCATGCGCGGCGGCGGGATCCTGCTGATCGATCTCCGCGATCCGGGCGGACAGGGCAACTTCGATACGATCGCGCTGCGCCGCGCGCTGGGCGACGTGCGTATCCCCTCGCTGACCCCGGTCCCGCGCGACCACGTGCTGACCAAGTCCTTCTATCTGCTGCAGCAATTCCCCGGCCGCTGGGCCGGCGGCACGGTCTGGGTGCAGACCGGCAACCGCAAGGTCAATGACGGGGTGAGCCAGGTCATCGTCGGCTCGAACGACTGGGCCGGCGCCTGGGCGGTCGATGCCTCGCTGCGGCCGATGTTCCCGGTCGTGCCGGGCGGCAGCATCCAGCGCGAGCACGCCTTCCGGACCGGCATCAACATCGTGATGTTCGCGCTGACCGGCAACTACAAGGCCGATCAGGTGCATTTGCCGACGATCATGCGGAGGCTTGGACAATGAGGCCGGACCCGCTGAGGTATTTCGGATGATCGGCGAAACCTCGATCGCCCTGGCGCCGCTGCTGCCCTGGACCATTATCGGCGTGCTCGGCGCGGCCGGCGCGCTGGTTGTCCTGCTGGCGGGCTTCCGCCGCGCCCGCGGCGCGTTCATGCGCTTTTGCGCGCTGGCGGTGCTGGTCCTCGCGCTCTTGAACCCCTCCTTCGTGGTCGAGGAGCGCGAGCCCCTGAAGGACGTTGCCGTCATCGTCGTCGACGAGACGCAAAGCCAGTCGATCGGCAAGCGGGACGAACGCACGAAAGCGGCGCTCGAGCACGCCCGCAAGGCGCTCGCGCGCTTCCCCAACATCGAGACGCGGATCGTGCGGGTGCGCGGCGGCTCGATCAGCGAGGGCGAAGGCTCCCGGCTCTTCAGCGCGCTGGAGAAGGCGCTGGGCGATATCTCGCGCCGCCGACTCGCCGGCGTACTCATGATTAGCGACGGGCAGATTCACGACGTGCCCACGCTGGCCAGGAACGCCAAGACCGGAAAGGCCGGCGCGGCCCCCCTCCTCCTCGGCCGTGCGCCGCTTCATGTGATGATCACCGGCGACCGCCGCGCCGGCGACCGTCGATTGGCACTCGTCAAGGCGCCCTCTTACGGCCTCGTCGGCAAGCCGCTCTCGATGACGGTGAAGGTCGAAGACCTGCCCAATATGAGCGTCGGCGAGGCGCGCATCGCGATCAAGCGCGACGGTACGCCGTGGCGGACCGTGACGGTGCCGGTGGGCCGGCCGACGCGGCTCGAATTCCGCCTCGACCACGCCGGACCGACCTATTTCGAGCTCGAGGTCGAGGCCGCGCCGCGCGAGCTCACCATGCTGAACAACCGCGTGGTCGTGTCGGTAAGCGGCGTGCGCGACCGTCTCCGCGTGCTACTGGTCTCCGGCGAGCCGCATCCGGGCGAGCGCAGCTGGCGGAACCTGCTCAAATCCGATCCCGCGGTCGACCTCGTCCACTTCACGATCCTGCGCCCGCCGGAAAAGCAGGACCTGACCCCTGTGCACGAGCTCTCTCTCATCAGCTTCCCGGTGCGCGAGCTCTTCGATCTGAAGCTGAAGGAATTCGACCTCATCATCTTCGACCGCTATCGCCGGCGCGGCGTGCTGCTGTCGACCTATCTGCGCAACATCGCGAAATATGTCGAGGAAGGCGGGGCGCTCCTGGTCGCGGTCGGCCCGCAATTCGCCTCGCCGCTCACGCTCTATAATACGCCGCTCGGCTCGGTGCTGCCGGGCAAGCCGACGGGCCAGGTGCTGACACGCGGGTATCGCCCGGACGTCTCCACGATCGGCGGCCGCCATCCGGTCTCCGCGGGCCTGAAGCCGGCCGAGACCGCCAAGCCGTGGGGCCGCTGGTTTCGCCAGATCGAGGTCGCGACCGGGCCCGGCCACGTGCTGATGAACGGCATCGAGGGCCGCCCGCTCCTGGTGCTGAACCGCGTGGGCAAGGGCCGGGTGGCGCAGCTTCTGTCCGATCAGATCTGGCTTTGGGGCCGCGGCTACGACGGCGGCGGACCGCAGGCCGAGCTGATGCGCCGCCTCGCGCACTGGCTGATGAAGGAGCCCGAGCTCGAGGAGAACGATCTCCGCGCGACGATCCGCGACGGCCGGCTCGAGGTGATCCGGCGCAGCCTTGAGAAGGACGACCGTCCGGTCACGGTGACCATGCCGTCGGGGAAAACGAAGTCCCTGAAGTTGGAGGAGCTGGGCGACGGCCGCGCGCGCGCGATCCTGCCGGTCGACCGCGCAGGGCTCTACCGCGTCGGCGACGGCACCCGGACCGCGATCGCCGCGGCGGGCGCGCTCAATGCGTTGGAAATGACCGACGTGCGGGCGACCGATGAGAAGCTGAAGCCGATCGTCGATGCGAGCGGTGGCGGCATTGTCTGGATGGCGGAGCAGTCCCTGCCGGAGCTCCGCTTGGTTCGGCCCGACCGCACCGCCGCCGGCCTCTCCGGGCTGACCAACGCGCCGTGGCTCGGCTTCCGCACCAACCGGGACTATGTGGTCACCGGGATTCGGGACGTGCCGCTGCTGCCCGCGATCCTGGTTCTGCTGCTGGGGCTGGCCGCGATCATGCTGGCCTGGCGCCGCGAAGGGAAATAATCGTCTTATTATTTATAGTTAATGACTATTATTAATCTTTCTAATCAACGACCCTGGTATCAGATCTAGCGATCAGCGAACGGGCAATTGCTTCTCTCATGTGGTGGCGAGGTGGCCTTCGGCGCGCCGGCGATATCCCGAATACAGCCGTGCGACTCGGCTGATCCACTGCTGCAAGTGATCAACCGCGGGACCCGCATCGCCTTGGCGGCCAATTATCCGCATGTGCAGTTGTTCGCACATTCGCCCTGCGTAGCACGTAGCCGGCAAACGGCTTGGCCCACGCAAGACCCATTCGGGCACCGCGAAAAGACGAACGGTCAAAAGAAAAGAGCCGGTTCCATTTTCAGGAACCGGCCCGTCGAGTTGTTCGCGAACCGGCGCCGAAGCGCCGGACCGCCCTGTTGTTCACATTAGAAGCTGTACTTGAAGCTCACCTGGATGCGGTGGAGCTCGCCATTGGCGCTGTTTACGATGCCGCTGAAGCCATAGATGTATTCAACACCGATGTCCACTCGCGGAACTGGACGCCAGATCAAGTTGGCGTGAACCGTCCAGTAGTCCTGGAGCGACGCAAAGCCGGCATTCTTGCCGCCGGAAATCTGCTGGACGTGGTCGTTACGATAACGACCATAGACCAAGCTCGACCGCAACGTGTCGGTCCAACGATGCTGGATCCAAATCTGGCCACCATATTCCGCAACCGTCCGCAGGCTAAAGTTGTTAGCAACACCATTGGCAACCACTGCGACGAAGCTGCCGGAAGCAGCCGTATGCCGCCCAAGGCCACGACCATAGTAGGCGCTCATGCCGATCGCGGTGCGGCGATTGTTAAACCGCCAACCGAAGCCGCCATGAATACCCCACGAAAACGCGTCCTCGCTGGTCGCGACGCCATCGTTGTAGTTGATCTGACGGAAGATCGCCCGGATCGACGCACGCCCCGAACCCCATGTGTGGGTCAGGCCGACGACGAACTCGGGCAACGGATCCTGGCCGACGGTAAGAGGGCCGCCCAAAGTCGCGTTGTTGATCGCAGACAGCGCAGCCGGAGCCGTATCCGGGTTTTCGACCGCAAAGACCAGGACCGTACCGCCGCCGAAGCTGTGCGTGTAACGGATCATCGCCTGGCGAGCGAACGGCACTCCAGCCGGACCCGAGAAGTCGAGCACGTCTGGCAGCGCTTCCAGGATCATGAAGGTCGACCAGTTCATGCCCGCGAGGACCGGACCCAAACGACCATAGAGAAGCCGAGCCCGGAAGGTATCCGAGTTCGACACGATCTCGTTGCCACCAGCGCCGTAGAAGTCGCCCTGGATATGCGTTTCCAGTTCACCCCAATCGGTGGGCGTCCAGGTGCGGATCCAGAATCGCGACTGCCTTGCATGCAGGCGGAAGTGCTGCTGACGGTTGCCAGCAGCCGAACCATCGGCCGGCGGTGGGGCAATCGAGTCACCAGTGTTGGCGTTGATGTCGTAGATCAAATCCAACTTGGCGTAACCGCCGATCTGCATCGACGTATTGGTACCAGGCAACTTCCACGACCGCGGCTTGGCCCCCGCCTCGACCGCTGCCGCCGGGGCCACCCGGTGCTTCCTTCGCTGCGCAGCTTCCAGCTTGCCCATCTTATCTTGCAAGCTCTGGATCTGCGTGCGCAGGTCCTCAATTTCGTCCGCCGAGGCCG
>CAZBRE010000141.1:0-10988 GCA_964494065.1 uncultured Alphaproteobacteria bacterium
TCGTTGGGCGTGCGGCTCATGGGGCGGTCCTCGCTGGCTCAGGCGCGCTGGGCAGGCGACAGAATTTATCAATAGACCTATAGAACGACAACCCGGCACGGCGCGGCCGAGAGCCGGGATCAACGAAGCTTCTTCGGTGCTTGCGTGGCCTTGGCCGCGGGCTTGGGGGCGCGCAACCGCACCAGGCCGGCTTCGGCGCTCCGATCCCCCGGCTCGCGGCGCAGGATCCGCCGATACTCCTCAATGGCGGCCTTGCGTTGCCCCATGGCTTCCAGAATGTACCCACGGGTGCGGTGATTATCCAACTCCTCGGGATCGAGCGCGATCGCCTTGTCGATATCGTTCAAGCCGCGCACCGGCTGCCGCATCTTGTAGTAGGTCCAGGCGCGGGCGCTGTAGGCTTCGGCGTGGTCGGGCTCGGCGCGGATCGCATGCCCGAACTCATCGATTGCCGCCTTGTATCGACCAGCGCGGTCCTGAAGCACGCCCCGTTCGTGGTAGGCATCGGCATGGTTCTTATCGAGCGAAACGGCCTTGGCCAGCTCGACCATCGCCTCATAGGACTGAGCGAGTCCGGCATAGGCCAGGCCACGGCCGTAGTAGTCGTCGGCGTTGTCCGGCTGCAGCTTGATCGCCTGCGCGTAGTCGGCCAGAGCTTTCTTGTAAGCGCGCTGCTCGAGATAGGCCTTGGCACGATTGCGAAAGGCCGTTGCGCGGGCCTGGGGGCTTCCCGTACCGGCATCGATGATCCGGGAACACGCGGTGATCGCTTCGGCGGGGCTCTCGGAGCCGCATTCGGCCGCGGCCGCGGGGCCGGACGCAATGGAGAGGCCAAGCAAACACAGGCAGACAAACCCCAGTCGGTACATGGTGCCCATTTCGGTTCCAGATGTGGTTGCGCCAAGCCGCCAAGCCCGGAGTATCGACGATCCGGGCGCAGGACGTCAGTACTCTTTACGCACCCGGGATCTGCAGACGCCCCTTGATCACCTTGCGTGTCGGGGTGAGCGGCATCTCGTCGATGACGACAAGACGCTCGGGCAGCTTGTTCTTGGCGATATCGTGCTGGAGCAGATAGGCCGCCAGGTCCTCGAGCGTCGGCGCTTCGGCATTGGGGGCAAGGGTGACGAACGCGCAGGCCTTCTCGCCCAGCACCGGATCGGGCATCGGCACGATGGCGGACTGCGCGATCGCCGGATGGCCGTCGAGCAGGTCCTCCACGTCACGCGGATTGAACTTGACCCCGCCGCGGTTGATCACGTCCTTGATGCGGCCGGTGATCGAGACGTTGCCGGCCTCGTCCTGTACGGCCAGATCGCCCGAGCGGAACCAGCCGCCGTGAGCGAAGGCGGCCTCGCTCGCCGCCGCGTTCCGGTAATAGCCGGGGAAAAGCAGGGGGCCGCGCACCTGAAGCTCGCCCTCCTGGCCAGGCTTGCACGGCGTGCCGAACTCGGGGTCGATGATGCGGACCTCGGTGCCGGGGCTCGGCCGTCCGGCGGAATTTGCCGAAACATCCAAAGAGTCGGAGGGCCGCGAATAGAGCCCGCCCTGCGTTTCGGTCATGCCCCAGAGCTGCGTGACCGCCCCGTTCGTGACCTTCGCCTGGAAGGCGCGCACGAGGTCGGGCGGGCAGGCGCTGCCCGACATGATCACGAGCTTGAGCGTCGTGAGATCGGTCGTATCGAACAGCCCCGCATTCATGCAGGCCGCCACATGAGCGGGCGCGGTCCACAGCCCGGTCGGCTTGCCGGCATCGATGGCCGCGGCGAGATCGGGCGGCGTGAAGACGGGCAGCAACAGATTGCAGGCACCGACGGCCATGGCGATGTGGAAGCTGTAGGCGCCATAGAGATGGCTGAAGGGTGCTGCCGAGAGGATCACGTCGTCGGGTCCCAGCTCATGCTCCGGCGCGCCCAGGCGGGCATTAGAGAGCATGTTGTGGTAGCTGAGCGGGACGCCTTTGGGCGCCGCAGTCGTGCCCGAGGTGTAGAGCAGGAGGAACGGATCCGAAGCGACCGGCGGATCGGGTAGCTCAGCGTCGAGTTCGGTTGCAATCATGTCGCCCAGCGACTGCGCGCCGGGAACGGGCGCGCCCAGGGCGATCACATGCTTCAGCTTCGGGCACTGGTTCTGCAGATTGCGCATGACCTGCGCCGCCTCGTAGCCCTTGGCTTCGGAAAGGCAGATCACCGCCTTGGCCGCGGAGTGGTTGAACAGCGTCTCGCATTCGGCCGCACGGTAGGGCATGTGGACCGTCTGCATCACACCGCCGAGGCGCGCGATGGCGAGATAGGCGATCAGGAATTCCGGGATGTTGGGAAGCTGGACGGCGACAACGTCGCCGGGGTTGATCCCGATCGCGTGCAACGCGCCGGCCAGGTTCTCGACCTTTTTGCCCAACTGCGCATAGCTGATCGTCGTCTCACCATGCCGGATGGCCGGTGCGCCGGGACGCTCGGCGACGTGCTTCCCGAGCCAGCCGCTCAACGTGTCGTCGGCCCACCAGCCTTCCTCGACATACTTCTTGGCGAGTTCCGGCGGATAGCTCATGGCCGCGCGGAGGTCGAGCGCGTCCTCGCTATAGGTGAAGTGATCGAGATGCGGCGTGAAGCGATCGGCGCGGAACCGCCGTCCGCCGCCAAGCTCGAGCAGCCGCACGTAATGGCCGGTGTGGAAGCGCCGTCGCTCGAGCACCGTGCGGATATAGAGCACCTGGTTCTGCGTTAAGCCGATGCGCGCGGCGATCTGGGCGTCCGACAGCCCCATCTGCTCGCGCTGGCGCTCGATCTCCTGCCAGTCGAGCTTGCGGTAGGGATCGCCGTCGCGGACCTGGTGGTTGTGGCTCATGCGGAAGATCGCATCGCCGAAGGTCGCGATCATCTCCTCGGTGACGCCGATCTGCCGGCGCGTGAGACCCCTGGTCATGGCGTTGTCATGGTGTTCTCAGGGGTGAGATCATTCCGCCGCCTTCGTTTCTCTGGCCTTCGCGTCTTCGGCCGCGTCGTGGCGCAGGATCGGGTCGGCCAGCGGCGCCTTGGTGGCGATCGGGCAGACGCGCATGCATTCGAAACACTGCGCCAACAGCCCGCCCGAGCCGACCGACATCTTGTACCAGAGCATCTTGTTGTCGGGATCGAAGAGCGCGTCCTCGCGGTCCTGCGGCTCGCTCGCGTTGATCGCGTTCATGATCGCCGAGGGCACGGTCTCGTATTGCTGGGTCATCTCCGCGCAGGCCGCCATGTCGTAGCGCATCACCTTCTGCGCGCCCGTTTCGACGTCGACCTCGCCGTCGAGGCACTGGACGGGACAGAACTTCATGCAGGGCGTGCGGCCGATCTGCTTGTACATGTTGACGCAGGAGGGCGCGGGGCAGGGGTTCGTCTCCATCGGTTGATCGGGCTCGAGCTCGAGCTCGGTGAAGACGCTGGCGAAGTACATATAGCCGAATTCGGGATGAAGCAGGATGTCGCCGGCCAGCGAGCGCGCGCCGATGCCGGCGATCTCGGCATGGACCTTCAGGCTCTGCAGCGGCACGCGCGGGCCGGCATCGGGGTCCATGTCGGGCGGGCAATAGATCGAGGGCACGCCGTATTTCGACTCGATCATGAAAGAAAGGCCGTAGGTTATTGTATAGGCGCGGCTTTCCGTCGATCCGAAATACCCAAGCGCCTTCGCCGGGACGCTCCAGGCGCCCTGCGTCTGACCGCCGACGCCGAGCGAGATCACCGATTTGACGCGCGGCATGATGTCGGTGGGCCGGTAACCGGGCGGGCAGATGCGCTCGACGGTCTCGAGGTCGGCCACGCCGACCGCGAGCGCGCCCTTGCGCTTGCAATACTCGAAGATCGCCGCCTTTGCCTCGGCCGGGTCGATATCGGTCTTCCTGCGGGCCATCCAGCGCCTCCCGTCGCATGAGATCAGGCGTCCCGTCTGACCGGGGATGAGATTAGTTTAGGTCTAAAACGTCTCTGCCGGCAAATTCTATTGTGCAATAGAATCTAAAATTCTTCAGTCCGGCACCACCGCCGTCGCCTCGATCTCCACCATCGCGCCGGGCTGGACCAGGCCGCGTACCTCGATCACCGACATGGCGGGAAAGTGCTTGCCGATCACCTCGCGGTAGACCGTGCCAAGGTCCTTCAGTGAGGCGAAATAGATATCTTTGTCGGTGATGAACCAGGTGAGCTTGACGAGGTGCTCCGGTTTCGCCTCGGCCTCCGTTAGGAGCGCGACGATGTTCTCCAACACCTGGCGGAACTGCTCGACGAAGTCGGGCGAGACCAGATCTTTGTTTTCCGGCTGCCAGCCGTCCTTGCCTTGCGTTCCCACCTGGCCCGCCAGATAGATGGTGCGGCCGCGCGCTGAAACGCCGTGGGAATAGCCCGGCAGGCGCGCCCAGTCGGGCGGGTGGATGATCTGCATGGGCGCTCGATCTTTCCTTCCGGTCAGCTCTTGTCACGCGTGTCGGAGACGCGCTTGGCCTTAAACTCGGTCTTCTCGAACGTGTCGGGGGCGAGCACGTCGACATCGACCCGCACCTCGATGCGCGAGGTCACCGCGTTCTGCACGGCGGCGACCACGGCGTCGGGAGTTTCGTGCTCGGGATGCTCGACCTTGATCGTCATCGTGTCGATGCCGTCCTTGTTGGTCTCCAGGATCACCTGATACTCGTCGCCGACGCCGGCAACCGAACGCACGCCTTCCTCGACGACCGAGGGATAGAACTTGATGCCGCGCAGGTTGATGAGGTCGTCGGCGCGACCCTGGAAGCCATTGATAGCCCTGACATGCGTGCGCCCACAGGCGCATTGCGTATCGTCGAGCGTCGTGTAGTCACCGACTACGAAGCGAAGCTGCGATGAGCTTTCGGAGTTCATGTTGGTACAGACGGTGATGCCGCGCTCACCGACCGGCAGGCGCGCCTTGCTGTCCGGGTCGATCAGCTCCCAGACCTGGAAGTCCTCCATCAGATGCGTCTGCCAGGCGCCGTCCTCGCGAATACGGTGGGTGCACGAATAGCCGCCCGAATGGGGCGAGGCCTCGGTGCAGCCGTAGAACTCGACGAGCTCGGCGTCCCACATATCCTCCAGGCGTTCGCGTGTGGCATCGATACCGCCGGCCGGCTCGCCGCCGGTGAAGAGCCGCGTGATCGAGCTCTTGCGCGGGTCCTCGCCCATCGCCTGCATTGTGCGGCCGATGCGCAGTAGCTGCGAGGGCAGGGTGGCGAGCACCGTCGGCTTGTAGCGAAGAATAATGTTGGCGCGGAGCTCGGCCGTCAGGCCGCCGCCCGGAATGCACGGCACGCCCATATGTGCGAGCGCGTGCAGCACGCCCCAGGCCCAGACATGCGGGCCGAAGCCGACGACGAGGAAGACCTTCTCGCCGCGCTTGGCCCCCAGCGACCAGAGGGCGCGCGCATTCGCCCAGCGCCACTGGTCGAGATCGAAGGTGGTGTAGCGGAAGATGCGCGGCATACCCGTCGAGCCCGAGGTCGGGAAGAGCGTCCAGCCGCGCTGGTCCCACAGCGCGTCGTCATGGGTCGTATAGGTGCCCCAGGGCGGGTTGGCCATCAGGTCCTCGGCCATCTCCATCTTGTCGACCACCGGCCACGCCGTGAGCTTGTCGACCGTATTCACGTCATCGGGGGTGAGGCCGAGCCTGTCGAAGCGGCGCTTGTAGAAGGGCGAGTTCTCGTAGAGGAAGGGCGTCAGTATCGCGAGCTTCTCGTCCTGGATCGCCCGCAGCTCGTCGCGCGAGGCGCATTCCAGCGAGGGCGACCAGTATTCCGCCGAGCCCGGCTCGGCAAAATCGCGCCGATGCGTCTTGAGCAACTCCAGCCATGCCGCGCGTGTCGCCTCGGCCCGGTTGGTCTTGGTCATCCCAATCCTCCCAATATCGGCTGCGGTCCGGTCCTGCCGCGCATGGGTGCGATTGCGGAGCGCCGGAACGGCCTTCTTCTTATCCGCTTCTTATCCCCTCGCCAGCCCAAAATCGAACCGGCCAGCGATGGGTGCACAAAATTCTATCAATTCATCTATCGAAAACAATTGCCATCGACTAGCCATCGACTAGACTCGGCCGCCGGCGGGGATCGGCCCGTCCAGTCCAACGCTTTCGTTGCAGATCCGAGACGGTTCACGAGATGGATTAATGGCCGCACCCCGGCGAAAACCCGATACAGAGTTAACCAAGGTCGACAAGTACCAGCGCCGCTACGGCGAGATCATCGACGCGGCGGCGGCTGTGTTTGCCGAAAAGGGCTATCACGGCTCGTCGACCAAGGACATCGCCGACCGCCTCGGGATCCGCCAGGGCAGCCTCTACTATTACTTTGAGTCCAAGGAATCGGCGCTCGAGGAGGTCTGCCAGAAGGGCGTCGAGGGATTCGTGCAGCGCCTCGAGGCGATCCTGGCCCGCGATATCCCGCCCACCGAGATGTTGCGCGCGGCCGTTCACAACCATCTGGCGCCGCTGGAGGACCGCCCGAACTACGTGCGGGTCTTTCAGCACCAGCGCCATGAATTGCCCCCGGCTCGGCGCCGGAAGATCTCGGCGGCGGCGGGTCACTACGAAAAGTTGTTGCAGACAATGTTCGAGCGCGGCGTTGTGGCCGGCGCGTTCCGGCCGGACCTCGACTGCCGCCTGGCGACGTTGGGGCTGCTCGGCATGTGCAACGCGGTCGGCGATTGGCGCGACAGCGAGGCGGGCGCAACTATCTGGGGAATAGCGGAAAATTTCGTTTCGGTCTTGACCGACGGGGTGGCGAACAAGGGCTGACGGTGGCGAATATCTGTGAAATATCACAGGCATTTGACGCCGTTTCTGCCCTTCGCCCGACAGAGCTAGTGTGCTACACACATCGCCATAGGGATCGCCGAACCGCGCAAATCGGCTGATCAGGGGGACACAAAAGCGTGGAACAGGAGGCTGTTACAATGATCAAACGTGTGGTTTTGGCCACCGCGGCGTTCGTGCTGATTGCGGCAAGCGCATCGGCCGAGGAGTTGCGGATCGGCTTTATGAATTCGATGAACCACCCGCTCGGCAAGGAGCAGGTGAACGGCTTCAAGCTTCGCCTGAAGGCGCTCGGCTGGAACAAGGACGGCGACCTGCTGGGCGGCGTGCCGACCCGGGTGTTCTATTGCGACGACCAGGTGAAGCCCGATGTCGGCGTCACCTGCGCCAAACGGTTCGTCGAGCAGGACAAGGTTCAGATCGTGGCCGGCATCATTTGGTCGAACATCCTGAACGCCGTGCGCAATCCGGTGGTCCGCAGCAAGGTCATCCTAATGAGCACGAATGCGGGCTCGTCGCGGCTCGCTGGCGCGGCCTGCAGCAAGTATTTCATCTCCACATCCTGGCAGAACGACAATACGCCGGAGGCGATGGGTCAGCTGATGCGCGAAGAGAAGCTGAACAACGTCTTCCTGATGTCGGCCAACTACCAGGCCGGCAAGGACATGATGGCGGGCTTCCGGCGATACTACAAAGGCAAGATCAAGGGCCAGCTGCTCTACAAGCTCGGCAACCGCGACTTCCAGTCGGAGCTGACCCGCGTGCGCGCTGCGCGGCCGTCGGCGGTCTTCATTTTCGCACCGGGCCCGATGGGCGTCGCCTTCATGAAGCAGTGGGCAGCGTCGGGCCTCGGCAAGACGATCAAGCTCTACACCGTCTTCACGATCGACAACTTCATGCTGCTGCCGATCGGCAAAGCGGCGATCGGATCCTTCCACACCAATTACTGGGATCCCGACTCGAAGAACCCGACGAACGTGAAGTTCATCGCCGACTACAAGGCGGCCTATGGCCGTCTGCCGTCGCACTTCGCCGCGCAGGCCTATGATGCGCCTGCCTTGATCGCCTCGGCCGTCAAGGCCGTCGGCGGCAAGGTGAGCAACACGCTGGCGATGAAGAAGGCCATGCTGAAGGCCGACTACGCGTCTGTTCGCGGCAAGTACCGTTACAACTTCAACGGCATGCCGATCCAGAGCTACTACAAACGCGAAGTCGTCGCCGGCGGCAATGGCAAGCCGATGATCCGGACGACGGGCGTCGTGTTCACCAATCATGCCGACGCGTACGCCAAGCGGTGCAAGCGCTCCGAGCGCCTGGCCCCGTAAGGTCTGTTGATTTCGACTCGGTGTGGGGGCGCCAAGCTTGGCGTCCCCACTTTTCCAAACGACATTGACTCGCGGTGCGTTCGCCGCGATGAGACATACGGTGCAAGCGAGCGCGCGGCGGTGGGGCGCGGCGCGTACGCACGTAACACGGAACTCCGGCACTAGAGGCGATGTTGGGGAAAGGTAAGCGGGGCGCGACCCTCCTCGGGGGTTTGGGTGTGCTGGTGATCGTGGTGGCGCTCGCCATCGGCGGGACGTGGCTGCCCTTCCTCGGCGCGATTGCCATCATCATCTTTGGCGGATCGCTGCTGATGTTCCGCGATCCGACCACGTCGAGCTTCCGGATCCTGACGCTGGTCGGCTGGTTCGTGCTGGCGCTGGGCTGCGTTCTTTTCGTGGTCACGGCCCCTGGCGTGAAGGTCACCAACCCGCAGCTCACGCTCTTCCTCCACACGCTGCTGAACGGGTTTCAGTTCGGGATCTTCCTTTTCCTGGTCGCCGCCGGGCTGTCGCTCGTCCTCGGCATCATGAACATGGTGAACCTGGCCCACGGCTCGTTGTTCATGTTCGGCGCCTTTTTCGCGGCGCGGACATACGGCGAAACGGGCTCGTTCTACTGGGCCGTCGTCGTCGCGCTGCCGCTCACGTTGATCCTGGGCATCGTTCTGGAAAAGGTGGTCATCCAGCATCTCTACGCGCGCGACCACATGATGCAGGTGCTGGCGACCTTCGGCCTGATCCTGTTCTTCAACGAGACGGTCATCATCGTCTTCGGCGTGCAAAGCCTGCCGATCAACCGCCCCGATGCCCTAACCGGCTCGGTATCGCTGTTCGGCGCGCCATATCCGGCCTACCGGCTGATGATCGACTTCTTAGGATTGGCCGTGGCGGCCGCGATCTTCCTGCTGATCACACGCACCAGGATCGGCATGCTGATCCGGGCCGGCGCCAGCAACCGGCCGATGGCCGGCGCGCTCGGCGTCAACATCGCGGTGCTGTTCACCCTGGTCTTCGGGCTTGGCGCGATGCTGGCGGGCCTTGCCGGCGTGATGGCCGGGCCGGTGGAGGATGTCTTCCCGGGCATGGGCGAGGCGAAGCTGATCCTCGCCATCGTGGTGATCGTGATCGGCGGCATCGGCTCGATCCGCGGCGCCTTCATCGCCTCGCTGATCGTAGGGCTGGTGGAGGCGAGCGGCCGCACCTTCATGACCGACGTCGTGCGGTATTTGAGCTCGCTGGTCCTGGCTTGGGAGCCGTTCGAGATCGACGAGCTTGCGCAGTCCGCCGGCCCTGCGATCTCCTCGATGATCATCTACATCCTGATGGCCGCGATCCTCTTCTTCCGCCCGCAAGGGCTCTTCCCGGCTCGCTCGGGCTAAGGAGGCGGGCTTGCACGGCGAAGCGGCAACAGTGCCCAAGGTCGAGATTTCGTTCCGCGATCCGCGGTTCGTTTTCATGGCCGCGTGTCTGATCATCCTGGTTCTGCTTCCGGCATCAGGGTCGGTCTATCTCACCTCGCTGACCGCGAAGATCATGATCTTCGCAATCGCCGCGGCCAGCCTCGATCTGATCATGGGCTATGGCGGCATGGTGAGCTTTGGCCATGCGGCGTTTCTCGGCGTCGGCGGCTATGCGGTGGGCGTGCTGTCGCATTACGGGATCAACGACGGCTATCTGCAGTTCGCGGTGGCCATCGGCGGATCGGCGCTCGTCGGCCTGTTGATCGGCGCGCTCAGCCTGCGGACGGGCGGGCTCTACTTCATCATGATCACCTTCGCCTTCAGCCAGATGATCTACTACCTGATCATCAGCCTCGAGCCGTATGGCGGCGATGACGGGATGAACACCGACCGCAGCGATTTCGGGTTCTTCACGCTGAACCAGAACCTGATGGGCCCGGCCGACGGCTCCCGCGACATGCAGTTGATCTACTACATGACGCTTGCCGTGCTGATCCTCAGCGTCTGGATCCTGCGGCATTTCGTGAACTCGCGCTTCGGCATGGTGCTGCGCGGCACCCAGTCGAACGAGCCGCGCATGCAGTCGATCGGCTTCTCGACCTTTCGCTACCGGCTCGTCGGCTTCGTGATCTCCGGCGCCATCTGCGGCGTCGGCGGCGCGCTCTGGGCCAATCACCAGGAATTCGTGACGCCGGAATACATACACTGGTTCCGCTCCGGCGAGATCATGGTGATGGTGATCGCCGGCGGCATGGGCACGATCTATGGGCCGGTGATCGGTGCCTTCGCCATCCTGATCATCGAAGAGCTGATCAAGCAGATCAGTATCAACTTCGTCATCAACTTCGGCGTATTCGAGTTGCCGATCCGCTACAACGGCCAGGAGAACTGGGAGTTCCTGTTCGGGCCGTTGCTGGTGATGCTTGTGCTGTTCGGAAAAGGCGGGCTGGTCAACTTGGCAACCCGTGAGGGCTGGGAAAGCATAAAGGCTTTGATTGCGCGGGTCCTCCGGCTCGGCAGGCGATCGCCGGCCTGAAATTAAATTTCGTCCGATCGCCGCGGCGTTACTCGGCGGCTTCCTTCTGGAACGGCTTCTTGTGGCTGGCGGGCTTCGCAGCACTGCGCAGCGCCTCAGCATCGGTTCGGTCGCGGGCGGCAAGGCGGAAGGCCTGCTCCTTGCCGCTATCGTATTGCACCGGCCAGCGCTGCGGCTCGTATCCGTAATAGGCCGCGGCCTGCAGCGTGAAATGGGGGTTGGTGAGATGCGGCCGCGCCAGCGCCACCAGATCGGCGCGCCCGGCGGCGAGGATCGTGTTCACCTGGTCCCAGGTCGTGATATTGCCCACGGCGATGGTGGGAATGCCCGCCTCGTTGCGCACCTGCTCGGCGAAGGGCGTCTGGAACATGC
>CAZBRE010000142.1:0-10913 GCA_964494065.1 uncultured Alphaproteobacteria bacterium
GACGGCAAAGCTCGGCGAAACCGCCTTGCCGGCCTCGGCGATCGAGCCTTATCCGGCAGCGGGTCAGCGGACCGCGATCTACATCCTGATCGACACCAGCGACCCGGCACGCCGCCGCGTCGTTGCCCGCAACCTTCGGCATATCCGCCAGATGATGAAGGCAGCGAAGCCCCACCAGACCTTCGGCCTCGCACGGTTTGACCAGCAGCTTCGCGTGCTGGTGCCGCTGGGTGCGGGTCCCAAGGCCATCGTGGCCGCGCTCAAGGGCGTGAAGGCGGACGGGCTTAGGACCTATTTCTTCGAGGCCGCCATCGAGGCCTCGCGCCAGCTCGCCGCGTTCCAGGCCGATCGCCGAGCGCTCTTCATCCTCTCCGACGGCAAGATCGAAGACGTGAAGACCGCCTACGATGCGCGCGCGCTTATTGCCGCAGCACACCAGGCCGGCGTCAGCGTCCACGGCATCGGCTATTCCAGCAGCGCGGTCGAGCCGCGCGAGTTTCAGAATCTCCGCGTGCCGGCGAAGGAGACCGGCGGCCGCTTCGTCAAATCGAATACCCGCTTCGATCTGCCCGCCGATTTCCTGGCCGCGCCCTTCGCGGCGATCGGCGGCGGTGGGCGAACGAGCATCGACCTCGCGCCCGCCCGGGCGGCGGGGCTCGGCGGCGCCGGCACGATGGAGGTCACGGTGCAGCTTGAAGGCGGGACCAGCGTGACCGCGATGGTACCGCTCGTGCTTCCGGCCGTGCCGGCGGGCGGGATCTTCCAAAAGGCGCGGGATCCGCGCTATCTGCCCTACACGATCGGCGGCGGCGTGTTGGTGCTGGTGTTGCTGGCGCTGTTTCTGCGCTGGTTCATCCTGGTCCGCCGGCGCCTCCGCGAGGCCCGCGGGGCGATCTTGCCCTCCGCGATCGCGGTTCTGGAGGTCGTGGGCGACCCCGCTGCAACGTTCGAGATGATGAAGCGCTCGATCAATATCGGCCGCCGCCAGGACAACGATCTCACGCTCGCCAATGGCAGCGTCTCCGGCCTCCACGCCACCATCCACTACAAAAGCGACGGAACCTTCATCATTACCGATCAGGATTCGCAGAACGGCGTCGCCATCAACGACGAAGAGGTCAAGATCGCCGAGCTCAAGGATGGCGACGAGGTCGATCTAGGCGAGGTCCGCTTCCGCTTCAACGTGGTTAAGGAGGCCTGAATGCGGATCAGTGACGACTGCGACGCTCGCTTTGGCGTGTTGACGGGATTCCGGCGGGACCGTAGTTTCGGGACAACCGTGGGTCAGCGCGCCGCGTCGCAGGTTGGCCCCATCAACCCATCGGCGCGGCCCAAAGAACGCGGCTCACCGACGACCATCGAGGCTGATGCATGAAAGCGTGGACCATCGGCAGGAGCAGAACCGCCGATATCGTCATCGGCCCTGACCAGAACAGCGTCTCGCGCGAGCATGCCGAGCTCGTCGAGACCGATGAAGGCCGGTTTTATCTGACCGACTGCGACAGCCGGTTCGGGACCCATATCCTGGAGCCGGGGGGCAACTGGAAACGCTTCCGGCAGGCTTACGTGCAGAAGCGGGACACCATTCGCCTGGGCGAATACGAAGTGACGGTCGCCGAGCTGCTGACGATGATCCCCGACGATTCCGAAGGACATCCGGTGCCGCAATATGTCTTCGTCTCCGACAAGAGTACGAAGCGCGAATCGGATATCTCCGAGCTGCCGCACGGGCCGGTCGAGCGCGACCCGGCCACCGGCAAGATCATCCGGAGAACCTGATGGCCGGCCCTCGCTCCGGACCGTCGGGGAACATGCGCCTGATCGCGGCCGCGATCAGCCTGTCGACGGGCGCGGTCTTCCTGGTGGTCATGGGCGTCGCGCTCGACCCGAAAGCGGTCGTGGGGAAGTTCCTGGTCGACCGCGCCGCCGACTACTATCCCTTCACGGTCCAGAACCTGATGTGGCTGGTCTTCTTCTTCGGCATGGGCGAGCTCGTCGTTCGTTTCATCGACGGGCGCGGCGAGGGCTCGCAGCTCGTCAAGCGCTTCCTGCCCGAGGACGAGCGCACCGTGCTGCGGGTAACCGATCTCGGCGGAATCTACGCCAACGTCAAGGACAGTCCCGGCAGCGATCAGTTCTTCCTGCCGCGCCTGATCCGGCGCGTGGTGCTGCAGTTCCAGAGCAATCGCTCGGTCGACCAGGCGAACTCGCTGCTCAATTCGAGCCTCGAGCTCTACATGCACGAGATCGATCTGCGCTACAACATGCTGCGCTACATCATGTGGCTGATCCCGTCGTTGGGTTTCATCGGCACGGTGATCGGCATTGCGCTGGCGCTTAACTTCGCCGGCGAGAGCAATCCGACTGATCCGGCGCTCCTGAAAAATCTCACGGAAAAGCTGGGCGTGGCGTTCTACACTACGCTGTTGGCGTTGCTGCAGGCGGCGATGCTCGTGTTTTTTATGCACCTGACCCAGGCGCGCGAGGAAAACGCGCTCAACCAGTCGGGCCAGTACTGCATGGATAATCTGATCAACCGACTCTACGAGCGATAAGCATACGGAGGACTACATGGCCATCATTCGCGGACCCGACGGCAAGCCGATTGGCGAGGGTGACGAAGGAAACGAAGCGACCACGCGCAAAGTCGAGAAACGCTCGATCAAGGAGCGTGTCGCCCAGTCCGGCGGTAGCGATGCCGGTCCCACCCAAGTGAGCAATGCGGGGGCCTCCGATGCCCCGCCGCCACCGCCCCAGCAGGCGGCGAGCAGCAGCAATGGCAGCGGCGCCGGCGGCGGTGCGCCGGCCGGCGGCGGTGCTGGTGGCGGAGGGGGCGGATCGTCCGACGATGCGCCGAAGACCCAGATCATCGGCGCTCGCAAGCGCACCGAAGAGCCAGCCGAGGCCGCGGGCACGGCGCCGGGTTCGACCGCGCTCACGGATCCGATGGAGGATCCGGTGGTCGGCTGGGTGGTGATCGTCGCCGGGCCGGGGCAGGGCGCCTCGCTCACGCTCGGCTACGGGATGAACAGCATCGGCCGCGCGCCGACCGAGCGGATCAGCCTCGATTTCGGCGACCCGCAGATCTCGCGCACCAGCCATGCCAGCATCACCTACGATCCGCGCGGCAAGAAGTACTTCATCAATCACGGCGGCGGAAAGAACCTCACCTATCTGGGCGAGGATCCGGTGTTGACGCCGATCGAGCTCAAGGGCGGCGAGGAGGTCATGATCGGTGACACCACGCTGCGCTTTGTGCCGTTCTGCGGAGAGGACTTCGACTGGCGCGATAAATGATCCAAGGGCGGCACTTCGCCTCTGAACAAAGTCAGGGGGCCCGCGACTACCAGGAAGACGACGCCGGCTTCTGCCCCATTGGTGAGGGCGGGGCCGAGGGGTTGCTGATGGTGCTTGCCGACGGTATGGGCGGGCACCGGGGCGGAGCGCATGCCAGTACGGCCGCGGTCGAGACCTTCATCGATGCGTTCAACCACGAAAGCGGCACGATCGCCGAGCGCCTCAGCCGCGCGCTTGAAGACGCCAACGACCGGATCGGTAAGGACAGCCAGGAGAACCCCGAGCTCGAGGGGATGGGCTGCACGCTGGTCGGCGTTTCGCTGACCGAGGTCGGGATCGAGTGGATCAGCGTCGGCGATTCGCCGATGTGGCTCGTGCGCAACGGCAAGCTGCAGCGGCTCAACGCCGATCACTCGATGGCGCCGATCCTGGCCAAGCAAGTCGAGCTGGGCGAGCTGACCGAGGAGGAGGCCAAGCGCCATCCCCAAAGGAACGCACTCCGCTCGGCGGTGATCGGCGACAAGATGCAGCATGTCGATGCCTCCAAGCGGCCGATGAAGTTCCGCAAGGGCGACCGCTTGTTGCTGGCGAGTGACGGTCTCGAGACGCTCTCGGTCGAGGAGATCGCCGGCCTGATCGAGGAGGCCGGCGAGGTCGAGGCGGGGGCGCTTGCCAAGACGCTCGTAGCCGCCGTCGATGCGCGCCAGCGCAAGGGCCAGGACAACACGACGGTCATGGTGATCGACCCTTATGTCGGCGGCGTGCCTGCCTTCGGCGTGGTCGACCCCGACGCCGTGACCGAGCGCGTGACGCTGCGCACCGGTCCGCCCGGCAGCCCGGGCGAGCCGACGACGATCAAGGCCGAGGGCGGCAGCAAGCCGGCGCCGCGCAAGAGCGGGGCGGGCCGCGCGCTGCTGATGGCCTTGCTGGTCGTCGCCGGCGCGCTTGCGGTGGTGGCTTTGGTCTTCCCAGACGTTGTCGACGACTTGTTGAGCACGGGCGGCGGCGGCACGTCGGCCGCGACCACAGCGGCATCGACCGCGCCCGGCACGACGGCGCAGCCGGCGACAACCGGTGCGCCGAGCACCGCACGGCCCGACACGAAGCCGCCGGTAGGCGGCGAGACCAGCGGACCGGGCGGCGCCACGGCCGGCGGGCGCACCGGAGGCGACCGGCCGCGCAAGACGCCGGGCAGCGTCGGCAAAACCGGCGCCGATACGGGTGCCAAGCAAACCCCGGGAAGCGGCAAGACCCTGCCCCAATCCGGCGGCGCCTCCGGCGGCGGCTCTGCCAGCCCCGGCGGTAAAACCGCCCCGGCGCCGCGCAGCGGCAGGGCTTACCTCCGGCGGCGGCTCTGCCAGCCCCGGCGGTAAAACCGCCCCGGCGCCGCGCAGCGGCGGGGCTTCGGGCACTCCTGACGGCGGCAATTCCCGCAAGAATTGAACTAACTTCGGGCCGCACAGCACTTTCCTGTTGCGTCGCGGTGGCACGATCCTTTATTCCGGCTCGCGCCGTCGGAGGATCGTTCGTTCAGTGACGGTGAAACGGCTGTGGAGACCGGCCTCATGTCGCACGTCCTGAACGAGAAGATCGCGCGCTTCTTCGCCGAGCGCCAACCGCCGACGCCGTGCCTGGTGCTCGACCTCGACGTGGTCCGCGAGCAGTACCGGCGCTTGGCGGAGGCTTTTCCGCTGGCCGAGATCTACTATGCGGTGAAGGCGAACCCGGCGCCCGAGATACTGCGCTGCCTCCACGAGCTGGGGTCGCGCTTCGATGCGGCGAGCGTCTACGAGGTCGATGACTGTCTCGATCTCGGCATTGCGCCCGGCCGCCTCTCCTACGGCAGCACGATCAAGAAAGAGCGCGATATCGCCCATGCGCACCGCGTCGGCGTCGAACTGTTCGCCTTCGATGCGGCCGATGAGCTGGCGAAGATTGCCCGCGCGGCGCCGGGGTCCAAGGTGTTCTGCCGCATCATCACCTCGGGCGCGGGCGCCGACTGGCCGCTCAGCCGCAAGTTCGGCTGCGAGCTCGACATGGCGCATGACCTCCTTCTCGAAGCGCGCGGCCTGGGCCTGCTGCCGACCGGCGTCTCCTTCCATGTCGGCTCGCAGCAGCGCGATCCGGAGCAATGGGATATCGCGATCGGCGAGACCGCACGCCTCTTCACGGACTTGAATGCATCCGGGATCGAGCTCAGCGCGATCAACATCGGCGGCGGCTTCCCGGCGCAGTACCGCACCGGCATTCCGCCCATCGAGGCCTACGGCGAGGCGGTCACCCGCTCGATGACCAAGCATTTCGGCAATCACCGCCCGGAGATGCTGCTCGAGCCCGGCCGCTACATCGTCGGCGATGCCGGGGTGATCCAGAGCGAGGTCGTGCTGGTGGCCCAAAAAGGCTATGGCGAGCAGCGCCGGCGCTGGATCTTTCTCGACGTCGGCAAGTTCGGCGGGCTGCCCGAGACGATCGGCGAGGCGATCCACTACCGGCTGCGCACGCCCCAT
Source organism: uncultured Alphaproteobacteria bacterium (assembly GCA_964494065.1). GTDB lineage: Bacteria > Pseudomonadota > Alphaproteobacteria > JAPULJ01 > JAPULJ01 > DATKZM01. The sequence continues at coordinate 5,805 of CAZBRE010000142.1, forward strand.
GACGGCAAGCCGGGCGGGCCGGTGGCGATCTCCGGGCCGACCTGCGATGAGGTCGACGTGCTCTACGACGAGACGCATTACGAACTGCCCTTCGACCTGGCCGAGGGCGACAAGGTCGAGTTCCTCTCCGCCGGCGCCTACACCGCGAGCTACGCCTCGGTCGGTTTCAATGGATTTCCGCCGCTGAAACAGTACGTTATTTGAGCGCGACGGCCGGGCGCACTGGCCGCGCCCTACTCTCGCCGCCCGTTATCTACTAGTAGATAATAGGGTGTATTTGCGGCGTCCGCGCGGCGGCGCGGTCAAACAACCCTTAAAGGAAACGCAATGAAGCTTGGCTCACTGAAATCCGGCGGCCGCGACGGCACGCTCGTGGTCGTATCGGACGATCTCAGCCATGCGGCGCCGGTTCCGGATATCGCGCCGACCTTGCAGGCCGCGCTCGAGGACTGGGCCACACTGGCGCCGCAGCTGTCGTCGATCGCTCGCCTGATCAATGAGGATCATCACGCCGCGGCCGCGCCGCTCGATATCGCGGATCTGGCCGCCCCGATGCCGCGCGCCTTCCAGTTCCTCGACGGCTCGGCCTACCTCAATCATGTCGAGCTGGTGCGCAAGGCGCGGAATGCCGAGATGCCGCCCTCGCTCTATGAAGACCCGCTGATGTATCAGGCGGTCTCCGACGGGTTCCTGGCGCCGACCGACGACATCGCGATCGCCAGCGAGGACTACGGTATCGATTTCGAGGCTGAGGTCGTCGCCGTGCTCGACGACGTGCCGATGGGCGTGAGCCGCGAGGCGGCCGGCGCGCATATCAAGCTCATCATGCTGGTGAACGACGTCTCGCTACGCGGCCTGATCCCGAGCGAGCTCGCCAAGGGCTTCGGCTTCATCGTCGGCAAGCCGCGCTCGGCCTTCTCGCCCGTCGCCGTGACGCCGGACGCGCTGGGCGCTGCCTGGGACGGCGGCAAGGTCGGCCTGCCGCTGCGGGTCACGATGAACGACGAACCCTTCGGCGCGCCCAATGCGGGGGTCGACATGAACTTCGATTTTCCGGCGCTGATCGCCCACGCCGCCCGGACGCGCCCGCTTGCGGCCGGCACGATCATCGGCTCGGGCACGGTCTCCAACAAGGACGCCTCCAAGGGTTTCTGCTGCATCGCCGAGATCCGCACCATCGAGACCATCGAGGAGGGCGCGCCCAAGACGCCCTTCATGCGCTTCGGCGACCGCGTGCGCATTGAGATGCTGGACGAGGCAGGCGCCACCATCTTCGGCGCCATCGAACAGACGGTGGTAGAATACAAGGGTCCGTAGCGAAGAAACGGGCCTGCAAACCGGGGGACCCATGACAGCACGCACGCTCTACACATTCTTCCGCTCCTCGGCGGCCTACCGCGCCCGCATCGCGCTCAACCTCAAGGGCGTCTCGTGTGAGCAGGTCTTCATCAGCCTGCCCGGCGGTGATCAGTTCAACGACGAGTACGTTGCGCTCAACCCCCAGCAGCAGGTGCCGACGCTGGTCGAGGAGGACGGCGCGGTACTCATCCAGTCGCCCGCGATCCTGGAATATCTGGAAGAGGCCTATCCCGAGCCGCCGTTGCTGCCCAAGGACCCGGTGGCCCGTGCACGCGTCCGCGCGATTTCGGCCGCCATGGCCTGCGATATCCATCCGCTCAACAACCTGCGGGTCCTGAAATACCTGCGCGGGCCGCTCGGCCAGGACGAGGACGGCGTGAATGCCTGGATCCACAACTGGACCCGGCTGGGGCTGGGCGCGATCGAGACCATGCTCGCATCGAGCGAAGAAACCGGCGCGTTCTGTCACGGCGACAGTCCGACTCTCGCCGACGTCTACCTGGCCCCCCAGATCTATCATGCAAACCGCTTCAATTGCCCTATCGACGACTATCCGACGATCGGCCGTGTTCACGCGAATGCCATGGAACTCGCCGCATTCCGCGACGCCTATCCCGACACCCAGCCCGACGCCGCCTGAGCACGGTTAACGCGGGTCGCCTCGAATTCGCCGGATTTGGCGGCAAATCTTCGCCCGGTCGCAAAGATTGGTGCGAATTGTACTCACGATACTGGCGATCTTGTCGCGACCGCGTTAGTATTGTCTCGTCCGCTCGTTAGGGGAACGGGTAGCCGGGCGGACGCTCAATAACGATGGCGCGAATGGCCAGTAAGACACGCAGCGCGCTCAAAGTCGGCGCGACGCTAGACGTATACAAGATCGAGAAGATCCTGGGGCAGGGCGGATTCGGCATCACCTATCTTGCCGAGGACGTCAACCTCGAGAAGAAGGTCGCGATCAAGGAATATCTACCGGTCGGCCTAGCGGTCCGTGAGGGCGGCGCGACCGTGCAACCGGAGTCGACCGAGGCGGAGGCTGATTTCCGTTGGGGCCTCGATCAGTTCCTCGGCGAAGCCAAGACGCTGGCGAAGTTCCAGCACCCCAACATCGTGCAAGTGCTGCGCTTCTTCGAGGCGCACGGCACCGCCTATATCGTGATGAATTTTGTGCAGGGCCAAAGCCTGCACGACCGCATGCAGAAGCGGAAGAAGATCAACGAGGAGGAGCTGAAGAAGTTCCTCTTCCCGATCCTCGACGGACTGGAAAGCGTCCACGACGCGGGCTTCCTCCACCGCGACATCAAGCCGGGCAACATCTTCATCGCCGATGACGGCGAGCCGATGCTGCTCGATTTCGGCGCCGCCCGTTCCGCACTGCTCGATAAGAGCCGCGGTCTGACCGCGATCGTCACGCGCGGCTATGCGCCGATCGAACAGTATTCCAAGCGCGGCCATCAGGGCCCCTGGACCGATATCTACGCGCTCGCCGGCGTGCTCTACGAGATCGTCACCGGCGCCGACCCGGTCGAGGCCACCGACCGGGTGATCGAGGACCCCCAGGTGCCGGCTTTCGAGGCCGGGGTGGGGCGGCTGTCGGACACGCTCCTTTTGGCGATCGATCATGCCTTGTCGGTGCATCCCGAGCAGCGGCCGCGCAGCGTCGCGGAATGGCGCGCGGAGCTGCGCGGCGAGGCGGATATCCCCGAAGCGACCGGCACGCCGTCGACGATGTCGATGGCGCTCGAGGTCGCGTCCGATCTGCCGAAGCCGTCCGGCCGGCTGAGCGACCAGCTCGACGCCAGTGAGGCCGAGGCACTCGCCAAGCGGGGTGAGGAGCTGAAACGCAAGTCCAAGGGCTCGACGCCGACCGGCCCCTTGCGCGACCCGGATCGCCGGGCGCGGGCACCTCTCCTGGGCGGCGGCAAGCGCAGCGGACACACCATCGTCGCTGGCTGGAAGGGCGCGCCCGTCAAGGCGGTGCCGGCCTCGCCCGGCAAACGCCGGTTGGTCGCGCGGGCGCTCGTCGCCTCGCTCGCGCTGCTGCTGGTCGCGGGCGGTACAGGTTTGGGGATTGGCCTTTGGCCGGCGGGGGACACGTCGGTCGAGCAGCCGGCGCCCGTCGCGGTCAGACCCGATTTCACCGCCGAGGAGCGGCGCCTCGCCGAGATGGTTCGCCGCATCGAGCATCAGCGGGCCGAGCTTGCCCGGCGGATCGCCGAGCGGGAGCGCAAGGAAGCCGAAGAGAAGGCCAAGTCGGAGACCACGGCCAAGCTGCGCGGCCTCATCGCGGGCAGCCAGGTCGCCTTCGTCCGCAACGACGGGGTCGGCCGCCACGAGGCGCGCTGGACCTTCCACGAGGGCGGCGGGCTGACCGGCTCGGCCTTCGCGTCGAGGGGCGTGCGGGACGACGAACTGATGAGCACCACCGATCGCGGCAAATGGTGGGTCGACGGCAAGGCGCTCTGCCTGCGCTGGAACCGGTGGGACAGCAAGCGCACCCGCTGCTACGCGATCCGCAAGATCCGCGGCCGCAGTTACGTCGCGCGCGGCAAGGGCGGGCTGCTCTCGGGGCCCTTCCGGCTGGAGAAGTAGCGGCCGCGATAGCCTGGCAGAACCCGCCAGGCAGCCTATATTTCCTAAAAGCCCGCCTTTAGGCGGGCTTTGGCTATTTCGTTTCCCTTGCTCGCGCCGGTGTGGTATCTGGCCCTGCAACCTCTCACGGAGGCGGCATGGACTTCCCCGAAGCACTCACATTCGACGACGTTTTGCTGATCCCGGCGAAGTCCGCCATCCTGCCCGCCCAGGCCGATACGAGCACCCGCCTCACCCGTTCGATCGAGCTCGGGATCCCGCTGGTCTCCGCCGCGATGGACACGGTGACCGAGAGCGCGCTCGCCATCGCCATGGCCCAGGCCGGCGGCATCGGCGTCATCCACAAGAACATGGACCCCGCGGCGCAGGCCGACGAAGTGCGCCGGGTCAAGAAGTTCGAGGCGGGCATGGTGGTGAACCCCGTCACCATGCATCCTGATCAACCGATCGCCGACGCGCTCGATCTGATGGCGCGCTGGAAGATTTCCGGCATTCCGATCGTCGAGCGCGGCGGCAACGGCGCGGGGGCGGGCAAGCTGGTCGGCATCCTGACCAACCGCGACGTGCGCTTCGCCGACAATCCCAGTCAGCCGGTCAGCGAGCTGATGACGCACGAGAACCTCGTCACGGTGCGCGACGGCGTCGACCCGGCCGAGGCCAAGCGTTTGCTTCACAGGCACCGGATCGAGAAGCTCATCGTCGTCGACGACGACTATCGCTGCGTCGGGCTGGTGACGGTCAAGGACATGGAAAAGGCCCAGGCCTTTCCCGACGCCTGCAAGGACCCCAAGGGCCGCCTGCGCGTTGCTGCGGCGACGGGGGTGGGGCCGGACGGCCTCGCGCGGGCCGAGGCGCTGTTCGATGCCGAATGCGACGTCCTCGTGGTCGATACCGCCCACGGGCATTCCGAGGGCGTGCTGAACGCGGTGAGCGCGGTGCGCAAGCTGCGCAACGACAGCCAGGTCGTGGCCGGCAATGTCGCCACCGCCGAGGGTGCCCGCGCGCTCATCGATGCCGGTGCCGATGCGGTCAAGGTCGGCATCGGACCGGGCTCGATCTGTACGACCCGCATTGTCGCCGGCGTCGGCGTGCCGCAATTCACTGCCGTCCGCGACGTGGTCGAGGAATGCCGCAAGCACGACGTGCCGGTGATCGCCG
>CAZBRE010000143.1:0-10864 GCA_964494065.1 uncultured Alphaproteobacteria bacterium
ATCTGGGGCGTAAAGCCGAGAGCGATCCGTCCGTCCTCGACAATCCCCAGAACGACGAAGAGGAAGCCGCTTACGCCTCGATCAAAAAGCGTCTGGCCGAAAAGCCCGGCTGGTATTCGGAGGTCGCGAAGTCCATCAAGGGCGTGACCGAGGAGACCACGACCGGCGTCCACCGCCTCTACGAGATGCAGAAGAAGGGCGAGCTGCTGTTCCCGGCGATCAACGTGAACGACAGCGTGACCAAGTCGAAGTTCGACAACCTCTACGGCTGCCGCGAATCGCTGGTCGACGGCATCCGCCGCGGCACCGACGTGATGATGTCGGGCAAGGTGGGCGTGGTCGCGGGTTACGGCGATGTCGGCAAAGGCTCGGCGCAGTCGCTGCGCAACGCCGGCTGCCGCGTCATGGTCACCGAGATCGACCCGATCTGCGCGCTGCAGGCGGCGATGGAGGGCTTCGAGGTCGTCACCATGGAGGACGCCGTGCCCCAGGGCGACATCTTCGTGACGACCACGGGCAACATCGACGTGATCACGGTCGACCACATGCGCGGCATGAAGGATCGGGCGATCGTCTGCAACATCGGCCACTTCGACAGCGAGATTCAGATCGGCGGCTTGAAGAACTTCAAGTGGCACAACGTCAAGCCCCAGGTCGACGAGGTCGAGTTCCCCGACGGCAAGCGCATCATCCTGCTGTCCGAAGGCCGGCTCGTGAATCTCGGCAACGCCATGGGCCATCCGAGCTTCGTCATGAGCGCCTCATTCACCAACCAGGTGCTGGCGCAGATGGAGATCTGGCAGAACCCGGACAAGTACGAGAAGCAGGTCTACGTGCTGCCCAAGCATCTCGACGAGAAGGTCGCCTCGCTGCATCTCGCCAAGGTCGGTGCAAACCTGACCAAGCTGTCGAAGCAGCAGTCCGACTATATCGGCGTGCCGCAGGCCGGGCCGTTCAAGCCCGAGCATTACCGCTACTAGGCAGCGCGAAACGCGAGGAGCGGGACGAGGCATGGCACGCAGTCTCGCGGTCAAGCGGGGGGAAGGGTTCGGCGAGCAGGGCGCATATCTCATGCGCGACTGGTCGGTGGAGGCGACCCTCCCCAAGGTGAGCGACATCGAGACGCTGGCAGCCGAGTCGCCGCCGGGCACACAAGTCTATCTGAGCGCGCTGGCGAAGAACCACGGCAACGGCATGATCGTCGACGCGGCGGCGGTGCGGGAGGCCGGGCTGGACCCGGTGCCGCATATCGCAGTGCGCAACTATGAGAGCGCCGCCGAGCTCGAGACGGTGTTGAAGCGCTTGCGTGCCGAAGCCGATGTGCGGACCGCGCTGATCATCGCCGGCGACCGCGACCGGCCGGCCGGGCCGTTCGAGAGCGCCTTGTCGGTGATCACCTCGGGCCTGCTCGAAAGCTGCGGCATCGAGGCGGTCGGCGTCTCGGGCTATCCCGACGGCCATCCCCGGATCGACGGGGACCGGCTGGAGGAAGCGCTGGCGGCAAAGATCGAGGCAGCGGAGAAGGCCGGGCTCGCGCTCCATGTGGTGACGCAGTTCTGCTTCGACCCACAGGCGATCGGGGATTGGCTGCGCGCGATCCATGCGGGCTATCCGGGACTGCCGGTACGGATCGGCCTGGCCGGGCCCGCGGGGGCGGCGACGCTGCTCAAATTCGCGCTCCGCTGCGGGGTCAAGGCCTCGGCGCGCGGGCTGCGCCGGAACCTGAGCGCTTTTGGCGGCCTCATGGGCGAGGCGACGCCGGAGCGCATCGTCGACGCGCTGGCCGCCATGCCGATCGATGCCTGGGAAAAGGATGCGGCGTTGCATTTCTTTTCCTTCGGCGGCATCGGCCGCACCGCGAAATGGGCGCGTGAAAAGGCCGAGCGCGACGGGCGCGACAGAAACGATTTGGACGATTAAAACGGCGGGAACAGGACGGAGGCGGCGACGCCCTGCGGGGTGCGCCACTCCCAACAACACATACCAGGGAGAACGCTCATGGGTGCCAATGGCAAACCACCCTTCCGGGCCGACCATGTCGGCTCGCTGCTGCGGCCGCAATCGGTGCTGGATGCGCGCGACAGGCGCGCCGAAGGCGCGATCAGCATCGAGGAGTTGCGCGAGGTCGAGGACGCGGCGATCAAGGATGCGATCAAGCTGCAGGAGGATGTCGGCCTCGAGGCGATCACCGACGGCGAGTACCGCAGGCGGTATTTCCATACCGACTTCCTTGAGAACCTGAAAGGCGTCGTCGTCAAGGAGGGCGGGCTGCCGGTCAAGTTCCGCAGCAAGGCGGGCGAGCGCGAATTCGCCCCGCCGGGCATGGAGGTGGTGGGCCGGATCGAGCGATCGCGGCCGATCTCGGTCGACGACTTCGCCTTCGTGCGCGACCATACGAAGCACACGCCCAAGCTCTGCATCCCCTCGCCCACCATGCTGCACTTCCGCGGCGGCCGCAAAGGCATCAGCGAGGAGATCTATCCCGATATCGAGGACTTCTTCGCCGATCTCGCCCGCGCCTTCCGGGAAGAGCTGCATGCGCTGGCGAAGGCGGGCTGCACCTACGTCCAGCTCGACGACACCAACCTTGCCTATCTCTGCGATCCCAAGATGCGCGAGCGCACCCGCTCGATCGGCGAGGACCCCGACGAGCTGCCGAAGCTCTATGCGCGCATCATCAACGACGCGATCACGCCGCGGCCCGAGGGCATGACGGTCGCCATCCATCTCTGCCGCGGCAACTTCCGCAGCTCCTGGGTGGCCGAAGGCGGCTACGAGCCGGTCGCCGAGGTGCTCTTCAACGAGCTCGACGTCGACGCCTATTTCCTGGAATACGACGACGAGCGTTCAGGCGACTTCGCGCCGCTGCGCTTCGTGCCCAAGGACAAGATCGTGGTGCTCGGCATCATCTCCTCCAAGCTCGCGGCGCTCGAGGGCAAGGACGATCTGAAGAAGCGCATCGACGAGGCGGCCAAATACATGCCGCTCGAGCAGATGGCGCTCTCCCCGCAATGCGGCTTCTCCAGCACCGTGCACGGCAACGAGATCAGCGTCGACGACGAAATCGCCAAGCTGAAGCTGACCGTCGAGACGGCCGGCGAGGTCTGGCACTAAGCGGTTCGTGTCGGGCTCCTCCTTGCGGGGAGCGGGTCAGAACGACAGCACGATCTTCCCGAAGTGCTGGGCGCTTTCCATGTGCTTGTAGGCGGCGGGCGCCTCCTCGAACGGAAAGACCTTGTCGATCACCGGCTTGAGGGCGTTGGCCTCGATCGCCGCGTTCATCGCCTGGAACCACTCGCGGCTGCCGACATAGATACCGTTGAGCCGAATCGATTTGCGGAGGATCGGCATCGGGTTGATCTGACCCATCGTCAGCACGCCGATCAGCGCGATGTGCCCGCCGACGCGCACCGCCTCGATCGAGCGCTCAAGCGTGCCGCCGCCGCCAACCTCGACGATGTGGTCGACGCCGCGCCCGCCGGTGATTGTGGCGACTTCCTTTTCCCAGTCGGGCGTAGTCTCGTAGTTGATCGTGGCCCAGGCGCCCATCTCCTTGGCGCGGGCGAGCTTTTCGTCGCTCTTGGAGGTGACGATCGGCCGCGCGCCCATCATGGAAGCGAACTGAAGCGCGAAGATCGAGACGCCGCCGGTGCCGAGCAGCAACACAGTCTCGCCCGCTTTCAGCCCGCCCTTGACCACGAGCGCGTGCCAGGCGGTGAGCGCGGCGCAGGGCAGCGTCGCCGCCTCCTCGTAGCTCAGATGCTCGGGGATGGTGACGGCGCCGCGCTCGCGCATGACGACTTCCTCGGCCAGCATACCGTCGATGGCGCCGCCGCGCGCCGTGGCCATGCCGGCCGGCGAGACGCCGCCCGCGGCCCAGTCGTCGAAGAAGCAGCTCGCGACCCGGTCGCCGACCGCGAAGTCGCGCACGCCGTCGCCCACCGCGATCACCTCGCCGGCGCCGTCGGAGTTGGGTACGCGCGGGAAGTCGAGGCCGATGCGCGCCGGGTAGCGCACGGTGTTGAGATCGCGGTAGTTCAGCGAGTTGGCGTGGACCTTGACCTTGATCTGGCCGGGGCCGGGCTCGGGGCTCGGCCGGTCGACCAGCGCCAGCGCGTCGATGCCGCCTTCGCCCTGAATCTCGAATGCTTTCATGGGTTTACGTCTCCTTGGGATTTGCGTCTCCGGGGCTCCGGATCAGGCGGTCGCGCCGCCGTCGATGGGGATCACCGTGCCGGTGAGATAGCTCGCGGCGGGCGAGGCGAGAAGGAGGATGAGGCCCTTCATCTCGTCGGTCTCGGCGATGCGGCGGGCCGGCACCATGTCGATGAAGGCGGCCGCGACCGCCGGATCGTTGATGCGGCCGCCGCCGATATTGGTGCGGAAGGGCCCGGGCGCGATCGCGTTGACCGAGATGTTGTGCGGCGCGAGCTCGCGGCCGGCCTGGCGGACGAGGTTGGCGATCGCCGCCTTGGTCGCGACATAGCCGTAGCCGACGATGTCCTCCGCGCCCAACCCCGCGATCGATGATGTGACAACGATGCGGCCGTAGTTCCGCTGCTTCATATGGATGGCGGCGGCCTGCATGGTGATCATCACGCTCGTTAGGTTGACGTGGACGACGCGCTGCCAGGCATCGAGGTCGACCGCTTCGAGCCGGCCCTCGATCGTGGTGTGGCCGGGCCCGGCGCTGATGCCGGCATTGGCGAAGACGGCGTCGAGCCGGCCGTGGCGCGACGCGGTGTCGTCGATGGCGGCGCGCAGCTTGTCGAGATCGGCGACGTCGAGCACGACGGGCTCGACCGAACAGCCTTCGCCCGAAAGACGCGCGACTTCCGTCTCGAGCTTTGCGCCGTCGATGTCGGCCATGACCGCGGTCGCGCCGTTCATCGCCATCGTCTCGGCCATGGCGAGGCCGATGCCGTTCGCCGCCCCGGTAACGAAGGCGACATGGCCCGTCACGTCGAATATCTGTTCGAGCTTCATCGCGTTCCCCCTAGAGATTTTGTTTCTCGATAGCTTGTTTCTCGATGTCGGGCCGGACCGTGTCGGCCCAGGCATAGGCGTCGGCGATGCGGCCGTAGCGCCGGTCGATGAACTCGCGCGTCGCCGGATGGGTGAAGATGTAGAACATGCCGTCCTCGATGGCGCGGATCACCCAGCGGCCGATCTCGATCGGCGCCATGCCTGCTTTGAGGAGCGCCGGGAGATCGTGATCGAACGGCCGCTCGAAAGCGCCGCCGAAGCGCTCGGGGCGGTGGCGGCCGCTCTCGTAGATCGCCGTATCCACGGCGGCGGGGCAGAGCACCGAGACGCCGATATTCTTGTCCTTGAGGTCGTCGGAGAGCGCTTCTGACAGGCCGACCACGGCGTACTTCGTGGTCGAGTAGACGCCGTGGCCCCAGCCGGGCATGACGTGGTGGCCGCCGATCGAGGCGGTGTTGACGATGTGCCCGCCGGCCCCATGCTTCTCGATCAGCGGCAGGAAGGCCTGGAGCCCGTTGATCACGCCCATCAGGTTGACGCCGACGACCCAGTCCCAGTCGCCGTCGGGCACTTGGTCGAGCGGCACGCCGGCATAGCCGACCCCGGCATTGTTGCAGAGGATGTCGATTTGCCCCAGGAAATCAGCGGCTTGCGCGGCCGCTGCCTTGACCGCAGCGCGGTCGGAGACGTCGAGGGGCGCGGCTTCGACCGTGGCGCCGTTCGCGACCAGGCTCGCCTTGGCGCGCGCCAGGGCGTCGGCGTCGATATCGGCGAGGAAAAGCTTCACGCCGCGCGCGGCGAAGGCCTCGGCCATGCCGAGCCCGATCCCCGAGGCGGCGCCGGTGACGACCGCCCCCCGTCCTGCAAGGTCCTTGATCACGTTTCCCCCCGGTCTGCCGCCCTCGTTCTTGCAGGCCAGCATCGCCCGGCCGGGCCATGCTTGGCAACGTCGGGGGCAACTTCAGGCGTGATTTTCCGCCCCTCGAACGATATTCTCGGCCTGTAACGACGAGGCGGGGCGCGGGTTCCACAGCCTATTTGTCCGACGAGATGTGTCTTGCGAGATGTGTCTTGCGAGGTTGGGACCGCGCCGGTCGGACGGGCATCGCCAACAGCCCGGCCATCTTGAACAAACGGGACGACCGCGGCAAGCGGCGCTCCAGGGAGGACATCACATGACGGCACGTATCAGGCAATCGATTGCAGGTCTCGCCCTCACCACCGCGGCGGCGCTCGTGGCGGGCAACGCCGCTGCGGAAACCGTCGGCTTCGCAACGCTGCCGCCGGGCGCCATCAACAACGTGCAGGCGCAGGTGATCGCCAAGGTCGCGCAGGGCCATTCCAACTTGAAGATCCGCGTCATCCCCTATCGGGGCGGCGGCGCGGTGGCGGGCGCGGTCAACACCAAGCGCGCCGAGATCGGCATTTCCGATATCGTCGAGATGACCGACGCCAGCACCGGCGGCGGCCAGTTTAAGGGCCGCGCCATGCCGAACCTGCGGATCGCCTTCCGCGTCCTCGCCTTCCCGCTCGGGATCTTCGTGCGCAAGGACTCGCCGATCAAGACGGTCGCTGATCTGAAAGGCAAGCGCTTCGCCACCGAATGGACAGCTTTCCCCAACTCGATCCCGCTGTCGAACGGCATCATGGCGACCGGCGGCATCAGCCTGAAGGACGTGAAGGGCGTGCCGACCGCGAACATCATCCGCGGTGCCAACGACTTCAAGGCGGGCAAGACCGACGCCTTCATCTTCGCCGTCGGCGCGCCGAAGGTGGCGGAAGTGAACTCGTCGGTCGGCGGCATCCGCATCCTGCCGATCGCCAACACGCCGGAGGCCCTGAAGGCCGTGAAGTCGGTGCGGCCCGACTACTTCCTCATCACCCTGCCGCCGCGCATGCCCTTCGTCGGCGTGCTCAAGCCGACCACGGTGATGGCCTCCGATCTGATCATCTATGTCGGCGCGCATGTCTCCGATGCGACCGTCTACAAGTTCGTCAAGGCCGTCTACAACCACAAGGACGAGCTGGTGAAGGGCCATCCGTCCTTCCGGGGGCATGTGCCGGCGTTGATGGCCAAGCAGTTCACCGTCGCCAAGTACCATCCGGGCGCGATCAAGTTCTTCAAGGAGATCGGGATCTGGAAGGGCAAGTGAGGCCGGCCGACGTCTGAGTCGGCGTTCAACCGTTGACTGCTGCCGAAAACGAGACGGGCCCCGCACGCACATCTGAGCCGGCGAGCGAGCCGGCCATCCATCCGGGTGTGCGGGGCCTGCGCTCAACACTTGCCATCCTTCTGACGCTGGGCTCGCTCGGCTGGTCGGCGCAGGTGCCAAGCTGGTTCGGGGTCGCGCTCTTCACCGAGCAGTTCCTGTCGGCGATGCTCGGCGTCGCGTTGGCGCTCGTCTATATCCACTATCCGGTGCAACGGAACACCGAGCGCACGACGCTGCCCTGGTACGACATGATCCTGGCCGGGCTCGGCTTCGGGGCGGGCTGGTATGTCGCCGTGGTCTATCCGGTGCTGATCAAGCAGCTCACCGGGGCCGACCTGCCGATCGACGCGCTGGTCGTCTCGATGATCTTCTTCGTGCTGTGCATCGAGGGGCTGCGGCGGACGGTCGGCTATTCGCTGGTCATTATCGTTCTGATCTTCGTCGCCTATGCGCTGGTCGGCCATCTGGTGCCGGGCGACCTGCAGACACGCCGCGTCGGCTTCGGCCAGCTCATCACCTATCTCTCGCTCGACACCAGCGCACTCATGGGGCTCGCCATGGTGGTCGGCACGACGATCGTGCTGACCTTCGTGTTCTTCGGCCAGCTGCTGCTGGCCTCGGGCGGCTCGACCTTCTTCAACGACGTCTCGCTGCTGCTGATGGGCCGCTTCCGCGGCGGCTCGGCCAAGATCGCGATCACCGCCTCGAGCCTGTTCGGCTCGGTCTCGGGCGTCGCCGTCTCCAACATCGTGGCGACCGGCGTCGTGACCATCCCGATGATGAAGCGCGCCGGCTTCTCACCCAAATTCGCCGCCTCGGTGGAGGCGGTGGCCTCGACCGGCGGCCAGCTGATGCCGCCGGTGATGGGCGCGGTCGCCTTCCTGATGGCCGATTTCCTGGAGATGCCCTACCGCGACATCGTGATCGCGGCGATCGTGCCGTCGCTGCTCTACTATGTGGCGCTGTTCATCCAGGCGGATTTCGAGGCCGCGCGGGCCGGCATCACGCGGGTCCCCGAATCTGAGATCCCGAAGGCCTGGGAGGTCTTCCGGATCGGCTGGCTGTTCATTTTGCCGTTCGCCGGGCTGATCGTGGCGCTCTTCACCCTCAACTGGGAGGCCGAGGCGGCGGCGATCCTGGCCGCGATGGTGATCGCGATCCTGTTCGGCAACTGGCTGGTCTTCGGCATCGCGCTGCTTCTGATCTGCGTCTTCTTTGCCCTCAACTGGAGTGGGCCCACCGCACTGGTCGTGGCGGTGGCGCTCGGCGTCGCCGTTCCGTTGCGGCTCACCTATCGCGGCGTGTCGATGCCGGCGAGGGCCGTCTTCGACGCGCTGATCACGACGGGCTTGTCGGTGCTCGACATCATCATGATCGTGGCCGGCGCGGGCTTCATCATCGGCGTGCTACTGTCGACGGGGCTCGGCTTCGCGCTGACCTCGCTGCTGGTCGATTTCGGCAGCGGCAACCTGCTCGTGCTTCTGCTGATATCGGGGATGCTCTGCATCGTGCTCGGCATGGGCATGCCGACGGTCGGGGTCTATATCCTGCTCGCGGTGCTGGTGGCGCCGTCGCTGAAGGACGTCGGGGTGCTGCCGCTGGCGGGGCACATGTTCATCCTCTATCTCGGCATGATGTCGCTGATCACCCCGCCGGTCGCGGTCGCCGCCTTCTTCGCCGCCTCGATCGCCAAGGCGCCGCCGATGGCGACGGGCTGGTATTCGATGCGCTTCGGCTGGACCGCGTATGTGGTGCCGTTCCTCTTCGTCTATTCGCCGAGCCTGTTGCTCCAGGGCAGCACCATCGATCTCATCATCGACGTTTCCACGGCGATCGCCGGGGTTTGGCTGGTTTCCGCGGCCATTGCGGGGTATTTCGCACGCATCTTGCCGGTCGCCGACCGCCTTGCCTTCACGCTCGCGGGTGCCATGCTGCTGCTGCCCCGCGGGGTCGGCGGATGGGTGGCCTGGGTGAACCTGGCGGGCCTCGCATTCGGCAGCGCGCTGGTGTTCCGCGAGATCATGGCGGCGCGGCGGCGAAAGGAAGCGGACGACGCGGCGCTCGCCAAGGCGGCCGCCGGGGAGGGTTGATGCGAAAGGAAGACGGCACGCCTCTGTCGGACGGTGCTGCGCTCGCGCGCCGGAGCGCGGCGAGCACGGTTGCCGGGCTCTTTTCGATGCGCGCGCGGCTGCACCCCGACCGCCTGGCGATCGAGGAGACGGGCGAGGGCGAAGGCCGCCACTTGACGTACGGCCAGCTCGATGAACGCAGCCGGCGGCTCGCGACGGCGCTCAAGGCACGCGGCGTGAAACGCGGCGACCGGGTCGCGATCCTCTCGGAGAACCGGGCGGAGTTCCTGGAGCTGTTCATGGGCGCGGCGCGCATCGGCGCCATAGTCGCCTGCCAGAACTGGCGCCTGGCGCAGCCGGAGCTCAGGCATTGCCTGTCGCTGGTCGAGCCCGCCTTCGCGCTCGTCTCGCCGCGCTTTGCGGAAGCTTACGGTGCGCTCGAGGCCGGCCTGCCGAAGCCCGTCGTCTTCGGCGCGGCCTACGAGGCGATGCTGGCCGAGGCCGAACCCACGGTGACGATCGAACCGGATGTCGATCCGGAAGATGCGCTGCTCATCCTCTATACGAGCGGCACGACGGGGCTGCCCAAGGGTGCTGTGATTTCGCACCGGGCGGAGATCGCGCGCAACCTCGTCATGCATGCCGAGCAGCACATCCTGCCGGGCGACACCTTCGCGGTCTGGTCGCCGCTCTTCCATATGGGCGGGGCCGATTATTCGCTGGCGGCGCTCATGTCGGGCGGCAAAGTCGTGGTCTTCGACGGCTTCCAGAAGGCGGCGCTGGTGGCGCTGGTCGGCCGCGAGAAGCTGGGCTGGCTGATCCTGATGCCCGGCATGACCAAGGCCTTCATCGACGAGTTCAAGCGCCAGAAGGTGACGGTCCAGGGCGTCAAGGTCTGCGGGGTCATGGCCGATCTGGTGCCGCCGGCGGAGATCGCCGAGATCACGACGCTGGTGAACGCGCCTTACATGAACACGTTTGGGTCAACGGAAACCGGCAATCCGCCCGCCTCGGCCGGCGTGATCCCGGTCGGCGTCGCGCCGGAGAGCTTGTCGAAGATCCAGAGCGCCTATTGCGAGGTGCGGCTGGTCGACCCCGACGACAAGGACGTACCGGACGGCGCGCCCGGCGAGCTCGCCATGCGCGGGCCGACGCTCTTCAGCGGCTACTGGCGGGCGGAGGAGACGAACGCCGAGGACTTCCGCGGCGGCTGGTTCCATATGGGCGACGTGTTCCAGCGCAACCCCGACGGCACGCTCGATTTCGTCGACCGGGTCAAATACATGATCAAGTCGGGCGGCGAGAATGTCTACCCGGCCGAGATCGAGCGGGTGATGATGCAGGAGCCGCGCGTCGCCGACGTCGCGGTGGTGCGCCGGCCCGACGACAAATGGGGCGAGGTGCCGGTCGCCTTCGTCGCCCGCCACGACGAGAGCCTCGATGCCGATACGCTGAAGGCTTTGTGCCGGGCCGAGCTCGCGGGCTACAAGCAGCCCAAGGGCATCCACTTCATCGGCTTCGACGAGTTCCCACGCAGCACATCCGGCAAGATCCAGCGCCACGAGCTGGAGAAGCGGCTAGGCGAGGTCGGCGGGG
>CAZBRE010000144.1:0-10808 GCA_964494065.1 uncultured Alphaproteobacteria bacterium
ACCAACTTCGTCACCTACGACCTCGGCCGGCCTCTCCATGTCTTCGACGCGGCCAAGCTCGACCTCGGCCCCGACGGCGCGCTCACCATGCGCATGGCCAAGGACGGCGAGCGCATCCTCGCGCTCGACGGCAAGGAATACACGCTCGACAGCGAGATGACCGTGATCGCCGACCGGTCGGCGGTGCACGGCATCGGCGGGCTCATGGGCGGCGAGCATTCGGGCTGCACCGGGGAGACGACCGAGGTGTTCCTCGAAGTGGCGCTCTTCGACACCGTGCGGACGGCCGCGACGGGCCGCAAACTCGCTCTGGAATCCGATGCGCGCTACCGCTTCGAGCGCGGCGTCGATCCCGAATCGGCACTCTGGGGCGTTGAGGTCGCAGCGCGGCTGGTTCACGAGTTCTGCGGCGGCGAAGCGAGCGAGGTGGTGATCGCCGGGACGATGCCCGATTACGCCCATTCGGTCTCGCTCAGGCCCGAGCGCGTGCGCGCGCTGGGCGGCATCGCGGTGCCGGACGACGAGATCGTGCGCATTCTCGAAGCCCTGGGATATGCGGTGCGGCGCGACGGCGAGGCCTTCGCCTGCGAGGTGCCGTCCTACCGCATGGATGTCGGCGGCGAGGCCGACCTGGTCGAGGACGTGCTGCGCGTCCACGGTTATGACGCGATCGAGCCGGTGCCGATGCGCATCGCGACCGCGCTGCCGGGTGCGGCGATCACACCCGCCCAGCGCCGGGTGCGCCAGGCCCGCCGGGCCCTGGCGGCACGGGGCCTCTTGGAAGCAGTCACCTATTCCTTCATGGAAGGCGCGAAAGCCGCGCTCTTTGACAATGGCGAGGGCGATGGAGATGGCGACGGCGCTCTCGCGCTGGCGAACCCGATCAGCGCCGACCTCGACGTGATGCGGCCCTCGATCCTGCCCAACCTGATCCAGGCCGCCGCGCGCAACGCCGACCGCGGCCTGGGCGACGCGGCGCTTTTCGAGCTCGGGCCGCAATACCGCGCGCCGGGGCCGGGCGGCCAGGACACGGTGGCGGCTGGCGTCCGCACCGGGGCGAGCGGGCCGCGTCACTACGCCGAGGCGCCGCGCCCGGTCGACGCCCTGGACGCCAAGGCTGATGCGCTGGGCGCGCTCGACGCTGCCAATGCGCCGGTCGGAAACCTCCTCGTCACCCGCGATGCGCCGGGCTGGTATCACCCGGGACGCTCGGGCGTGCTGCGGCTCGGCAATCAGGTTCTCGCGACCTTCGGCGAGATCCACCCCAAGGTCCTGCGCGCGCTCGACGCGAAGGCGCCGATGGTCGGCTTCGAGGTCTTCCTCGACCGCCTGCCGCCCGCCAAGACGAAAGGCGGCAAGTCGCGGCCGTTGCTCCAGCCCTCGCCCTTCCAGCCGGTCGAGCGCGACTTCGCCTTCGTGGTCGACGAGGCGGTCGAGGCGGGCGATATCCTGCGCGCCGCGCGCGGGGCGGAGAAGGCGCTCGTCACCGATGTCTCGGTCTTCGACGTCTTCCGGGGCGATGCGGTCGGCGCCGACAAGAAATCGATCGCCATCGCCGTCACGCTTCAGCCGACCGAGAAGACGCTGACCGATGCGGAGATCGATGCGGTGGGGCAGAAGATCGTCGCGGCGGTGACCAAGGCGACGGGCGGAACGCTCAGGGGCTAGTTGAGGGTCTGGCTGGCCGAGCACGCCGCGATCTCGGCTTAAATCGAAGTTAACCGCCCGGGACTAGGCTCTGCCTCGCGCCCGGATCTTGCCACGGAGGCCGTGATGTGTCGCTGGCTGGTCTATAGCGGGCCGCCGATCCACCTCGATACCGTACTGTTCGAGCCCGAGAATTCGCTGATCAACCAGAGCCTCCATGCGCGGCTCGGGGCGTCGGCGACCAATGGCGACGGCTTCGGCATCGGCTGGTATGGCGACCGCCCGGCGCCGGGACAGTTCCGGGACGTTCTGCCGGCCTGGAACGACGACAATCTGCGCAGCGTCGCCGAACAGATCAGCTCGCCGCTGTTCTTCGCCCATGTCCGCGCTTCGACCGGCACCGCGACGTCGCGCTCCAACTGCCACCCGTTTCGCCACGCGAGCTGGCTCTTCATGCATAACGGACGGATCGGCGGCTTCGACCGCATCCGCCGCGAGCTGGAGATGTGCATCGATCCGGCCCTCTATGCCGCGCGGCTCGGCACGACAGACAGCGAGGCGCTGTTCTATCTCATGCTGACACACGGGCTCGACGCCGATCCGCCGGGTGCTACGCGCAAGGCGGTGGCGCAGGTGCTGGCGCTGATGGCGGCGGCGGGGACGAAGGAGCCGTTTCGCCTGACCGCGGCGGCCAGCGATGGGCGGCGCACTGTCGCCATCCGCTATTCGAGCGATGCGGCCTCGCCCAGCCTCTTCTATGGCCGGCCGGCGCTGGCCGGCTTGGACGGCGGCGGGGGCGAGCCGCCGATTATGATCCTCTCCGAGCCCCTCGATGCCGACGGCGAAACCTGGATCGAGGTCCCCGAGGGGCACGCGGTGCTGCTCGAAGACGGCGAGATCACCGTGCTTGCGTTCTCGCCCGACGAGCCGGTCATGGCGCCGGTGCGCGCCAGCGCCTGATCCCGAACGACGGTATGGCAGCGGGGGGCGTATGGCGGGTCACCGGTCACCCGTGAGGAGCACCAGCGCGCGGTCGATGCGGGCGGTGCGGTCCTCGGACGTCTCGCGGCGGCGGATCATCACCTCGCCCACGAGCAATCCGTAGAGCAACGCGGCGCGTGCGCGCGCCTCGCCCTGGGGCTGGCCGGCCTCGACGAAGCGTTCCTGCAGATAGGTGCTGCGGCGCGTGTCGATCGCGAGCACGGCCTCGGCGGTGCGCGTGTCGTGGCGGGCCCAGTCGCGGATCGCGAGCTCGGGCGCAAGCGCCGCGCGGTCGGCGAGGATCATCCGGAAGAGCCGGCGCAGGCGTGCGCCGGGCTGGCCGCCCTCGGCTTCGACGGCGGCGATATAGTGGTCGGTCTCGCGGGCCTGCCAAGCCTCGATCAGAGCGGCGAGCAGATCATCGCGGTCGCGGAAGTGCCAATAGAAGCTGCCCTTGGTGACGCCCAGATCCTTGGCGAGCGGCTCGACCCGCACCGCACCGACGCCGCCCGCGGCAAGCCGCTCGAAGGCCGCCGCGGTCCAGTCCTCACGATCCAAGCGGTCCTGGGGTTTTGCAGCAGTGTCACTCATGCCTGTCTGTCCATACGCAAGCGTATTGATTTTCTGTTAATAATACTATATTCAATACGGTAACGTATGTATACCGAAAACCTCAGGAAATCTGGCGTTTTCAGGAAAGAGGCTTGCAATGAGGTACCTGTTCATCGCTGGGGCGGTTCCGTTCATCGTCCTCGGGGTCCTGCACATCATCTATACAATTCTGGACGAACGGCGCCCATGCCGGATCGCGCCGCGCGACCCGCACCTGCTCGAACAGATGCGCGCCGGCAGCCTTTTTCTCACCCGGCAGACGACGGTCTGGCGCGCCTGGCTCGGCTTCAATCTCAGTCACGGACTGGGCGTCGTGCTCTTCGCCGGCATACTGATCCACGGCGCCGCGCTGCACTTCGACGCCGTGCGCTCGGCCGCGCCCGAGCTGCTCTTCGCCGTCCCGGTCATTGCGTCACTGTATTTTCTTATGTCGCTGCGATACTGGTTCCGGATCCCGGCGATCGGCACGGGGCTCGGCACCGCTGTGCTCCTGGCCGGCGCGGTTCTGGCAGCCATGTAGACCGGATCGGGATTGGGAGGCGCGATCGAACGCGGAGCGGATCGCCCGTCCCTGTTGGTAAGGGGGGTCTTCAGCAGGAACCGACGACGGCGCATGAATGAGGATCGCGATGAATTGGGTTGAGGACAACAAGCCGGACGGCAAGAGCGCACCGGCGTCGCACGATCACTCGATCGACGCGTTGCTGCCGCAGGAGATGGCGATCAAGGCGGAGACGGCCGGTGTCGCCAAGGCAACGCGCGATGCCCTCTCACTGCTCACGCTGGCGGTGCTGGCGGGTGCCTTCATCGCCTTCGGGGCGATCTTCATGATCACCACGATCGCCGGCGCGGGCGGGATGCCCTTCGGCATGGTGCGGCTCATCGGCGGCACGGTGTTCTCGCTCGGGCTCATCCTCGTCGTGATCGGCGGGGCGGAGCTCTTCACCGGCGACAACCTGATGGTGATGGCCTGGGCCGGTCGCCGCATCTCGCTCGGGGCGCTGCTGCGCACCTGGGCGATCGTCTATGTCGGCAACTTCATCGGCGCGGTCGGCACCGCCGGCCTCGTCTTCCTCGCCGGCTGGCCGGGTCTCGGCGGGGCGGCGGTCGGCAAAACGGTGCTCGCCATCGCCACCGCCAAGGCCGGCATCCCGTTCGTCAACGCCGTTGCACTCGGCATCCTCTGCAACGTGCTTGTCTGTCTCGCCGTCTGGCTCAGCTTCAGCGCGCGCACCGTGGTCGGCAAGGTGGTGGTGATCGTGCCGCCCATCGCCGCCTTCGTCGCCGCCGGCTTCGAGCACTCGATCGCCAACATGTTCATCTTCCCCGTGGCGCTGCTGATCAAATGGGGCGCGCCGGCGGGGTTCTGGTCGGCCGCCCAGGCGAGCGCCGCCGATTTTCCGTCGCTCACCGTGGCGGCGGCGATCGGCAACCTCGTGCCGGTCACCATCGGCAACATCATCGGCGGCGGGGTGCTGGTGGGTGCGGTCTACTGGTTCGTCTATCTGCGCCGCCGCTGATCCTGCATACGTACCCGCATACATATATGTGTGCGGCTTCCTTCGGGCCGACCGCCGTCGTTTGACGCAAGTCAAACGATCCTCGCCGAATCCGCGCCAGACTGTGCCCTGCGCGTAAACTGGCGAGTGGTTCCGCCTGGCTGCGCGTCCACGAATTCCACAAGGAGACGCGCCATGAGCGAGCAGCTGGGCACCATCGACGAGCTGCCGACGGAGTATCTCGACGCGCTGACGGGCCAAGACGCGATGCCGCTCTGGCCGAGCCTGCGCGGCATCCTGCCTTACGACAAGCCGATCCACCGCACTGTGCCGCATGTTTGGCGCTACGAGGCGCTGCGGCCACTCCTGCTGCGCGCGGGCGAGTTGACGCCGATGGAAAAGGCCGAGCGGCGCGTCCTCATGCTGGCCAATCCGGGGCTCGACGGCGAGCCGTTCGCGACCGCCAGTATCTTCTTCGGCCTCCAGCTCATCCTGCCCGGCGAGACCGCGCCGAACCATCGCCATAGCCCCAGCGCTGTGCGGCTGATCATCGAGGGCGATGGCGGCTTTACGACCGTCGAAGGCGAGCGCTGCCCGATGACCCGCGGCGATGTGATCCTGACGCCGGCGCGGCTCTGGCACGAGCACGAGCATCGCGGCGATGGGCCGATGGTCTGGCTCGACGCGCTCGATGCGCCGCTGGTGGTGAAGATGGAGGCGGCCTACTGCATCGAGGGCGAGCCGCAGAATGCCGGCAACCGCCCCGATTCCTCGCAGACGCGCTTCCGCCGCGCGGGGCTGTTGCCCTACGACGCGCTCGACCGCGCGGCCGGCGAGTACCCACAGTTCCGCTATCCCTGGGCTGATGTGCGCGGGGCGCTACTTGACCTGGCGTCCGGCGCGGGGCCGGGCGAGACCGTGCAGCTTGCCTACGTCAATCCGGAGACCGGCCAGGAATGCATGCCCGTGCTGGGCTTCTCCGCGCTGATGCTGCGCCCGGGCGAGGAGCGCGCGCTGCCGCGCCGTTCGGCAAGCGCGGGCTATCTGGTCATCGAAGGCCAGGGCGAGAGCGAGATCGACGGCAAGACGCTCACATGGGGTGAGAACGACGTGCTGGCCGCTCCCACCCACGCCGCGATCCACCACCGCAACACCTCGTCGAAGGCCCCCGCCTTCCTGATCCAGATCGACGACGCGCCGATGCAGCGCAAGCTCGGCTTCTACGAGGTGTTCGAGAACGGCGCGGCGTAAGGGCGAAGACGGCCCGCACGCCCATTGCTAACCCACCCGGGCGTGCTTAAGTTCCGGCGAAGCTTCCCGCGCGCCGACCGGCGCCGCTTTTGCCGGCCTCCCACCGCCCTCCATGACCGACCTCGCCCATATCCGCAACTTCGCGATCGTCGCGCATATCGATCACGGCAAGTCGACGCTGGCCGACCGCCTGATCCAGCGCTGCGGCGGGCTGACCGCCCGCGAGATGAAGGAGCAGGTGCTCGATTCGATGGAGCTCGAGCGCGAGCGCGGCATCACCATCAAGGCGCAGACGGTGCGGCTCGACTACACCGCCAAGAACGGTGAGCGCTATGCGCTCAACCTGATCGACACGCCGGGCCATGTCGACTTCACCTACGAGGTCAGCCGCTCGCTGGCCGCCTGCGAGGGCTCGCTGCTCTTGGTCGATGCCTCGCAGGGCGTCGAGGCGCAGACCCTCGCCAATGTCTATCTCGCCATTGAGAACGACCACGAGATCGTGCCGGTCCTGAACAAGATCGACCTGCCCGCCGCCGAGCCCGAACGCATCCGCGAGCAGATCGAGGAGGTGATCGGCATCGACGCCTCCGACGCGATCCCGATCTCGGCCAAGACCGGCCAAGGCATCGATGAGGTGCTGGAGGCGCTGGTGACGCGCCTGCCGCCGCCCAAGGGCGAGGCCGAAGCGCCGCTGAAAGCGCTGCTCGTCGACAGCTGGTACGACTCCTATCTCGGCGTCGTCATCCTGGTGCGCGTGGTCGACGGGCACTTAAGGAAACGCATGAAGCTCCGCATGATGGCGACCGGCGCGACGCACGAGGTCGAGCGCGTCGGCGTCTTCGGGCCGAAGATGAAGGACGTGGACGTGCTCGGCCCCGGCGAGATCGGCTTCATCATCACCGGCATCAAGACCGTCGCCGACTGCAAGGTGGGCGACACGCTGACCGAGGAGAAGAAGCCCACAGCAAGCCCCCTGCCCGGCTTCCAGCCGAGCCTGCCGGTGGTCTTCTGCGGGCTCTTTCCGATCGACACCGCCGACTACGAGCGCCTGCGCGAAAGCCTCTCCAAGCTGGCCTTGAACGACAGCTCGTTCCATTACGAGCCGGAGACGAGTGCCGCGCTCGGCTTCGGGTTCCGTTGCGGTTTCTTAGGATTGCTGCATCTGGAGATCGTCCAGGAGCGGCTGTCGCGCGAGTTCGATCTCGACCTCATCACCACCGCGCCCTCGGTGATCTACAAGATCCACCTGACGTCCGGCGAGGTGCTCGAGCTGCACAACCCCGCCGACATGCCGGACCCGGTGCGCATCGACCATATCGAGGAGCCGTGGATCCGCGCGACGATCCTGGTGCCCGACGAGTTTCTGGGCGGCGTGCTCAGCCTGTGCACCGAGCGGCGCGGCGAGCAGATCGACCTCACTTATGCCGGCAGCCGCGCCATGGCGGTCTACCGCCTGCCGCTGAACGAGGTGGTCTACGATTTCTACGACCGCCTCAAATCGGTGAGCCGCGGCTATGCGAGCTTCGACTATCAGCTCGACGAGTACCGCCGCGGGGATCTGGTCAAGCTCTCGATCCTGGTGAACGCCGAGCCGGTCGACGCGCTCTCGATGATCGTGCCGCGCTCGGCCTCGGAAACGCGCGGCCGGGCGATCTGCGAGCGCCTCAAGGATCTCATTCCCCGGCAGCTCTTCAAGATCCCGATCCAGGCCGCGATCGGCGGCAAGGTGGTGGCGCGCGAAACCATCTCGGCGATGCGCAAGGACGTGACCGCCAAATGCTACGGCGGCGACGTGTCGCGCAAGCGCAAGCTTCTGGAGAAGCAGAAGAAGGGCAAGAAGCGCATGCGCCAGTTCGGCAAGGTCGACATTCCGCAGTCGGCCTTCCTGGAAGCGCTCAAGATGAAGGACGGCTGAATCATTTTCGATAGTCTCGGCACCGGCCCGCTCCCCCGCCCGGCCGCCCAACGCCAGTATCCTCATGGGCGGCCGGGCGGGGGAGCGGGCCGGTGCCGTTTCGACGAAAGTCGAAAATGATCTGAGCGTCAGTTCGCCGCCTTGTCGCGGTTTCGGCGGCGCAGCGCATCGTTGGCCAGCGCGATCACGCTGATGATGGCGAGGGGCAGCCAGGCCGGCGCCGTCAGGACGGTCTGTATCGCCGGATCCCACAACCAGGCACTGACATAGCGCTGCACGACCGCTTGCGAGAGGTTGAGGCTGCCGATATCGACCGCTGCCCAGGTCGCGCCCAGCGTGATCGGTTTGTAAACCTCGGCGTCATAGAGGTGGTAGCCGTCGAGCGCCAGCGCGATGATCGCCAGCGCTCCAAAGAGGTAACCGATCCAGCGCCACATGGGCATATCCCTTTATGTTGGCACGAAATTTTACGCATCCGAGCGGCACGCCATGCTGGCCGCGTCGCGGTTGCCTCGACTAGACTGAGGTGCACCGGCGCCCAAGCCGGCCCATCCCATGAGAGATAATTTGGGGGACGCGATCAATGTTCAAGGAGTTCCGCGATTTCGCCGTACGCGGCAATGTGATCGATATGGCGGTCGGCATCATCATCGGCGCCGCCTTCGGCACCATCGTCAAGTCGCTCGTCTCTGACGTCATCATGCCGCCGATCGGCATCTTGCTCGGAAATGTCGACTTCGCCGACTTCTTCATCACCCTGTCCGGCCAGTCGCAGCCGACGCTCGAGGCGGCCAAGAAGGCGGGCGCGGTGACGCTCAACTACGGCGCCTTCATCAATACGGTCATCAGTTTCGTCATCGTCGCGTTCTGCGTCTTCCTGCTGGTCAAGCAGATGAACCGGCTGAAGAAGAAGGAAGAGGAAAAGCCGGCCGAGCCCCCGAAGCAGGAAGTACTGCTGGAGGAGATCCGCGACCTCCTGAAATCGCAGGCCAAGTAATCCGGCAAGGCAGTGCGTTTGGCCGGGGCCGCGCCGGGCGCGGCCCCCTCTCCATTAAGCAGTTGGAAACCATATTCCGGTCAGATGGTTGGGTGTGACGGAGAGCATCCCCAGCAACCGGATCCGCCTTGCCATGTTCATCGAGATCGAAACCGCCACCGGCCGGCGCATTGTCAACTCGACCTATATCATCAGCGTCGAGCCGCGCGAGACCGGCTGTGCGGTGCTGATCGCCAATGGCGACGAGGTCGAGGATCTGACGACGGCGCTCTCCTACGAGGCGGTCATGTCGGGCCTTCGCATCGGCGGCGTCGAGGTGGTGACGCGGCAGGCCGAGGAAGCGACGCTGACAACGCTGCGGCCCGTCACCGCCGACTAGACGACGCCGACTAAACGTCACCGACTAGACATCACGTCCACGCTCATCGAATGCACCGTCCGGCGGCAGGTTCGCCACGTCGATCTGCTCGCCTGCGCATCCTCAAAAAAACCTCGTCGGTCGATTCGCCTTTGGCTTCAAGGCGTTCATAAAATGGTAGTCGTCGATTGCTCGCGGCCGTTCGCGACGGACAGTTGACCTGCGAATACCGATGGAACAAATTCGCCGCTCATTTCCAAAATGTTCCTGGGTGATCCAACACAGTCCACCGATCGGGGAGAACGGATAGATGTCAACCGACAAAGACAAGTGGGAGTTCTATACCGACAAGAAGGGCGAGCATCGCTGGCGGCGCACGGCCAGCAACGGCAACATCGTCGGCTCGGCCACCGAGGGCTACTCGAAAAAGAGCTACGCCGTCGCCAACGCCGAACGCCACGGCTATGAGGGCAACCCGAATAAGCTGGGCGCCAATGACGATTGGGAGTTCTACGCCGACAAGGGCGGCAGCCATCGCTGGCGCCGGCGTGCGTCCAATAAGGAAGTGGTCGGCGCGTCCTCCGAAGGCTATTCGAGCAAGGCCGCCTGCATGGAGAACGCCAAGCGCAACGGCTACGCCGGCTAGGCGAGATTCATCGGTCCCGCCGCATTCCTTATTTGCGGCCCGGTAGGACATCGAAAACAGGACCACGAAAAAATGAAAGGCGCGCGTCCGTCGGGGCGCGCGCCTTTTCGTTCCGGCCGGCCATCCGCGTGGAGCCGGCGTGCGGACGGATGACCTAGCTGCTCTTGTTCTTCGGCTTCGCTTTCTTGCGGATCGGATGCCGGGCCGGCCGCTGGGGCTTGGTCCCGCAGACGATCTTGTACTTGCGTTTGGCCTGGTGATAGCGAACCAGAAGCACATGCCGGGCCTGGGTGTGCGCGGCGATCCAGCGCTTGCCGCGCTTGGTCGTGAAGTAGGGCTTGCCGCAAAAGCGCACCTGCTCGGTGTAGCTGTGGGGCGGCATCTTCCGCGCCGCCTTGGCGTTCTTCTTCGTCTTGGTCGACTTGGCCGTCGTGCGCCGCGGCTTCATCTTCTCGACTTCCGACGGCAGCCTCAGCCGGATCTGCGTGCCGAACTTGGCGGCCTTGGCCTGCGAGCCCTTCGTCTTGTCATAGGCGGTCAAATAGGTGCCGCCGACTTTCGCCATCGACTGGCTGGCGCTCAGCACCACGACCGCCGCGATCGCGAGGATCCACTTCGACATCGAACGTCTCCCATTCCTCAGTTGCGCTTGCTTCGCCGCGCCCGGGGAGACCCTTTAAAGACAACGTGAACGAAATACCAATAGAATCACACGCGCTGTGGCAGCGTGCCCGGCTTGCGCAGTCGCGCAATGGCCCCCAAATCTTGGCGGGTGCGCGGCGCGCTGGTATCGTTACGCGCCTGCCGTGCCGGAGGGGTGGCCGAGTGGCTGAAGGCGCACGCTTGGAAAGCGTGTATGCGGGAAACCGTATCGTGGGTTCGAATCCCACTCCCTCCGCCAA
>CAZBRE010000145.1:0-10651 GCA_964494065.1 uncultured Alphaproteobacteria bacterium
TGCCGGCGATGCCCGGCTGGGGGCTGCTCGCGGTCGCGCTTGGCGGGCTCTGGCTCGCCCTCTGGCGCGGCACCTGGCGCCTCGGCGGAATCGCGGTTATCGCCGCGGGCCTCGCCTCCGCCTTCGTCGCACGCACCCCCGACATTCTGGTCTCCGAGGCCGGCCACCTGCTGGCGGTCAAGGCGCCCGACGGGGCCCTGGTCCTCTCCTCGCGGCGCTTCGCCCGTTTCCAGGGGCACGCCTGGCTGCGCCAGGCCGGCCAGGCCGAAACCCGCGACTGGCCGGGGGAAACGACCAAGCAAAGCGGCGGCCGGCCCTGGCTCACCTGCGACGCCCTGGGCTGCATCTACCGCTCCAAGGGCCAGATCGTCGCGCTGGCGCGGGACGAACGTGCGCTCGGCGAGGACTGTCAGGTCGCCACCGTCGTCGTGAGCCTCCAGCCCCTGCGCCAGCGCTGCCCCTCGGCGCGGCGGAAAATCGACCGGTTCGACCTCTGGCGGGCCGGCACCCATGCGATCTACCTTCGCCCGGGCGGGGTCCGCATCGAGAGCGTGCGCGCCGCCCAGGGCGAGCGCCCCTGGACGCGGGGGCCCGAGCCACGGAAGAAGTGATCACGCCGCACGACCCGGCCGGCCGAGCCTCCGTAAACGCCTTTCACCAAATGCCCCAAAATCGCCCAATTCCGGGGCGGCGAAGGCAACGGATTCCGCGCTGCAATCTGACAATCAAAGAAAAAATGAAAGTATTCTTAAAGCTTCATACTGAGAGCGCGATGTATAAAACAAGCGTTATCCGGTCGCACCAAGAGGCCGGACGACATTGACTAAAACTTGTTGCAAGTCATCGGAGAAAAACAAGGTGTCACACAAAAAGTTCCGCTACGAAATAAACGTCAGGAAGCTCAAGGCGGATATATCCACCGACCTGCACTACGCCGCGACGGTCAGCGACCTGCGCCTGAAGACGCGCGGAGCCCCCGACAAGCCGATCGTCCACGATTTCGGCGAGGCCTGCGGCCATTCGAAGTCTGAGGCCGAAAAGAAGATGCGTCGCAAGGTGAAGGACTGGATAGCCCACTACGCCTGAGCGCTTGGATCACACCGCGTTCGACCCGGATCGGGGACTAAGTGCCATCGCCGAGCCGGGTCGGCGCATTTATGGACGGCAAGGCGCACCGGCCGCCTCATTCCGGCAATACGAGGTTTCCTTCGTCGTCGAAGGGGAAATGCGGGTTCCAGGCGACCTCCCAGAGATGCCCGTCGGGATCGGCGAAGTAGCCCGAATAGCCGCCCCAGAACACATCCTCGGCCGGCTTCACCACCGTGCCCCCGGCCGCTTGCGCTTCGGCGATCACCGCGTCGACCGCCTCGCGGCTGGCCGTGTTGTGCGCCAAGGCGACGCCGGAGAAGCCCGATCCGTCCGGCGACACGGATGCGTCGTCGGCCAAGGCGTCGCGGCCGTAAAGCCCCAACACCGCCCCGCTGCCCTGAAAGAAGGTGACCGCGTCATTGCTCGCCGAAGAAGCACGCCAGCCGAGCCGCTCGTAGAAGCCGCGCGCCCGCGCCATGTCCCGCACGCCCAAGGTCACAAGGCTCAATCGCTGTTCCATGGATAAGATCCCGCCACAAAGGCCCCGAGACACAGAGACGACATCCCAATTTCGATCGCCATTCCCGCGAAAGCGGGAATCCATCGGGTCGTTGAGTGAATCCCCGCTTGCGCGGGGATGACGCACGGAAGGAAGAACTCGCCTCGATGCCTATCCGCTGTATCTCGGTGGCGTAAGCCGGCGGCTAGAACTGACGCAGCAGCCCGACAAGCTTGCCCTGCACCTTGACCTGATCGGGCCCGAAGATGCGGGTCTCATACTTCTGGTTGGCGGGCTCGAGCGCGACCGACGCGCCCTTGCGGCGCAGGCGCTTCAAGGTCACCTCGACGTCGTCGATAAGCGCCACCACGATGGTTCCGTTATCCGCGGTCTCGGCCCGCTGGATGATGACCGTATCGCCGTCGAGAATACCGGCCTCGGTCATCGAATCGCCCTCGACCGTCAGGGCATAGTGCTCGCCGCGCCCCAGCATGCCGCCGGGCACCTCGACGCGCTCGGGATTGCGCAGGGCCTCGATCGGCGTGCCGGCCGCGATCTTGCCGTAGAGGGGCAGCTCGACCGATTCGTGGGTCACCGTGACCGGCGTGCCGTGCAGCGCCTGGCTGAAATCGCCCTTGATCACGTTGGGGGTGAACTTGCTGTTCTTCGCCGGCTTGTCCGGGCTCGTGCCGACGGCTGCCGTTTCCGGCATCCGCACCACTTCCAGCGCCCGCGCGCGGTGGGGCAGGCGGCGGATGAAGCCCCGCTCCTCGAGCCCCATGATCAGTCGGTGAATGCCCGATTTCGACTTCAGATCGAGCGCATCCTTCATCTCATCGAACGACGGCGAGGTGCCCGAGCGGGCAATGTGTTCGTTGATGAACATCAGAAGCTCGTGCTGCTTTCGGGTGAGCATTGATGCGGTTCCCTCCACGGCTTGCCGGGCCCCGATGTCACACGCTATCCGCTCGCGTGCTGCTGAACCCAACTTTAAGAACAAAATGCAAACTCAACGCTTGTTCTAGTTTGGTTCGCGCATGCCGTCAAGGGCAATTTGGCTCAGCTGAAGTGTTTTCCACTCGGCAGCAGGATCGCCTCGACCGTGGCGCCCGCCGCCAAGGGCGCCGCGTGGGGGGCGCGGACGATCAGACAATCGGCCATGACGAAGCGGGAAAGCATCGAGCTGTCCTGGCGCTTGAACGGCGTGGCCACCAGCGCACCGCCGTCGCCGCGGGCGAGGGTGGCGCGGAGATAGTCCTGGCGCCGGTCGTTCTCGCCGAGATCGGCACCGAGCGTCACCGAGATGGTGCGCCCGGCGTTCGGGTCGAGCCCCAGCATCGCGTCGATGGC
Source organism: uncultured Alphaproteobacteria bacterium (assembly GCA_964494065.1). GTDB lineage: Bacteria > Pseudomonadota > Alphaproteobacteria > JAPULJ01 > JAPULJ01 > DATKZM01. Next base: position 2,939 of record CAZBRE010000145.1, read on the forward strand.
GGGGCCCACATAGAGGAGGGCGCAGACGAGGCTCGACACCGGATTGCCGGGCAGACCGATCAGCTTGGTCTCGCCGAGCCGGCCGAAGATGAGCGGCTTGCCGGGCCGCATCGCGATCTTCCAGAAATCGACATCGAGCCCGTCGGGCTCGAGCGCGCTCTGGATCAGGTCATGCTCGCCGACCGAGGCGCCGCCGCAGGTCAGCAGAAGATCGGCGCCGCGCGCACCGGCGGCCGCTTCACGCAACGCGCCTTCGTCGTCGCGGGCGATGCCGAGATCGACCGGCTCGCCGCCGCGCTCGCGCACGAAGCCGGCCAGAGCAAGGCCGTTCGAGCTCATAATCTGGTCCGGTCCGGCCGGATCGCCCGGCATCACCACCTCGTCGCCGGTCGCCAGGATGGCGACGCGGGGCTTGCGGACCACGCTGAGCCACGGCACGTTCATCGCCGCGGCAAGGCCGATCTCGCGCGATCCCAGCCGCGTGCCGGCCGCGACGCCGACCGTGCCTTCGCGGAAATCGAGCCCGGCCTCGCGCACATAGTGCCCCCTGGGCGCGCTTTCCTTGATGGTGATCCGGTCGCCCGCGATCTCGGTGTCCTCCTGGATGACGATCGCATCGGCGCCGGCGGGCAGGGGCGCGCCGGTGAAGATGCGCACGGTCTCGCCTTGGCCGACCGTCCCTGTGAAGGCCGCGCCGGCGGGGGCGGCGCCGATCTGCGTCAGCGTCACCGGCACCGTGGCGACATCGGCGGCGCGGACCGCATAGCCGTCCATCGCCGAGACGTCAGCCGGCGGTTGGGTGCGGCGCGAGACGACATCGGCGGCGAGCACGCGCCCAAGCGCGTCGGCCAGCGCCACCTGCTCGGCGGGCAGGCGCTCAAACGCGCCGACGATGCGCGCGAAGGCGTCCTCGACCGAGATCATGGCTTATTCTTGATCATAATTGGCGCGCGTAAGTGCCGGACTTACCGCCTGATTTTTGTTCGAGACGGATCTCGCTCAGCTCCATGCCCCGGTCGACCGCCTTGCACATGTCGTAGACCGTGAGCGCGGCAACGGAGACCGCGGTGAGCGCCTCCATCTCGACCCCGGTGCGGCCGGTGGTGCGTGCCATCGCGGTGATCAAGACCGCGTTGCGGTCACGGTCGCAGATGAGGTCGACCTCGACCGAGGTGAGCGGCAGGGGATGACACAGCGGGATCATCTCCGATGTCCGCTTGGCGGCCATGATGCCGGCCAGCCGCGCCACGCCGAGCACGTCGCCCTTCTTTGCGGTGCCGGCCTCGACCATGGCGAGCGTCTCGGCCTGCATCAGCACGGCGCCGCTGGCCACGGCCAGCCGCTCGGTCTCGGGCTTGTCCGAGACGTCGACCATGCGGGCCTTGCCCTGCTCGTCGAAATGGGTGAAGTCCTTCGCCATGCCGATTGTCACGCTTGCCGATTGTCTCGTTTACCGTTTGTCGTGCTTAGGGCGCCGAATTGCCGCTATTCATAGCCGCCGCGGGCCTACCGGCCAAGACCGGCCGAAGATTGTCCCTGGAATTAGATGATCAGGCGTCCGCTTCGGCGCCGACGGGCGCCAGAAGCGCCCGTGTGGCGGCCGTGAGGTCGGCCTGGCGCATCAGGGCCGTGCCGACCAGGAACCCGCGCGCACCGGCCTTCCTCAGGCGCTCAACGTCGCCCGGCGCGTTGATCCCGCTCTCGGCGACCAGGAAGCGGTTCGCCGGCACAAGCGTCGCCAGCCGCTCGGTGGTCGTAAGATCGGTCTCCAGGGTCTTCAGATTGCGGTTATTGACGCCGATGAGCGGGCAGGAGAGCGCAAGCGCCCGCTCAAGCTCTTCGCCGTCATGGACCTCGACGAGCGCATCCAGGCCGAATTGCGCCGCCGTATCCGCGAGTTCACGCGCGAGCGCATCCTCCACTGCGGCCATGATGATCAGGATACAATCCGCGCCGATCGCCCGGGCTTCTACCACCTGATAGGGATCGAGCATGAAGTCCTTGCGCAGGACCGGCAGGCCGCAGGCCGCGCGGGCTGCACGCAGATGCGCGTCCTCGCCCTGGAAGTACGTCCCCTCCGTCAGCACCGAGAGGCAGGCGGCCCCGCCGGCCTCGTAAGCGTGGGCGAGGGCCGCGGGATCGAAATCGGCGCGGATCAGCCCCTCGCTCGGGCTCGCCTTCTTGATCTCGGCGATCAGCCCGACGCCATCGGCGCCGCTCGCGGCCTTGAGCGCGGCCGCGAAGCCGCGCGGCGCGGGGCCCTCGGCGGCCCGGGCCTCGAACTCGCGAAGCGGCGTCGCCGCCTTGCGGGCCGCGACCTCCTCGCGCTTGTCGGCGCAGATGCGGGCGAGCGTGTCCGACGGCCGGTTCACGCAGCATCCTCCCGCCGCGCCGCGCCGTCTTCGCTTTCCTCGTCGTCCGGGGGCGGCGGCGGCAGGTTCGTGATCTCGACCAGCTTGTCGAGCGCCGCCTTGGCGCCGCCGCTGTCGATCGACTGCGCGGCAAGCGCCGCCCCGGCCGTCAGGTCGTCCGCCTTGCCCGCCACAACGAGCGCGGCAGCGGCATTTAGGGTGACAATGTTGCGGATCGGGCCGGGCTTGCCGTCGAGCATTGCCCGCAGCGTCGCCGCATTCTCCTCCGGCTCGCCGCCCTTGAGCGCTTGCGCCGGGGCGGTCTCGAGCCCCGCATCGCCGGGGCTCACCTCGAAGCGCGTGACCTTGCCGTCCCTGAGCTCGGCGACATGGGTCGGGCCGGTCAGCGTGATCTCGTCGAGCCCGTCGGAGCCGTGCACCACCCAGGCGCGCTCTTCGCCCAGGCGGCCCAGCACCGTCGCCATCGGCTCGAGCCACTGCTCGGCGAAAACGCCGACCAGAAGGCGCTTGACCCCGGCCGGGTTGGAGAGCGGCCCCAGGATGTTGAAGATCGTCCGCACGCCCAGCTCGACACGCGGACCGGCCACGTGGCGCATGGCGCCGTGATGGCGCGGGGCCATCAGAAAGGCGATCCCGGCTTCGCGCAGCGCCTGCTCGATCAGGCTGAAATCGGCCTCCAGGTTCACGCCCAGCGCGCCCAGCACGTCGGCCGCGCCGGATTTGGACGTGAAGGCCCGGTTGCCGTGCTTGGCCACCGGGACGCCCGCGCCGGCGACGACGAAGGCGGTCGCGGTCGAAACATTGAATGTGCCCGCGGCATCGCCGCCGGTGCCAACCGTATCCATCGCGCCCTCGGGCGCCGCCACATGCGCCGCCTTGGCGCGCATGGCCCGGACGGCGCCGGTGATCTCCTCCACCGTCTCGCCGCGCACGCGCAGGGCCATCAGGAACGCACCCATCTGCGCCGGCGTGGCGTCGCCCGACATCATGATATCGAAAGCGGCTTCCGCCTGCGCCTCGCTCAAGGACGAGCCGTCGGCAACAAGGCCGAGCAGCGCCTTCATGTCCAATCCGTCACCACTCACCGCACCAATGCTCCCAATTCGCATTCAAATCCAAGAGCCACAAACAAAATTTCTCTTTCAAAACAAATTAATATACCGGATCTCTCTCTTCATACCTGAATACAAGATATCCGATTTGCGCGCCCGATCGGCTTACGGCTCGCGTCAACCGCATATCCGGGCCGTGAGCCGGCGCCTGGCTATTACACCAGCGTCCGGGCAGCATCGGGCTCCCGCCCCGTCATACACCATCGGCAGGCGTTCGTCGCCTGCATAGTCGGGTCGCGTTCTCTGCTTGGGGCCTTTGCTTGCGCCAGGCAAGGGGATCGGGCAGGTTGCGCCGCGCGCTCTACCCGCAACTTTACCCACGACTTTACTTGGGCGGTAATGTTCAAGACCCCGCCGGTCCTGCAAGCTCCGCCTTCAACCAACGTGTAGTCAGGTGCGATCGTGACCGCCGACCCCGACACCAAGCCCGACTCTGGGCCCGATCCTGTGCCCGACGTCGGCGCTTCGGCTCAGCCGCTCAGCCCTCTGGCCCGGCTGCCGCTCTATTACGGCTGGGTCGTGGTGGCGATCGCTTTCATCACCATGGGGATCGGGGTCAGCGTGCGGACCTCGTTCTCGCTGCTTTTTCCGCCGATCCTCGACGAGTTCAAATGGGATCGTGGGATCACGGCGGGGATCTATTCCGTCGGCTTTCTAAGCTCCATGCTGCTCTCGCCCTTCATCGGAGCCCTGATCGCACGCTTCGGGCCGGCGCCGCTGCTCTCGGCCGGCGCCGCGGTCGTCGCCGGCAGCCTCATGTTGACCACCGTTGCGACGACCCAGCTCCATCTCTTCCTCACCCTCGGTACCGGCATGGTCGGCGGCAGCGTCGTCCTTGCTTACGTCAGCCATTCCTACCTCCTGCCGTTCTGGTTCACCCGGCGGCGCGGTCTTGCCATCGGGATCGCGTTCTCGGGCGTGGGGGCGGGGGCGATGGTGCTCTTCCCCTGGCTGCAATCGATCATCACCGCCGAGGGCTGGCGCGAGGCCTGCTGGACCATGGCTCTGCTGCTGCTCGTCGTGGTCCTGCCGCTCAACCTTTTCTTCCAGCGCCGCCGTCCTGAAGACATGGGCCTCAAGCCCGACGGCGACGGGCGGCCGGGCCGCAAGGAACGGGTGCCTTCGGCCGACAACGTGGTCGACCGCGCCTGGGTCGAGACCGATTGGTCGCTCAAGCGCGCCAGCAAGACGGCGCGGTTCTGGTGGCTCGCCATCGGTTATTTCGCCGGCATGTATGCCTGGTACGCGGTGCTGATCCACCAGACGAAGTATCTGAGCGAGATCGGCTTCTCCGCCGAGATCGCGGCTTTAGCTCTCGGTTTGGTGGGATTGATGGGCGTTGCCGGGCAGATCGGCCTCGGTGCGCTGTCCGACCGGATCGGGCGCGAGCTGTCCTGGGTGGTCGGCTGCGTGGGCTTCGCAATCTGCTACATCCTGCTCTTGGCCATGAAGGCGGTACCCAGCGAGACCATGCTCTACCTCATGGTCGTGACGCAGGGCTTGATCGGCTACGGCGTCTCGGCGGTCTATCCCTCGATCATGGCCGAGCTCTTCCACAGCCGCCGCTTCGGCCAGGTCTTCGGCACCTACAGCGCCATTTCCGGCTTCGGCGCGGCGGTGGGGCCGTGGGCGACCGGCGCGCTCTTCGACTGGACCGGCGATTATCAGGTCAGCTGGGCCGTGGCGCTCGCCTGCTGCGGCATTTCCGCGCTCGGTGTCTGGATGGCGGCCCCCCGCAAGGTCCGCCTGGTCGCGGGGCAGGCGGCGAAACGGGCGGCCAGCGCCGCCTGAGCCGCATTTTTCGACGGTGTGAAAATTTTACATTTGTGTTGTGACGGCCGTCACAGCCGGGCGCACGGCCAAGTGATACTCATCACAACCACGCAAGAACAAGAAACGCATCGAGGTTTGGAGTGTTCGATCCGGTCGCCTGAAAGACCTCTAAAGCATCAAACCGAAAGGACACTCGAAATGACCCGCAGCAACACCCTCACCACCACCGCCATCGCCGCCGTCGCCGCCGCCTTCTTCAGCGTCGTCGCCGTTCAGCCCGCCGCCGCCGCCCGCACCGGCGCCGTCAGCATCGGTCTCGCCAGCAAGAACACGTCCAAGACCTATCTCGCCTCGCGGATCCGCTCGCAGCTTCGCCGCCAGGGCATCAAGGCCCGGGAAGTCCAGGTCCAGCGCGCCGCGCAGACCGCCCTCAACAAGCTGAAGTCGAAGGGCCCCGGCCCGCAGCCCGGGATCATCCTGATCCACTTCAAGAAGCTGAAGGCGACGGTCTGCGTCTCCTGGGGCGAGCACAAGGACTACTGCAACAAGCATGCGAAGGCGAAGTTCGTCGGCCTGAAGATGAGCTACGTCAACTAAGCCAACGTTCCGCCACCATCGAACGCCGCCGCGTCCAAACCGGGCGCGGCGGCTTTTGTTTGGTCACCAGGGCTGCCACGCAGCGGCCTGACCCGTTCAACCTTGACCTTCCAGTAACTGGAAACCTTATCTAGAGGAGTGCACCCGCCGCCGCGGATCCCTTGGGTCCGCGCGACACCACGGATTGTATCGACACAATGGATCATGCTTCGGACCACGCATCCTCGACCTGCTGCCACGGCCACACACATGAGGCCAAGACATCCACGCCGGCGCTCGCGGCGCCGGGCAGCGGCTACACCTGCCCGATGCACGCCGATGTCGACCTGCCGGCGCCGGGCCCGTGCCCGAAATGCGGCTGCGCGCTCGAGCCGATCGTACCGATGAGCGCCGCCTCGACGGTCAAATACACCTGTCCGATGCATCCGGAGGTCGTTCAGGACGGCCCTGGCAACTGCCCGATCTGCGGCATGGCGCTGGAGCCGATGACAGTGGCCGCGGAAGAGGGCCCCGATCCCGAATATCTCGACATGCGCCGGCGCTTCTGGGTGAGCCTCGCCTTCACCGTGCCGGTGTTCCTGATCGCCATGTCCGAGATGATCCCCGGCAAGCCGCTGCAGACGGCGGCGGGCGGCCACACGCTGGCCTGGACCCAGCTCGCGCTGGCGCTGCCGGTGGTGCTGTGGGGCGGCTGGCCGTTTTTCCAGCGCGGCTGGCGCTCCGTCCTCACCGGCCACCTCAACATGTTCACGCTGATCGCGGTCGGCACGGGCGTGGCCTTCACCTACAGCCTGATCGCGACCGTAGCGCCCGGCCTCTTCCCCGCCTCGTTCCGCGCCGCCGACGGCAGCGTGGCGATCTATTTCGAGGCGGCGGCCGTCATCGTGACCCTGGTGCTGATCGGCCAGGTCCTGGAGCTTCGCGCCCGCGGCCAGACGGGTGCGGCCATCCGCGCCTTGCTCGACCTCGCGCCGAAAACCGCACGGCGCATCGGCGCGGATGGCAGCGAAGAAGACGTGCCGCTCGACGCCGTCGCGGTCGGCGACCGGTTGCGCGTGCGGCCGGGCGAGAAGGTGCCCGTCGACGGCGTCATTCTCGAAGGCGAGAGCACGCTCGACGAGTCCATGGTGACCGGCGAGCCGATGCCGGTGGCCAAGCGCGCCGGGGACACGCTGGTCGGCGCCACGATCAACGGGACCGGCGCGCTGGTCATGCGCGCGGAAAAGATCGGCGGCGACACGCTGCTCGCGCGCATTGTGTCCCTGGTGGCCGAAGCCCAGCGCAGCCGCGCGCCGATCCAGCGCCTGGCCGACATCGTCTCGGGATGGTTCGTGCCCGCCGTGGTGCTGGTCGCCGTCGCGACCTTCATCGCCTGGGCGCTCTGGGGGCCGCAGCCTTCGCTCGCCTACGCGATCATCAACGCGGTCGCCGTGCTGATCATCGCCTGTCCCTGCGCGCTCGGCCTCGCCACACCGATGTCGGTCATGGTCGGCATGGGCCGCGGCGCGCGCGAGGGCGTGCTGGTGCGCAATGCCGCCGCGCTCGAGCGCTTCGAGAAGGTTACCGTGCTGGTGGTCGACAAGACCGGCACCTTGACCGAGGGCCGTCCGCGCCTCACCGCGATCGAAGCTGCGAGCGGCATCGATGATGCACGACTGCTCATGCTGGCGGCCAGTCTTGAGCGTTCGAGCGAGCATCCGTTGGCCGCGGCGATCGTCGGAGCCGCCAGTGAGCGCGGCATCGATCTCAAATTGGCCGACGCGGTCGAGTCTGTCACCGGCCATGGCATACGCGGCACGGTCGATGGCGCCGACGTATCCGTCGGCAATGCGCGCTTGCTCGAAAAACTCGGCGTCGAG
>CAZBRE010000146.1:0-10625 GCA_964494065.1 uncultured Alphaproteobacteria bacterium
GCGCACTTGACTGGGGGTCAAGGGGTCGTGGGTTCGAATCCCGCCGCTCCGACCAAAGCGATCGACGGTCTTGCTCACATCCCCGGTCCGAATGAGGGCCGGGGATTTTTCGTGCGGCGCTTACGCTGCTGACGCGTCCGCGCTTTCCGCCCGCCTCGCCATCGCTCTGCCTTCGTCGGTCAGCTTGCAGACCAGCCAGTCGGGCTTGATCGGGTTGGCGAACCACGGCTCGGCCCATCCGGCCTCAAGGCAGCAGCGGATCGTGCGTGGATCGATCCGCTTTCCATCGAGGTCGAACAGCGGCAGCTTGCCGGCAGCTTGGTCTAATCCCCGGCGCAACCAAGCCAATTGCACCTGTGTTGGCGCAGACTTGACCCGGCGCGCTTCCAGTACGGCGCTTTGTCCGCTCATGCTCCAGCCCCCCTTTCGCATGTGCGAGGCTTGATCCTACGCTAGGATCCCGGCTGCGCCAAATACGTGATGAGATACATGATCTTGGGGACAAGCATATGGACAGGCAATTGATCTACATAACCGCCTCATCCGGCGATGAGGCGCGGACAATCGCCCGGGCGCTGGTCGGGGAGCGGCTAGCCGCTTGCGCCAATATTCTGGGCGAGATCGGATCGATCTACTGGTGGGACGATGAGCTGCAGGAGGACACGGAGGTGGCGCTGATCGTCAAGAGCACGGCGGGTCTGGTTCCGCGCATCGTCGAGCGCGTCAAGGCGTTGCACAGCTATGATTGTCCGTGCGTCGTCGCGCTGCCGATCGGGGCGGGCAATGAAGCGTTTCTGGATTGGATCGAGAACGAGACGGCGTGATCCTTTGGTTTTAGGCCGCCTTCATCTCTGTCGCCGAAGAATTGGCGTTGCGTGAGCGCCATTGTCGAAGGCGCTCCATCACGTCGCGCCGGTAGTCGGCATCCCAGATCACCCGCTCGGCATCGAACTCGGGCTCATGGCGGCTGGTCTGACCGCCTGTCTGCGTCTTGTGTTTGCATCCACGATGCGCCGTTTGCGGTGACGTGCTCATGCGTGGATATACGGACTGCATTATGAAGGCGGGACGGCGCAATTGCGGCCAAGCTGTGGAATGACGTTAACGAATGGTTAACATGCGTGGACACACAGACATCGCTCGCTGTTCTAACTAGCTGTCACGTAAGAAAAATTCGTTCCGATAGGTCTATCATCATGGTCCGCGCCAATCTTGTGCGCACCAGCAATCGGTGGCACCATCTGATGCTGGACGAATTCCCGCCAACCCTCTGAAGCGGTTTCAATGCCCAACGGTTCTGCGCGCCTGTCGCTCTTCTTTTCCTGCGTCGGGCACACATTCGTCCACCTGTTCACGGCCTTCTATTTCGTGATCGTGCTCGCGCTCGAGCGGGCGTGGAAGCTGCCGTATCATGAGTTGATTGCGCTTTGGACGCCGGGCGCGTTGCTCGTGGGGCTGGCGGCATTGCCTGCCGGTTGGCTGGGCGATCGATGGAGCGCACGCGGCATGATGGTCGCTTTCTTCGTCGGCATGGGCGGCGCGGCGATCGCTTGCGGGTTTGCAGATGGTCCGGTCACGCTTGCGGTTGGACTTGGCGGGATCGGCCTGTTCGCGTCGATCTATCATCCGGTCGGTATTGCCTGGCTGATCCGCAACGCCCCGGTGAACCAGGGCAAGGTTCTGGGCCTCAACGGCATATTCGGTAGCATCGGGATCGCATCCGCCGCGGCCGTGGGCGGTGGGTTGATCGAACTCGGCGGCTGGCGTGCGGCGTTCTTCGTGCCAGGCGCGATCTCGCTGGTCACGGGCGTGGCGCTGTGGATATGCGTGTTGAAGGGTTTGATCCCGCAACACGCGGCAACGGAGGATCGGCGCGATCCGGCGGACAAGCGCGACATGGTTCGGGTCTTCGCGATCCTGTTGTTCACGATGTTCGTTGGCGCGATCGTGTTTCAGTCGACCCAGACCGTGATGCCGAAGCTCTTTGCCGTCAGGCTGGAATCGGTCGTTGGAAGCAGCGCCCTCGGCGCCGGATTGCTCGTCGCGCTCGTTTATGGTTTTGCCGGCGTGATGCAGCTCGTCGGCGGACATTTGGCGGATCGCTTCCCGCTTCGCATCATTTACATTTCAGCCTTCGCGATTCAGGTGCCCCTGCTTTTCCTGGCCGCCAGCCTCGTCGGTCTGCCGTTGCTCGCAACCGCCGGATTGATGGTGCTGTTCAGCATCGGTGCGCTTCCGGCGGAGAATATGTTGCTGGCGCGCCATGCGCCGGAGAAGCATCACGGGCTCGCATTCGGAGTGAAATTCGTCCTCGCGTTCGGCGCCGCGCCGCTCGCGCTGTTCCTCGTGTCGACCATTTACAGGGCGACCGGCGGCTTCTACTGGCTCTTTGTCGCCCTTTCAGGCGTGGCGTTCACCTGCTTCCTGGCGACACTGCTTCTGCCCGGCCGGCGCGCTGCCACAGCCGTGAGCGTCGAGCCTGCGGAGTAGCCGAGGCGTTCGGTCTCCATCCGCGTTCCGACGACAATCTGATCGCGGTCAGTCGGCGGGCCTGAGCGCTACTCCGCCGCTTTGGCGGCACTGGCGGCGTGCAGCGCCTGGTCAAGATCCTCGATAATGTCGTCGACGGTTTCGATGCCGATCGACAAGCGCAGCACGTCCTGACCGGCACCGGCGGCTTCCTGCTGTTCCTCGGTGAGTTGGCGGTGGGTGGTCGAAGCCGGGTGGAGGATCAGCGATTTGGTGTCGCCGATATTGGCGAGATGGCTGATGATCTCGACCGCCTCGACGATGCGCACACCGGCTTCGTAGCCGCCCTTCACGCCGAAAGTGAAGACCGATCCGGCGCCCTTCGGCATGTATTTCTTTGCAAGATCGAAGTATGGGCTCGACTTGAGCCCCGCATAAGAGACCCATTCGACGGCCGGGTGCTGTTCGAGGAACTCGGCAACCGCTTGGGCGTTGGCGCAATGCCGTTCCATACGCAGCGCCAGTGTCTCCACGCCCTGAAGGGTAATCCACGCGTTGAAGGGCGACTGGCTGGGCCCGAGGTCCCGCAGGCCAACGGCGTGACCGTAGACCGTGTAGGCGAGATCACCGAAGGTCTCGGCAAAGCGGAGCCCGTGATACTCGGGCGCCGGCTGGGTCAGGCTCGGCCATTTTTCGGGATGGGCGAACCAGTCGTAGCGCCCGGAATCGACAACCACGCCGCCGACCGATGAGCCGTTGCCCGACATGAACTTGGTCGTGGAATGGACGACCATATCGGCGCCCCATTCGAGGGGCTGATTGAGATAGGGCGTGGCCATGGTGCTGTCGACGATGAGCGGGACATCGGCGTCGTGCGCGACATCGGCGACGGCTTCCAGATCCACGACCACGCCGCCGGGGTTCGCGAGGTTCTCAAGGAAGATCGCACGGGTCTTGTCGTTCACTGCGGCAGCGAAGTTCTCCGGCTTGTCGGGATTGACGAAATGCGCCTGCCAGCCGAACTTCTTGTAGCTGTGGCCCATCTGGTTGAGCGATCCGCCATAGAGCTTGTTGGAGGCGATGATCTCGCAGCCCGGCTGCATGAGCGGAAAGAGCGCCAGAATCTGCGCCGAATGGCCCGAGGCGGTCGCGGTGGCGCCGCGGCCGTTTTCCAGCGCGGCAACGCGTTCTTCCAGAACCGCCACCGTGGGATTGGTCAGGCGCGAATAGATGAAGCCCGGTTTCTGCAGATTGAACAGCGAGGCCGCATCCTCGACGTCTTCGAAGACATAGGACGTGGTCTGGAAGATCGGCGTGTTGCGTGCGCCCGTAACCGGATCGGGTGCGGCACCGGCATGAACGGAGAGGGTTTCAAACCCCGGCGTGCGCTGCTTGGACATGGTCTTAGCCCCTTCGGCGTTTGCTGGAGATGACACCGGAATTGAAGCCGCCCCAACTCAGCTCGCCGTAGAGACGAGAGTATTCGATCTTGGGGCAGCGGTTCATCACAACGCTGAGCCCGGCATCCTCGGCAAGGCGAGCGGCCTCATCATTGCGCACGCCGATCTGCATCCAGACCACCTTGGCGCCCTTTTCGATCGCCTGCTGGGTGATCGCCATCGCTTCTTTGCCGGAGCGGAAGACGTCGACCATGTCGACCGCATCAGGGACCTGATCGAGGCTTCCATAGGTCATTTCGCCGAGGATCGTCTCGCCCTCCGCACGCGGATTTACGGGGATGACGCGGAAGCCTTTCAGCTGCAGATACTTCATCACGAAGTAGCTCGGCCGGTTCCAGTTCGGGCTGGCGCCGACCATCGCGACGGTGCGCGTGCGCGAGAGCACGTCTCGTATATAGCGGTCGTCATATGTGTCGTGGTTCATGGCCGCAAGCTTGCGGATTGCGGCACCACTTGGCAAGGGCGTCGTCAGGCGGTAGGGGCGCCTTTCTTGCCGGCCTCGATGGCAAGTGTGACCGGCAGGCGGCGGGCCACGTTGCTCCAGTCGCCCAGAGTGTCCTGCCGGAAGATGCGCATCGACGGATACCACGGGCTATCCTGGCGCTCCTGTAGCCAGGTCCAGTGCGCCGCGGCGCGAATGAGCAGCCAGACCGGCTTGCCCATTGCCCCCGCGATATGCGCGGACGGCGCATCGGAGGTGATCAACAGGTCGAGCGCATCGATCGCAGCTGCCTGGTCGGCGAAATCCGTGAAACCGGATCCCGCGTCGGCAACGTTGCGGTCGCGGAGAAGGGATACTTCCTCGTCGCTCAACCCCATTTGCAGACTGATAAAGCCGAGGCCGGGCATGGTTGCGAGCTCAAGCATGCGCTCAAGCGGATATGCCGTCCGGTCAGCGTGGTTGCCTGCCGGGCCGGCGCGCCAGACGAGGCCGACCCGCATGCGCGACGCTCCGGTCGGCGGCAGGTCCGGCTCTAGCCCGTCGGGGACGGACATGTAAGGGGTTGCCGCGGGGACGTCGTCGGTCGCCATGCCCAGCAACCGGGGCAGCCTCAAGATCGGCACTTGGTAGTCAAACTCGGGGAGATTGTCGTCCGGCGTGTAGGCTTTGCCGACGCCGGCGACGGTCTCGATCAGACGAACCAAAGACCCCGGGCATTCAAAGGCGACTTGCGCGCCTTTGGCGGCCAGGAAACTGGCGTACCGGGCAAATTGGATCGTTTCGCCGTCGAGGGTGCCGGCACGCACCAGAACCGACTTCCGATCGAGCGACTCGCCGCGCCAAGTCGCATCGGCGCGCGGCGCGGCAGAACTCGTCGGCAATCGCAGGCGCCACTCATACTCCTCGAAACCGTGGCGAAAGTCGCCCTCCAGCAGCAAGGCTTCGCCAAGTCCGTAATGCGCATCCGCATCGTCGGGGGAGAGCTCGATGGCCTTGCGGAACAATTGCTGTGACATGTTGAGATTGCCGGTCGAGCGGCACACCCGGGCCTTGCTTTTGATTGCGGGTATGGAGCCCGGATTGGTCTTCAACGCCCGCTGGAACAGGGCATTCGCGTCCTTCAGGCGATCCTGATCCATCAATACACTGCCCCAATTGATCATCGCGGGGACATGGTCGGCATTGTACTCGAGCGACTTCCGATAGCGCGTGACCGCCTTGCGCAGGCGGCCGGACGCGTGGTCAAGATAGCCCAGATTGTAGTGAGCGTCCGCGAGGTCGTCGCGTATTTCCAGCGCCGCCTCAAAAGCAGCGTAAGCATCGTCGTACCGGCCGAGCGTGATCATCACCGCGCCAAGACTGTTGTGAAACTCGGCGGCCTGGGGGCGGAGGACGATGGCGCGGCGCAAATGCGGCTCGGCTTCGGCGTTGCGGCCCGTCAGATGCAGGACAAGCCCGAGCAAGTGCTGCGCATCTGCGCTTTCTTCATTCTCACCGATGACCTCGCGGTAGATCGCCTCGGCAGCGGCCAGATCGCCCGCCTGGTGCCGGAGCAGGCCGTCGCGCAGTCTTTGCTCGGCATCGTCTCCGGCGGCTTTGTCGGGTACCTCCGCGGCCGGCGGCGGTGTCTCGTCGGCGCCTGGCTCGTCGTCGTCAGCGGCATTGTCGTCAGAGGTGGCGGAGATCGCCTCGGCTGACCCGCCGCCCGGTTCTTCAAGCGAGCTTGGCTCCCACTCCATAGCCGCCTCAGCCGCGGTCGTTTCGGCGTCGGCGTTCGTCGGACCGTCACCATTCGCGCCGGCGGGCTCCGCCTGTACCGTGTCGGATTGACCTGCCGCAGTGTCGGCGGGGGAGGCGACATCGTCCTGGCGCTCGGGCTTTGTGCCCTCGTCCTCGACCGGGTCTTTCGGCGGCGTGTCGAGGGGAGCATGGGTGATGCCCACGACTTTGACGCGCTGGACACGTGTGTCGTCGCGTGAATCGTCGTGACCCGCCATCACGCGCACTCCGGTGGGAGCGGGCGAGGCAGATCAGCGATGGCGCCAGACCGGCTTTCGCAACTCGGTGAACGCATCAAAGTCTTCCACGGCGTCGTCGGGCCTGCCAATGGCGGCGAGGACCGCGGAGCGGCCGATCTCATACTCCGGTAACAAGGTAAATGTCGCGTTAAGTATGTCTTTAAGCGCGTCCGGACGACGGCGGATCCGATCAGCAAATGGCGCTCGAACAATCCGGATCGTGGGACCCCGATGTGCTGCGAGCAAGGGCGTATTGGTGCGACCGGTCATCATGCGACATCGGCAGCTTACAGAAACGACTCGCAAAATATAGCGCTCAATACCGTGCAAATCACTTGTTCACTACAAAATATTGATCGGTGACGTCAGGTTTTCGCGCAAGGGGGAGCGTTGGCCGACCTTGAGTGCCGCGGTTTCGGATCGCTATGAGAGGCACCGGATAATTGAGGTCATACATGGCTATGTTGAAGCAATTGCTTACCTTTACGTAAACGTAAAGCAAGAGTAATCTGACGTCCGCAACGACGGAGGCTTGAGTATGGACGCGCACACGACACCGGACGCCTTCAACGAAATGATGCACCGCGAGAGCCCGTTGGCCGCGTGGCTCGGCCTGCATTTGGAGGAGGTCGGAGCCGGGCGAGCACGGATGCGCGTGCCGTTTCGCCCGGAGCTGCTCCGTCCGGGCGGTGTGGTGAATGGCCCGGTCATAATGGCCTTGGCCGATTATGCCATGTACGCGGTTGTGGTCGGCCTCGACCCGAATGGCGCGCGGTCGGTTACGACCAACATGAACACGCATTTCCTGCGCAAGACGACCGGGAAGGATCTCTTGGCCGAAGCGCGGGCGCTTCGCGCTGGGCGCAGCCAGGTCGTTCTGGACGTTCTGATCCATGCCGACGGCGATGAGACGCCGGTGGCCCACGTGTCCGGCACCTACGTCTATGTGGATGTCAAAGCTGCCAGCTGACGTGACGGCAAGCTGCCGCCGCTCTTCCAATAGCATGAAATAATGGTAATATAATACCGCAATACCTAACTTTATGATTTGAAAGCGTAAAACACGGTTGACGTTACGGAAAATTTCACCATATTTGCGATGTATCACGGGCGCGGGCCGGCGGGCTGGCGCCTCTTTTCTTGCTCCGAGGATTATGGGCCATGTCCGCAATGAAAACCTACTCCGCCAAACCGGCCGAGGTGGAGAAGAAATGGGTCTTGATCGACGCCGATGGCGCCGTGCTGGGCCGGCTGGCCTCGGTGGTGGCGATGCGGCTGAGGGGGAAGCATAAGCCGACCTTCACGCCCCATATCGATTGCGGCGACAACGTCATCGTAATCAATGCCGAGAAGGTTAAGCTGACCGGCAAGAAGCTCGCTGAGAAGGTCTACTATCGCCATACCGGCTATCCGGGCGGGATCAAGGAAGCCCGCGCCGGCAAGGTCCTTGAGGGCAAGCACCCTCACCGCGTGATCACCAAGGCGGTCGAGCGCATGATTTCGCGGAACCCGCTGGGCCGACAGCAGATGAAGAACCTGCGGGTCTATGCCGGCACCGAGCACCCGCATGAGGCCCAGAAGCCCGAGGTGCTCGATCTTGCCGCGATGAACCCCAAGAATAAGAGGAGCTGACGCCATGGCCGAGGACGACAAGGAAACCCTCGCCGAGGTGATGCCCGAGGCGATCGCGCCGGAAACCGTGGCACCAGCTGCCACCATCACGGCCGAGCCGAAGATCGATACCCAGGGGCGGTCTTACGCCACCGGCAAGCGCAAGGATTCGGTGGCGCGGGTGTGGCTGAAGCCGGGTTCGGGCAAGCTGACGGTGAACGGCCGGGAGTTTGAGCGATATTTCGCGCGGCCCACATTGCGCCTGATCATCAATCAGCCGTTCGAGGTGGCCGAGCGCGAGAACCAGTACGACGTTGTCTGCACGGTGAAGGGCGGAGGGCTCTCCGGTCAGGCCGGTGCGGTGCGGCACGGCATCAGCAAGGCGCTGACCTACTACGAGCCGAACTTGCGGCCGGCGCTGAAGCAGGGTGGATTTCTCACCCGCGATGCCCGCGTGGTTGAGCGCAAGAAGTACGGTAGGCGTAAGGCGCGACGCAGCTTCCAGTTCTCGAAACGCTGATCGGGCCCATATGGGTGTTTGCGAAGGGCCCGGCCATGCGGCGGGCCCTTTTCGCGTTTGTGGAACTGTGTTGTGCGTGCGCGGCCGTGCGTCGGGTCAGGATTTGTCGGTCCGCTTCTCCAAGATCGATTCGATGACGGTCCGGAGTTTCTCGATGGCGTGACCGACCCGCCGCTTCTGAAGCGGGCCGAAGCCGCGAATTCTGCCGTATAGCTCGACGCGGGTAAGACGGGGATTTTCTTTGTGGAGGAAGATGGCGCAGTCGCTCGGGTATTTATAGAGACGGTCGAACAAGGTGACGTTCTGGCGCAAATAAAAATGCTCGAGGTCGGAATCCTGAATGCGCCAGCCGTCTTTGCCGGCCGCTTCGATGCAGACCGCATGAGCGTCATCGACGGAAACGGGGATTGAAAAGCTATCCTGTGCGCGCGACATGTACGGTCGGAATGCCGGTCCTGTGCACCATCAATTCGGCGCTCGCCTAGCGATTTGGCGCCATGCTAATGGATCGGTAAGGGCTGCAAGAGGAAACTCGCATTGCGGCCGAAGCTAGCGGAAGAAAAAGGCGTTTGCCATGGCGAAGTTGTCTAATCGGGTGAGGGTCGGCGTGTTGGGCGCCAGCGGATACACCGGCGCCGATCTTGTGCGCCTGCTGGTGACGCATCCGGACGCCTCCATTTCACTGATGACGGCGGAGCGTCATGCCGGCAAGCCGATGGATGCGGTCTTTCCGCATCTTGGCGGCCACAAATTGCCGGACTTGATCAAGGTCGATGAGGCCGATTGGGACAAATGCGACGTCGTGGTCTGCGGGCTGCCGCATGGCACGACGCAGGAAATCATCGCCTCGCTGCCGCAATCGGTGAAGGTGGTCGATATGTCGGCCGACTTCCGCTTGCGCAACATGGATACCTACGCTGCGTGGTATGGACACGAGCACCGCGCTCCGGAGCTGCAGCCGGATGCGGTCTACGGTCTTACCGAGCATTACCGGGATGACATCGCCAAGGCCCGGCTGACTGCCTGTCCGGGATGCTATCCCACGGCGGCCCTGTTGTTGCTGATACCGCTGATCGGAGCAGGGCTCATCGATGCCGACGACGTCGTGATCGACGCGAAATCGGGGGCGTCAGGGGCCGGGCGCGGGCTTAAGGAGGCGATGCTGTTCGGTGAGGTCGCCGAGGGACTCCATCCTTACGGGATTGCAAGCCACCGCCACGCGCCGGAGATCGAGCAGGAGCTCTCCGTGGCCGCGGGCCGCGATATCGTCGTCAACTTCACGCCGCATCTCATCCCGATGAACCGCGGCGAGCTGCTCACGACCTATGTGCGGTTGGCCAATGGCGCGACCGTAGCGGACCTGCGCAAAACGCTCGATGAGCGATATGCCGATGAGCCCTTCGTCCGCGTCGTCGATGAGGGCGTGGTGCCCGCGACGCGCCACGTCCGGGGCTCGAACCACTGCCTCCTGGGCGTGTTCGAGGACCGGATCAAGGGCCGCGCGATCCTCGTCTCGACTCTCGACAATCTGGTCAAGGGATCGAGCGGGCAGGCAATTCAAAACATGAACCTGATGTTTGATCTGCCGGAAGTGACGGGCCTCGAACAAGCACCGATGTTCCCTTAGCGCATGGCGACCATTCTTCCCTTCGATGGTACCTATCCGAAGATCGCCGGGGACGCCTGGGTGGCGCCAAATGCCGCCGTGCTCGGCGATGTGGAAATCGGCTCGCGGTCATCGATCTGGTTCGGCTGTACGGTGCGGGGCGACGTGAACGTCATACGCATCGGCCGGAACACGAACATCCAGGACAATTCGGTCATCCACGTCGATCATGCGACGTATGGGGCTTTCATCGGCGATGACGTCCTGGTTGGCCATATGTGTCTCGTCCATGCCTGCACGATCGGGGATCGTGCGTTGATCGGCATGAAGGCCTGCGTGATGGACGGCGCCGTGGTCGAGCCGGAGGCGATGGTGGCCGCCGGCGCCCTAGTGACGCCGGGCAAGGTGGTCAAATCCCGGCAGCTCTGGGCGGGCAGCCCGGCGAAATACATGCGCGATCTGAGCGACGAAGATGTCGCGCGGAATGTCGATGCTTGCC
>CAZBRE010000147.1:0-10529 GCA_964494065.1 uncultured Alphaproteobacteria bacterium
CCGGCCCAGGCGATCACCATCGAGGCCGAGCCGCGCGCCGACGGCCAGCGCCGCACCACGCGCTACGACATCGACATGACCAAGTGCATCTATTGCGGGCTGTGCCAGGAATCCTGCCCGGTCGATGCCATCGTGGAGGGACCCAATTTCGAATTCGCGACCGAGACGCGCGAGGAGCTGATGTACGACAAGGCCAAGCTGCTCGAGAACGGCGACCGCTGGGAAACCGAGATCGCCGCCAACCTCGCCGCCGACGCGCCCTACCGGTAGAGCCCGATAGAGCCCGACAAAGCTATGACGAAACGGGGGGAGCAGGGGATGCACGAAACACTGCAAGCGCGGGGGCGGATCGCATGATCATCCAAGCGCTCGCCTTCTATCTCTTCGCCGCGCTCCTGATCGCCGCCGCGGTCATGGTCGTCTCCGCGCGCAACCCCGTGCATTCGGTGCTCTTCCTCATCCTCGCCTTCTTCAACGCGGCCGGGCTTTTCGTGCTCATCGGCGCCGAGTTCATCGCCATGATCCTGGTGATCGTCTATGTCGGCGCGGTGGCGGTGCTGTTCCTCTTCGTCGTCATGATGCTCGACATCAACTTCGTCGAGTTACGTGCTGGTTTTCTTCAATATTTACCGATTGGCGGGCTCATCGGATTGATCCTGATGGTCGAGCTCGTGCTGGTCGTCGCGACCTGGGCGATCGGGCCGGATGCGGCCACGCTCGCCGCCCCGCAGGCCAAGCTTGGCGCGCTCTCCAATACCGAGCAGATCGGCACGCTGCTCTACACGCGCTACATCTACCTCTTCCAGGCGGCGGGCATGGTGCTGCTGATCGCCATGATCGGCGCCATCGTGCTCACGCTCCGCTCGCGCGAGGGCGTGCGCCGGCAGAAGATTGCCCGCCAGATCGGCCGCAAGGTCGAGGACACGGTGGAGCTCAAGAAAGTGCCCACCAGGAGCGGGGTCTGAGCCCATGTTCGAGATCGGCCTCACCCATTATCTGACGCTGGCGGCGATCGTCTTCACGATCGGTATCTTTGGCATCTTTTTGAACCGCAAGAACGTCATCGTCATCCTGATGTCGGTCGAGCTCATGCTGCTCGCCGTCAACATCAATCTGGTCGCCTTCTCCTGGGCGCTCAAAGACCTGGTCGGCCAGATCTTCGCCATGTTCGTGCTCACCGTCGCCGCCGCCGAGGCCGCGATCGGGCTTGCGATCCTGGTCGTCTATTTCCGCAACCGCGGCTCGATCGAGGTCGAGGACGTGAACGTGATGAAGGGCTAGCGGGGACCAGATGTACGCAGCCGCAATCTTCCTGCCGCTTCTGGGCGCGGTCATCGCCGGTCTCTTCGGCCGCATGATCGGCGACCGCTGGGCGATGGCGGTCACCTGCGGGGCCATGGTGATCTCGGGCCTGCTCGGCTGCGTGATCTTCTACGAGGTCGTGCTGGCCGAAACGGCCCGCAACAACACGGTCGAGGTCTTCACCTGGATCCAGTCGGGCTCGCTCGCCTTCAACTGGGCGCTCAAGTTCGACCCGCTCTCGGCGATCATGGTGTTCACGGTGTCGGTGGTCTCCGCGATCATCCACATCTATTCGATCGGCTACATGTCGCACGACCCGCACCGGGCGCGCTTCTTCTCGTATCTGAGCCTCTTTACGTTCTCGATGCTGATGCTGGTGACGGCCGACAACCTGGTCCAGCTCTTCTTCGGCTGGGAAGGGGTGGGGCTCTGCTCTTATCTCCTGATCGGCTTCTGGTATCACAAGCCCTCGGCCAACGCCGCGGCGATCAAGGCCTTCGTGGTCAACCGAATCGGCGATTTCGGCTTCGCGCTGGGCATCTTCGGCATCTTTCTGGTCTTCGACACCGTCGGCTTCGACGCAATCTTCGCCGGGATCGCCGGCAAGAAGGACGTCACCTTCCAGTTCCTCGGCATGCAAGTCCACGCGATGACGACCATCGCGATTCTGCTCTTCATCGGCGCGATGGGAAAATCGGCGCAGATCTTCCTCCACACCTGGCTGCCCGATGCGATGGAGGGCCCGACCCCGGTCTCCGCGCTCATCCACGCCGCGACCATGGTGACGGCCGGCGTCTTCATGGTCTGCCGTATGTCGCCGCTCTTCGAGGCGGCGCCCACGGCGCTCTTCATCGTCACGCTGATCGGCGCATCGACCGCCTTCTTCGCGGCAACCGTCGGCCTCTGCCAGACCGACATCAAGCGCGTGATCGCGTACTCGACCTGCTCGCAGCTCGGCTACATGTTCTTCGCCGCCGGCATCGGCGCCTATTCGATCGCGATCTTCCACCTGATGACCCACGCCTTCTTCAAGGCGCTGCTCTTCCTGGGCTCCGGCTCGGTGATCCACGGCATGTCGGACGAGCAGGATATGCGCAAGATGGGCGGGATCTGGCGGAAGATGCCGTTGACGTACGCCGTCATGTGGATCGGCTCGCTGGCGCTCGCCGGCATCGGTATTCCGGGGATGATCGGCTTTGCAGGCTTCCATTCCAAGGACGCGATCCTGGAAAGCGCCTTCGGCGCCCATTCGGGCATCGGCATGTATGCCTATTGGCTCGGCATCGCCGCCGCCTTCCTGACCGCGCTCTATTCCTGGCGGCTCCTCCTCATGACCTTCCACGGCCGGCCGCGGGCTTCGGAGAAGGTGATGAGCCACGTCCACGAATCGCCCTTCGTGATGACCGGACCGCTCCTGCTGCTGGCGACCGGTGCGGTCGTCGCGGGCTTCCTGGCGCAGGACCTCTTCGCCGGCCATGGGGTCGAGGTCTTCAAGCGCGCCGGCTTCGAGATGGGCCGCATGGAAAAGATCATCGAGGCCGCGCATCACACCGCCCCGTGGGTCAAATGGCTGCCGCTGATCGTTGCCCTGGCGGGCATCGCCTGCGCCTACATCGCCTATGCCTATTTGCGCATGATCCCGGTCTTCCTCGCCTACAAGCTGCGCGGGATTTATCAGTTCCTGCTGAACAAGTGGTATTTCGACGAGCTCTATGACGCGATCTTCGTGAAGCCCGCCTTCTATATCGGGCGCGGCTTGTGGAAGTCGGGCGACGGCGCCTTCATCGACGGGGTGGGCCCCGACGGCATCGCGGCCGCGGCGCAGAACATCGCCAAGCGCGCCAGCGCGCTGCAGACCGGCTACCTCTACCACTACGCCTTCTCGATCCTGATCGGCGTCGCGGCCTTCGTGACGCTCTACGTCCTCGTGATCGCAGGGTAGGGCGGGCGAGCATGACGTTTCCGATCCTCTTCCTGCTCTGGTTCCTGCCGCTGGTCGGCGCGATCTTCCTCATCTTCGTGCGCGGCAACGAGGCCGAGGTCGCCCGCAACGCGCGCAACTTCACGCTCTTCACCTCGCTGGTCGTCTTCGCGCTCTCGCTCTTCGTCTGGTTCAACTTCGACGAGACGGTCGCCACCTTCCAGTTCCAGGAGCGCGTCGCCTGGTTCAACTTCCCCGGCGGCTACAAGCTCACCTATCACATGGGCGTGGACGGCATTTCGATCTTCTTCGTGCTGCTGTCGACGCTGCTCACGCCGATCTGCGTGCTGGCGAGCTGGCAGGCGATCAAGGACCGCGTGCGCGAATACATGATCGCCTTCCTGATCCTTGAAACCTTCATGATCGGGACGTTCTGCGCCCTCGACCTCGTCACCTTCTACATCTTCTTCGAGGGCGTGCTGATCCCGATGTTCCTGATCATCGGCGTCTGGGGCGGCAAGCGGCGCGTCTATTCGGCCTTCAAGTTCTTCCTCTACACGCTCACCGGCTCCGTCCTGATGCTACTGGCGATCTTCGCCATCTACTACGAGACCATCTCGTCGGGGCAGTTCGGCCGGGGATCGGGCACCACCGACATCCCGACGATCATCGAATTCGCCAAGACGCACGGCTTCGATCCGGAATTCCAGCGCTGGGTCTGGCTCGCCTTCTTCGCCTCCTTCGCCATCAAGGTGCCGATGTGGCCGGTCCATACCTGGCTGCCCGACGCCCATGTCGAGGCGCCGACCGCGGGTTCGGTGATCCTGGCCGGCGTGCTCCTGAAGATGGGCGGCTACGGCTTCCTGCGGTTCTCGCTGCCGATGTTCCCCGACGCATCCGCGTTCTTCACCCCGCTCGTCTACAGCCTCTCCGTTATCGCGGTGATCTACACCTCGCTTGTGGCGCTCGCCCAGGAGGACATGAAGAAGCTGATCGCCTATTCCTCGGTCGCGCATATGGGCTTCGTGACCATCGGCATCTTTACGGCGACGGTGCAGGGCGTGCAGGGCGCGATCTTCCAGATGCTGAGCCACGGGGTCGTCTCCGCCGCGCTCTTCCTCGTCGTCGGCGTGGTCTACGACCGCGAGCACAGCCGCGAGATCAGCCATTATGGCGGCCTGGTGAACCGGATGCCGGTCTATGCCGGGGTCTTCATGCTGTTCATGCTGGCGTCGGTCGGACTGCCAGGCACCAGCGGCTTCGTCGGCGAGTTCCTCGTACTCGTGGGCGCCTTCAAGGCCAATACCTGGGTCGCCGCCTTCGCCGCAACGGGGCTCATCCTGGGCGCCGCCTACATGCTCTACCTCTACCGGCGCGTCATCTTCGGTACGCTCGACAAGCCCAACCTCCAGAACATCCTCGATTTGAGCCTGCGCGAGAAGCTCGTCTTCGCTCCGCTGGTCGTCCTGGTGCTATGGATGGGCATCTATCCGTCGAGCTTCCTGAAACCCATCGACAGGACCGTCGCCAACCTCGTCGCCAACTACCAGACGTCGATCACCCGGACAGCCTCCAAGAAGGCGGCGCGCGCCCTCCCGGTGCAGCAAAGCCGGATGCCAACAAGCAAGCGCGGGCCATGAGCCACACACCATGAGCCAGACACTCGGAAATATCCAACCGGCCCTGCCCGAGATCTTCATGGCGCTCGCAGCCATGGCGCTCCTGATGGTCGGGGTGTTCAAGGGCGACAAGGGCACCAGCCTGGTGTCGGGCTTGAGCGTGCTCGCCCTGTTCGTCACCGGCGTGGCCGTCGTCGTCTTCACGCCGGTCGGCGTCAAGACCTCGATCTTCGGCGGCCTTTTCGTGACCGACGCATTCGGCGTCTTCATCAAGCTCTTGGTGCTTGCCGGCTCCGCGCTTGCCATCGTGATGTCGCTGGGCTTCAACAGGCGCGAGCACATTGCGCGCTTCGAGTTCCCGGTCCTCATCGTGCTGGCGACGCTCGGCATGATGATGATGGTCTCGGCCAACGACCTCATGTCGCTCTATGTCGGCCTCGAGCTGCAGAGCCTCTCGCTCTACGTCGTCGCCGCCTTCCACCGCGATTCGGTGCGCTCCAGCGAGGCGGGTCTCAAATACTTCGTCCTCGGCGCGCTCTCCTCGGGCATGCTGCTTTACGGCGCCTCGATGGTCTACGGCTTCGTCGGCACCACGAACTTCACCGAGATCGCCAAGATCTTCGGCAGCGTCGATCACGCCGCGCCGTCCGTTGGGCTCATCGTTGGCCTGGTCTTCGTGATGGCCGGGCTCGCCTTCAAGATCGCGGCTTTCCCCTTCCACATGTGGACGCCCGACGTCTACGAGGGTGCGCCGACGCCGGTCACGGCCTTCTTCGCGGCCGCGCCCAAGCTCGCCGCGATGGCGCTCTTCCTTCGCCTCCTCATCGGGCCCTTCGGCGATCTCTCCGACGCCTGGCGCCAGATCATCTGGTTCCTCGCGCTGGGCTCGATGCTGCTCGGCGGTTTTGCCGCGATCGCGCAGACCAACATCAAGCGCCTGCTCGCCTACAGCTCGATCGGCCATATCGGCTACGCGCTGGTCGGCCTGGCGGCGGGAACGGTCGACGGTCTGCGCGGCGTGCTCATCTACATGACGATCTATCTCGTCATGGTGGTCGGCACCTTCTGTGTCGTGCTCTCGATGCGCCGCGGCAACCGCATGCTGGAGGAGATCGACGATCTGCGCGGGCTTTCGCGCACCAATCCGCTGATGGCGGCGGTGCTGGCGATCATGATGTTCTCGATGGCGGGGATCCCGCCGCTCGCCGGCTTCTTCGGCAAGCTCTACGTCTTCCTCGCGGCGATCGAATCCGGGCTCTACGTGCTCGCCATCGTCGGCGTGCTGACTTCGGTCGTGGGTGCCTACTATTACATCCGCATCGTCAAGGTGATGTATTTCGACGAGGCGGGCGCGCCCTTCGACAAGCCCGTCGGCACCACCATGGCCGCGATCCAGGGGGTGAGCGGCCTCCTGGTGTTGTTCTTCTTCGCCTTTCCGGGGCCGCTCCTGGCTGCCAGCGAAAACGCGATCCAGGCCCTGATCAACGGCTAATCGGGGCCCGGCGCCCCGCGGGCGGACGCCTCGACCCATGACCCTTCCCGATTTCTACACGCTCGTTCGGCGCGCCCATGTTGGCTCGACCAACGATGTCACCAAGGACTTGGCCGCGGGCGGCGCGGCGGAGGGAACGCTGGTGGTCGCCGAAACCCAGAGCGCCGGGCGCGGGCGGCGCGGCAAGCCGTGGGCGTCGCCGCCCGGAAACCTCTACATGACCCTCATCCTGCGCCCCGACTGTGCGCCCGCGACGGCGGCTCAGCTCGGCTTCGTCGCCGGGGTAGCGCTCTGGGACGCCATTGCCGCCCTCGATCACCCCGGCATCGATCTCACCCTCAAATGGCCGAACGACGTTCTGCTGGACGGCAAGAAAGTCGTGGGTATCCTGCTCGAATCGGCGACCAAGCCCGACGGCGCGCTCGACTGGGTGGTGATCGGCATCGGCGTCAACACGGCCCATCACCCGCCCGATGCCCAGTGGCCGGCCACCGATCTCACATCCCTCCGCGACCACCCCACGCCCGAGGATCTGCTGCCCATGGTCGCGGACCACCTCCTCGACTACTATCTCGAATGGAACGCGAACGGTTTCGGCCCGATCCGGCGGCTGTGGCTGGAAAATTCCTTCTTCCAGCCGGGCGATCCGGTCACGGTGGGAAGCGGCGAGACGGCGCTTACGGGCGCGTTCGAGGATATCGGCGAAGACGGGGCGCTCGTGCTGCGCTTGGCCTCGGGGCAAACGCAGGCCATATCCTACGGCGAGGTCTTCCCGGCCGGCTGAGGCCGGTGCGGCATCGACACGGAAACGACACGGCAGGGCCGGGGCAGGGGATCTGAATGCTGGCAGCGATCGATAGCGGCAACACGAACGTCGTCTTCGCGGTCTACGAAGGCGACACGCTGCGCGGCGAATGGCGGAGCTCGTCCGATCCCAACCGCACGGCCGACGAATACGCCGTCTGGCTGTCGCATCTGATGAACCTCGAAGCTCTGTCCTTCGAGCAGATCGACGAGGCGATCCTCGCCAACGTCGTGCCGGCCGCTTCTTACGCGCTTCGCATGCTCTGCCGGCGCTATTTCCAGTGCGAGCCGCTGGTGATCGGCGATCCGAACGTCGATCTCGGCGTCGCCGCCAAGGTCGATCATCCCGAGGAGGTCGGCGCCGACCGTCTCGTCAACGCCGTCGGCGCCTCGGAGAAATACGACGGGCCGCTCATCATCGTCGACTTCGGCACCGCCACGACCTTCGACGTCGTCGACAAGGACGGCGCTTACGTCGGCGGCGTCATCGCCCCCGGCATCAACCTCTCGCTCGAAGCGCTCCACATGGCCGCCGCCAAGCTGCCGCGCATCGATGTTGCACGGCCCGCGCATGTCATCGGCCGTTCGACCGTGCCGGCGATGCAGTCGGGCGTCTATTGGGGCTATGTCTCGCTGATCGAGGGCATGATCGCGCGCATCGAGAAGGAGTACGGTGCCAAGATGACGGTCGTCGCCACGGGCGGGCTCGCGCCGCTCTTCAACGAGGCGACCGATGCCATCCAGCATCTCGACCGCGATCTCACCATGCGCGGCCTGTTGTCGATCTATCGCCGAAACACGCGCACATGAGCGCGCATGACTAGTAAGCGCGACCCGCTCCAGACCGGCAAGAAGGACCTGATCTTCCTGCCGCTCGGCGGGGCAGGCGAGATCGGCATGAACCTCAACCTGCTCGGCCATGCCGGCAAATGGCTGATGCTCGATCTCGGCATCACCTTCGGCGACGACCAGACGCCTGGCGTCGACGTCATCATGCCCGACCCGCAATTCATCGCCGCGCGCAAGGACGATCTGGTCGCGCTCGTCCTCACCCATGCCCATGAGGACCATATCGGCGCGGTCCCCTATCTGTGGTCGCGGCTCAAATGCCCGATCTTCGCCACGCCGTTCACGGCGTCGGTGGTGCGCCGCAAGCTGAAAGAGGTGGGCCTCGAGGACAAGGCGAAGATCACCGAGGTCGAGCCGTCCTCGAAGTTCCGCATCGGCCCCTTCGCCATCGAGCTCATCACGCTCACCCATTCGATCCCCGAGCCCAACGCCGTCGTCATCCGCACCGAGGCGGGCACGGTGCTGCATACCGGCGACTGGAAGTTCGACCCCGAGCCGCTGGTCGGCCCGGTCTCGGACTACGAGGCGTTGCGGCGGGTCGGCGAGGAGGGCATCCTCGCGCTGATCGGCGACTCAACCAATGTCTTCCGCGAGGGCACCTCCGGCTCCGAGGCCGAGGTGCGGGAAAGCCTGATCGAGCTCGTCGGCAAATACGACCAGCGCGTCGCCATCGGCTGCTTCGCCAGCAATGTGGCGCGCCTGGAGACGATCGCGGCCGTGGCGCAGGCGACCGGGCGGCAAGCGGCGCTGGTCGGCCGCTCGCTCTGGCGCATTTACGACGCCGCGCGCGAGAACGGCTATCTGACCGAGATCCCGCGCTTTCTCGACGACGAGGAGATCGCCCATCTGCCGCGCGACAAGGTGCTGATCGCCGCCACCGGCAGCCAGGGCGAGCCCAACGCCGCACTCACCAAGATCGCCTACGGCAACCATCCGCATATCGTCCTGGAGGCGGGCGACGTCGTCATCTTCTCCTCGCGCATCATCCCGGGCAACGAACGCCCGATCGGCCGGCTCCACAACGCCTTCTTTCGCCTCGGCGTCGAGGTGGTCTCCGAGAAGGACCATTTTGTCCACGTCTCGGGCCATCCGGCCCGCGACGAGCTGATCCGCATGTATCAGCTGACCCAGCCGCGCATCGCCGTGCCCGTACATGGCGAGGCGCGGCATCTGGGCGCGCATGTCGCGCTCGCCGCCCAGTGCCAGGTCCCCGAGCAGATCGAGGTGCTGAACGGCGAGGTCGTGCGGCTGGCGCCGGGCCGTGCCGGCATCGTCGAGACCGTACCCTCGGGCCGGCTCGCCATCGACGGCGAGGTGCTGGTCCCGATCGACGGCCCGACCTTGCAGGAGCGCAAGCGCCTGATGTGGAACGGCATGGCCGTCGCCACCGTCGTGGTCGATCCCGACGGCGTGCTGGCCGCGCCGCCCCAGATCACCCTGCAGGGCATCGCCGACGACCCCATGGTCGAGGATCTGCGCGGCGCGCTGGCCGAGGCCATCGAGGACGCGCTCGCCGATCTGCCGCGCCCGCGCCGCGCCGACGACGAGGAGGTCCGCGAAACCGCCCGCCGCGCCGTCCGCCGCGCGCTCAGAGACCGCCGCGGCAAGCGCCCACCGACAGAAGTGCATGTCGTGCGGGTGGGATAGCGCGGGACTGTCGAAGCCGGGAAGGGGATTCCCTCTCCCCTAGAGGGAGAGGGTTGGAAACGAGAAGCGGCGGCCCCAAGGGACCGCCGCTCCACGAAAAACTTGGACTGGCCTGATAAGCGTCAGGTGATGTCCCAGCCGCCTTGTTCGTTGCGGCAGGCGACGCCGTTGCCGCTCTGGGTCTCGCCCGACTTGTTGGTCACCGAGGTGGTGAAGCGGCGGCAGGTCTGGCCGCGATCGTTCACGAAAGTCTCGGTCGGCGTGGTGTTGCCGTGCGCCCCGGTGTTGGGGTTCTGCCAGCGCGAGGTCGTGTAGTTGGGCTCCCGCTCGAGCGCGCGGCGGGTCGCCTCGTTGTGGCGGCGCACGTCGTCGCAGTCGAGGGCGTTACCGATGCGGTTGCCGAGCAGGCCGCCGATCACCACGCCGCCGGCGATCGCCGCACCGCGCCCGGCGCCCTTGCCGATGCGCGAGCCGATCAGGCCGCCGATCACGGCGCCCCCGATGCTGCCGAGGACTTCCTTCGGCCCGGGGCCGCCGGCCGAACAGGCGGCGGCCGGGGAGGTCCCACCCATGCCGATCGCAACGGAGAGGACCAGCGCGGATGCAATGCTAGCGAGTTTGATCTTCATCGAACGTCTCCTGACTGTATCCGGGCGGCTCCGGTCCATGTCGTCGGTTGCCGCCACGTGGAAAGTTCCGGAGCCCGCTTGGATAGGCTCCACCATCTGGCCCGGATCATAGGGGCCGGCAATGACCCGTGTCTGTGACTGCCGTCACACCCGCATGGTTAAAAATGCGTTAATGACTGATATCATTGAGAAAATCAGGACATGGCCGGTATCGCGCCGGCCCGCATTTCATGATACGGCCTTTTCGGCTAAAGAAGGCCCAACAA
>CAZBRE010000148.1:0-10479 GCA_964494065.1 uncultured Alphaproteobacteria bacterium
TCGATGATCGCCTCGGTCCCGGTGGTGAAGCTCGCCTCGTCGGAGGCGAGGTAGACGGCCAAGTGCGCGATTTCCTCGGCGCTGCCGAAGCGCCCCATGCGCTGGCGGGCGATGAAGGTTTTGCGCGCCGCGGTGGGATCGTCGAAGGCGCTCAGGCGCTCGTTCAATGACGGGGTCTCGACCGTGCCCGGGCAGATTGCATTGCAGCGGATGCCGGCCCCGACGAAGTCGGCGGCGACCGATTTGGTGAGCCCGATCACCGCCGCCTTGCTGGCGCCGTAGCCGCAGCGGTCCGGCACCCCGGCGACCGAGGACGCCACGGAGGCGACGTTGATGATCGAGCCGCTTCCGGCCGCGATCATCGCCGGCAGCACCGCCCGAATGGTCAAAAACATGCTGCGCACGTTGAGCTCGAAGGTGCGGTCCCACTCCTCCTCGCTGCAGTCGAGAACGGATCCGTGCGGCACATAGCCCGCGCAGTTGAAGAGGATATCGACCGTACCGATCCGCTCCGTCAGGGCGGCGATGGCCGCGCGGTCCCGCACGTCGAGCCGGTGGGTGGTGAGCCCCGGCGTTCCCTCAAGCTCGGCCAGGATCTCCTCGTTGATATCGGTCGCCCAGACGGTCGCCCCTTCGGCGGCGAAAGCGAGCGCCGTCGCCCTGCCGATACCCTGCGCCGCGGCGGTCACCAGCGCGGTCTTGTCTGCCAAACGATTGCCCATATCCACACGCCCTTTCGAAATCGCCAAAGGCACTGCCGATGCCCGCCTAGCCTGGCGCTCAGCGCCGAGGCCTCGTCTGTCCACCGATCGGCACGACTTGTGCTATGGGATGGATACCATGCCCGATAGAGCTGCACGCAATGACGAAGCCGCCGCGCGGATTTGGCGGGCGCTGCGCGACGATGGGTCCGGTTTTGCGGCCGCCGTGCGCGAGGTCTCGGACAGCACGGTTCTGGTCGGGTTGATCGGCGCGGGTATTCAGGCGTCGAGGACGCCGGCGATGCATGAGAACGAGGCCGCGCATCAGGGCCTTTCTCTGACATACACGCTCATCGATTTGCAGGCTCTGTCGCTTGGCCCGGAGGCGTTGGGCGACCTCATCGCCTGGGCCGAGGCGTCAGGGTTCGCCGGCCTCAACATCACGCATCCGTGCAAGCAGGCCGCCACGGCCTTCGTGGATTCGCTTTCGGACGCCGCCGCCATTGGTGCAATCAACACGGTCGTCTTCGAGGATGGGCAGCGTATCGGCCACAATACGGACTGTTCCGGCTTCGCCGCGAGCTTCACGGAGGACCTGGCCGGCGTGAAGACCGACGCGGTGATCCTGCTGGGTGCGGGCGGGGCGGGCTCAGCAGTGGGCCACGCCCTCCTGCGCTGCGGGGTGGCGTCGCTCGCCATCCACGATGTCGACCACGCGCGCGCGGACCGCCTTGCCGACGCGCTCGTTCGGCGGTTCGGTCCCGGCACCGCGCACGCCGTTTCCGAGCTTTCCGAGCCGTTGTCCGTTTGCGATGGGCTGGTGAACGCAACGCCGATCGGCACCGACGAGCATCCCGGTATGCCGCTCGATGCCGCCCTCCTGCGGCCCGATCTCTGGGTCGTCGATATCATCTATTTCACGATCGAGACGGACCTGCTTAGCTGCGCCAGGCGGATCGGCTGTCGGACGATGTCCGGCAGAGGCATGGCCGTTTACCAGGCGGCGCATGCCTTCGCGTTGTTCACGGGCAAGACGCCGGACGTCGCGCGGATGAGGTCCTTCTTCGACGCGGCTGGTTCCGCGCCGATGAGGTGACCGGGCGGCCATCGAACGGGGAGAGACACGATGAGTGACCGCAGGGCCAAGACCATTCGATTGGGCGCCGGCGACAATCTCGTCGTTGCGATCGACACGCTGCCGGCCGGGGACGATTGCGGCCATGACGGCGTTGCCGCGAAAGACGAGATCCCGGCCGGCCACAAGATGGCGACGACGGCCATCGCCGACGGCGCCCCCATCGTCAAGTTCGACCAGATTATCGGCTTCGCCGCCGGCGCCATCGCGCCGGGCGAGCACATCCACGCCCACAACTGCGACTTCAAGGGATTCGAGCGCGACTACGCCTTCTGCTCCGAGGCGAAGCCGACCGCGTTCGTGCCGGATGCGGCGCGCGCGACCTTCGAAGGCTTCCGCCGCGCGAGCGGGAAAATCGGCACACGCAACTACATCGGCATTCTCTCCAGCGTCAATTGCTCGGCCACGGTGGCCCAACAGATCGCCGAGCGCCTCGAGCGGAGCGGCGCCTTCGAGGCCTATCCCAATGTCGACGGCGTGGTCGCCCTGACCCACGGCTCCGGCTGTGGCATGGCCACCGACAGCGAAGGCTTCGCGAACCTGCAGCGGCTCATGTTCGGCTATAGCGGGCATCCCAATTTCGGCGCCGTGGTGATGATCGGCCTCGGCTGCGAGGTCTTCCAGATCGCCTCCTTCAAGGCGAGCTTCGGCCTCGAAGAGGGCAAGACCTTCCTCACTTTGGTGATGCAGGAGACCGGCGGCACGCGGAAGACCATCGAGGAAGGTGTGCGCCGGATCGAAGAACTGCTTCCCGTGGTCAACGCCCATGCGCGCGAGACCGTGCCCGCCGCAGAGCTGTGCGTGGCGCTGCAATGCGGGGGCTCGGACGGCTATTCCGGCATCACCGCGAACCCGGCGATGGGGGCCGCGGTCGATCTCTTGGTCCGCCATGGCGGCTCGGCCATCCTCGCCGAGACCCCGGAGATCTATGGCGCCGAGCACCTGCTGACCCGCCGCGCGGCCTCGCGCGAGGTCGGCGAGAAGCTGGTCGAGCGCATCCGCTGGTGGGAGGACTACACGGCGCGGAACGGCGGCGTCATGGACAACAACCCAACGCCCGGCAACAAGGCCGGGGGCCTCACCACGATCCTCGAAAAGTCGCTGGGCGCGGCGGCCAAGGGCGGCACCACCAACCTCAACGGCGTCTACAAATACGGCGAGATCGTCAACGCCAAAGGCTTCCTCTTCATGGACAGCCCCGGCTACGACCCGGTCTCGGTCACCGGTGAAGTGGCCTCGGGCGCCAATCTCGTCTGCTTCTCCACGGGGCGCGGCTCGGCCTTCGGCTTCAAGCCGGCGCCCTGCGTCAAGCTCGCCACCAACACGCCCATGTTCGCGCGCCTCGAGGAGGACATGGATATCAATTGCGGCCAGATCGTCGACGGCGGCAAGTCCGTGGCCGAGATGGGCGAGGAGATCTTCCGCCTATGGCTCGACGTGGCCAGCGGCGCGCAAAGCAAGTCGGAGGCCTTCGGCTACGGCAGCCACGAATTCGTGCCCTGGCAGATCGGCGCCGTCATGTAGCCGGAAGACCCCTGGCCGCTCAGTGGTTCTCCTTCGGGATTGGAGCGCCGCTGCCGCCGACGAGGAAGTCGAAATCGCAGCCCTGATCGGCCTGGAGCACGTGGTCGTGGTAGAGGCGCCAGTAGCCGCGATCGGGCTGGGCCGGCGCGGTCTGCTCGGCGCGGCGCGCGTCGAGCTCCTCGTCGGGCACGTCGAGGTGCAGGCGGCCGCCGGCGACGTCGAGCTCGATCATATCGCCGGTGCGCACGAGGCCAAGGGGGCCGCCTTTGGCCGATTCGGGTGCCACGTGGAGCACCACCGTACCGTAGGCCGTGCCGCTCATCCTGGCGTCCGAGAGCCGCACCATATCCGTGATCCCGCGCTGAATGAGCTTCTTGGGCAGCGTCATGTTGCCGACCTCGGCGAAACCGGGATAGCCGACCGGCCCGCAATTGCGCAGCACCATCACGCTGTTTTCATCGATGTCGAGGTCGGGATCGTCGACCCGGGCCTTGTAATCGTCGATATCCTCGAAGACGACCGCCCGGCCGCGATGCTGCAGCAGCGCGTCGGTCGCTGCCGAGGGCTTGATGACCGCGCCGTTGGGGGCGAGGTTGCCGCGGAGCACGCGGATGCCGCCCTGAGGCTTGAACGGCTTTTCGAGCGTGTGGATGACGTCGCGGTCGAAGCACTCGGCCTTGGCGACCTCCTCACCCATGCTGCGTCCGGTCACGGTCAGGGCATCGGTATTGAGCAGCGCATTCTCGGCCAGCTCGCGCAGGACCACCGGCAGGCCGCCGGCATAGTAGAAGTCCTCCATCAGATAGGCGCCCGAGGGCATGAGGTTGACCAGGCAGGGGACCTCGCGGCCGAGCCGGTCCCAGTCCTCAAGCGTCAGCTCGACGCCGAGCCGGCCGGCGATGGCGATCAGGTGCACGACCGCATTGGTCGAGCCGCCGATGGCACCGTTTGCCCGGATCGCATTTTCGAAGGCCGCGCGGGTCAGGACCTGGGAGAGGCGCAGGTCCTCGCGCACCATGTCGACGATCCGCATGCCCGCGAGATGGGCAAGCACATTGCGCCGCGCATCGGCTGCGGGGATCGCTGCGTTGGTCGGCAGGCCGAGCCCCAGCGCCTCGATCATCGAGGCCATCGTCGAGGCCGTGCCCATGGTCATGCAATGGCCGATCGAGCGCGACATGCAGGCCTCGGCCTCGAGGAGATCGTCGAACGTCATGTCGCCCGACTTGACCATCTCATCGAACTTCCAGACATGGGTGCCGGAGCCGATGCGCTCGCCGCGGAAGCGTCCGTTCAGCATCGGGCCGCCGGAGACGACGAGCGTCGGCAGGTCGCACGACGCCGCCCCCATGACGAGCGCCGGCGTCGTCTTGTCGCAGCCGGTCAGCAGCACCACGCCGTCGATCGGGTTGGCGCGGATCGACTCCTCGACATCCATCGAGGCGAGGTTGCGGAACATCATCGTCGTCGGCCGCATGATCGTCTCGCCGAGCGACATGACGGGGAACTCGAGCGGGAAGCCGCCCGCCTCCAAAACGCCGCGCCGCACGCGCTCGGCCAGGTCGCGGAAATGGCCGTTGCAGGGCGTGAGCTCGGACCACGTGTTGCAGATCCCGATCACCGGCCGGCCGTCGAACTGGTGGTCGGGCCGGCCCTGGTTGCGCATCCAGCTGCGGTGCCGGAAGCCGTCCATGTCGCGCTTGCCGAACCACTCGGCGCTGCGCCAGCTGGTCTGCGGTTTCTTGGCCATTCGGTTATCCCCCGTTCCTGGTTGCCGTCCGGGCATCACGCGCCGTCGACGTAGTCCTCGATGTAGTAGGCGATCATTTCGTCGATGCTATGTTCGGACGGCAGGCCCAGGTCAAGCGCTCGGTCGTCGATGGTTCCCTGCGGCCAGGTCGCGCAGATCGCCTCGATCGCCGGATCGGGCTCGACGCTGATGCGGCCGAGCGGCCGGTTGCCAGCGACGCGCTGCAAGGCCTCGATCATGTCCGCCACCGTTACCCGCAGGCTCGGCAGGCCGACGGCGCGGTCCTCGCCGAGCGCCTCGCCGGGCAGTTCATGCAGCGCTATGATCCCGTCGACGACCGCGCGGTAGCCGAGCGACGGCATCGCGGTTTCGGGCCGCACCGGCAGCACGTAGTCGATACCCTTGAGCGGCTCGCGCATCACCGCGGAGGCGAAGCTCGAGGCCGCCGCGTTCGGCGCGCCCGGCCGGATGATCACTGTCGGCAGCCGCGCCGAGCGGCCGTCGAGGAAGCCCTTACGCGAATAGTCGTTGATCAGCAGCTCGTTGATCGCCTTTGTGACGCCGTAGGTCGTTTGCGGGACTTGCTTCGTCATATCACCGACGCGCTCGGGCATGGCGCGGCCGCCGAAGACGGCGATCGAGCTTGCGAAGACGAGCTTCGGCGTGCCGTTACGGGCGCGGAGCGCTTCCAGCACGTTGAGCCCGCCGTCGAGGTTGACCTGCATGGCGAGATCGAAGTCACGCTCGCCGCCGCCGCTCACCACCGACGCGAGGTGAAAGACCGATATGTTGTCGCGGTCGATGAGGCCGCCGACGACATCCTTGTCGGCTATATCGCCGGCGACCACGGTGACCGCGACGGCGCTATCGTCGAATCGATCGGACAGCCCCTCCGGTACGGTCTGATCGAAGAGAATCAGCTCGTCGATCTCCTGCATGTCCCCGGACGAGCCCGTGAGCTCGCCCCGTTCGAGCAACCGCAGCGCAAGCCGCTGACCGATGAACCCGGTCCCGCCGGTTATCAACACCTTCATGTCGTCGCCTCCTTCGGCCGGATCGCCTGCATGCGTAGCGCTCCATGTTATCGCAGAACGCCCGGTCGAGAGTCCCAGACCGAGCGACCGGCCCAGATGGCGAGGGGCGATCCGGGCCCGCCAGTTGACAGGCCGCAGAGTTTCTCTTGTCAGGGTCGAAGTACAGCAATGCGCAACCTGGTCACGTGCAAAGGGTTGTTTTGGTCTTCGCTGTGTGAGAGCCTGAGCGCGCCTTACGACATCAGATTTTGCAAATAAGCAGGGCGTCGTCGTTTCCGTGGCATCTAGGGAGGAAAATCACAATGAAAATACGCAGTCTTTTGATCGCAGCTGTTGGCGCGGTTGTCGTGACGAGTTTCACCGTCAGCCCCGCGAGTGCCGAAAAGCGGGTACGCTGGAAACTCCACGCGGCCTTCGGCAAGAACGTTGCGGTCATTGGCCCGCCACCGCACCGGATCGCCGAAGCGGTGAAGCGGATGTCCGGCGGCAAGTTTCAGATTAGAGTTTTCGAACCAGGCGCGTTGACCGGCGGCTACGCTTATTACGATCCGGTTTCCGAGGGCGCGATCGATGCGGCCTTTGGCACTCCAGGCGCCAACCAGGGCAAGAACTCGGCCTTCGCCTTCCTTTCGACCTGGCCGTTCGGCCCCGCGGCTCCTGAGTTCGCGGCCTGGATGATCCACGGCGGCGGCGTCAAGCTCGCCGAAGATCTCTATGCCAAGGCCAACATCAAATATCTGCTGTGCGGCATGATCCCGCCGGAGACCTCCGGTTGGTTCCGCAAGGAGATCAAGAGCCTCGATCAGCTCCGGGGCATGAAGATGCGGTTCTTCGGCATGGGCGCCAAGGTCATGCAGAAGTTCGGCGTCTCCACTCAGCAGCTTGCTGCGGCCGACATCTATCCGGCCCTCCAACTCGGCACAATCGACGCCACCGAGTTTTCCATGCCGGCGATCGACCGTTCGCTGGGCTTCTATCAGATCGCCAAGTTCAACTACTTCCCGGGCTGGCACCAGCAGTCGACGTCGAACGAGCTGCTGATCAACATAAAGAAGTGGAAAGCTTTGCCCGACGCCTACAAGGCCATGCTCGAGACGGCCTGTAAGGCCAGCGTGACCGAAATGATCGCCGACGGCGAGGCCTCTCAGTTCGCGGCCATGATCGCCAATCAGAAGAACGGCGTGCAGATCAAAACGTGGCCCAAGGAAACCATCGAGAAGTTCCGCGCTGCGTGGAAAGAAGTCCTGGCCGATGAGATCAAGGCGAACCCGGACGTGAAAAAGATCTGGGCTTCCTATTCGGCATTCCACGAGAAGTACAAGATCTGGGGCGAAAGGGGCTACCTGAAATAGGCAGCGCCTGAAACCAGCTGGATCAGCCGGCCGCTTCGGCGGCCGGCTATTCAGCTGCACAGGGCCACCGGACCCATGAACCTAATCCTTATGAGTTGCGCCAAGCTGTCCGCAGTGCTGGATGGCGCACCGTGTGCTTTGCGCTGTCCCGCACAGCCAAGGTGCTGCCAATGAGTGGGCTTCTCAAGATCGCAGCCATCTTCGACTGGCCGGCTCGGACCATCGGCAAGCTGTCGAGCTGGGTGATCTTGCCGTTGATCATGATCATCATGTTCGACGTGATTACGCGCAAGATCGACTTCGTCCGCATATGGCTGGCAAATGCGAATCTGGCCTGGTTCAATCCCATCATCTTCCAAGACTCCGAATGGCATCTACACGCGGTCATCGTGCTGCTGTCGTTTGGCTATGGCTACCTCATGAACGCCCATGTCCGGGTGGATATTTTCCGCGAAATGTTGCCGCGCCGCCGTCAGGCCAAGCTCGAACTGTTTGGGCTGGTCATCCTCGGCATCCCGTTCTTGGTCTTGATCACCTATTTCGCCGGCGAATTCGTCGCACTGTCCGTCAGCCAAAACGAGGGGTCGGAATCGCTCACGGGGATTCCTGCGCGCTACATCATCAAGTCGCTCCTCGTCATCGGCTTCGTATTGGTGCTGTGCTCCTTCCTGGCGACGTTGACGCGCCTGTTGGCATGGCTCTTCGGCAGTGCGGATGCGCAGGCGCAAGCAGCCAGTGAGCTTCACATATTCGCCCATGAGGACGTCGAGCTCGAGGCCGAGCCGATCAAGGCGGATGTGATGGCGAAAAAGGACTAGCCCTGATGCCCGAATGGTTCATCGATCATTTCACGGAGTATCTGGGCGCTTACATGTTCCTCACGCTCGCCTTTGCCCTGTTCACCGGCCTGCCGGTCGCGGTGGGCATCGGCGGCACGGCGATGATCTTTGGGCTATTGGGCGTCGCGCTCGACGTCGTCACCATCAACGAGTTCTTCAACGTACCCAACCGTATGTGGGGCGGAGACGGGGCCAGCGGGGCAATCCAAAACCCTGTGCTGGTGGCGATACCCTGTTTCATATTCATGGGGACAATGTTCGAGCGCTCCGGCGTGGCGAAGGATCTCCTCCACATCCTTCAAGTCATGCTAAAGCGCATCCCCGGAGGGCTCGCGCTCTCGGTCACGGTGATGGGCACGATCATGGCGGCGACCACCGGCATTATTGGCGCCTCGGTGGTGATGATGACGCTGCTTGCCCTGCCGACGATGATACAACGGCAATACGACATGCCGCTCGCAACAGGCACGCTCGCGGCGTCTGCCACGCTCGGTATTCTCATTCCACCGTCGATCATGCTCGTCCTGATGGCGAACTTGATGTCGATTTCGGTCGGCAATCTCTTCCTCGGCGCGGTGGTGCCGGGCCTGGTCCTGTCCGGCCTCTATTTTGCGTACATTCTGTTTGTGAGTTCCGTGAAGCCGGAACTGGCCCCGCCGCTGCCGGATGACGCGATCCAGCTCACCCGTACCAATCGCCGCACCATGACTGTCTACAGCTCAGTCGTCGCCGGGGTCGCG
The DNA here is from genome assembly GCA_964494065.1 of uncultured Alphaproteobacteria bacterium. Classification (GTDB taxonomy): domain Bacteria; phylum Pseudomonadota; class Alphaproteobacteria; order JAPULJ01; family JAPULJ01; genus DATKZM01. The sequence goes on from CAZBRE010000148.1 coordinate 9,076, forward strand.
GCCGGGGCCTGGGTGCTGCAGAGCACCGCCGCGGGCAAGTTCGCCAATTGGGGGCTGATCGCCTTCTTCGTGGTTTTCCTTGCTTCGATGCACTTCGGAAAACGCGACGAGAACTCGATCTTCGGCATGATCCTGCGCGGGTTCATCCCGCCGGTCTTCCTGATTGTGCTGGTGTTGGGGTCGATCTTCGGCGGCTGGGCAACCCCCACCGAGGCGGCTGGGATCGGCGCCTTCGGCTCGATGGTGCTGGCGCTTGCCAACGGTACGCTCAACTGGAAGGTGCTGCGGGAGGTCTGTCATCGGACGGCGCTGACGACCTCGATGATTTTCTTCATCTTCCTCGCCGCCACCGCCTTCGCCTATTTCTTTCGCGCGCTCTACGGCGAAGACCTGATCATCGACTTCATCAAGTTCCTGGACCTCACCCCGTGGTCCCTCTTGATCCTGCTGGCGGCGGTCGTCTTCATACTCGGTTTCTTCTTCGATTGGCTTGAGATCACGCTGATCATCCTGCCGGTGTTCACGCCGGTCGTACGCGAAATGGCGCCGGCCTTCGCCGGCCATCTCGGCTTGGGAGCGGATGTACCGGTCAAGGAGGTGCAGCTGCAGGTGCTCTATTGGTTCGCGCTCTTGGTCGCGATCAACCTGCAGACGTCGTTCCTCACGCCGCCCTTCGGCTTCGCGCTTTTCTATATGAAGGGGGTCGCCCCGCCCGAGGTGAAAATGCAGTCGATTTACCGCGGCATCATTCCGTTTGTCATGCTGCAGGTCATCGGGCTCGCGATCGTCTTCATATTTCCGGAGATTGCACTCTGGCTACCGAACCAATTCCTCAAATGACTATTTGAGCTACGAACACCCATATTATTGAGAGAGATTGGTTATTGAGAGAGACTAGAGGTCCGGCTCGCCGAGCCACGATATGACTGGGGCTCGCCGCGCTGCACGTCGGATGGCTTACCGATGAAGGGCTTTCCAGTTTTGACCACGAGTGGTGCAACCGTATCGAGCCTGATGGGTCTCGTATCGCGAGTTGCTTATGTCCTGGCAGGTAGCTTGACGATCGCCATAGGCGTCGCGATGGGTAGTTTCATGACGGTCGCTATGATTTCGGAATTGCTTGCGAACGATTTCTTTGGCGTCGCGGTCAGCGCCTTGGTCGTCGTCTTCGGCATACAGATAGCGAAGATTGGCATCCATATCGTGCGGGGAGCGCGACTGCTGGGGGCCGGTCGCCGACAGACCGCCGGGTTCCGCCGCTCGACACTGGCGTTGGATCGGGCAGACAGTATTATTTGAAGCGACGCGTAGCGCCTGCCTCGCCATGAAACGGCAAACCTGGCTACGGCGCTGAGCGCGGCCGGCGAGGCTTGGCACTTCGGCGATCGATTGGAACCCGCAACG
>CAZBRE010000149.1:0-10370 GCA_964494065.1 uncultured Alphaproteobacteria bacterium
GTGCCCAAGCTCGCGCCCGAGCAGCGGAACGAAGCGCGGCGCTTTGCCACCCTGATCGATGCCCTCTATGAGGCCAAAACGCGGCTGATCTGCTCCGCCGAGGCCGGTCCCGACGAGCTCTATCCCAAGGGCACCCACGCAAAAGAGTTCAAGCGCACCGCCTCGCGCCTCTTCGAAATGCAGAGCGTCGATTACTTGGCGGCATGACGGGGTGCTCGATTCTCTGTTAGACTTGGTGCCAGCTAGCCAAGGGAGGCCGCGCCATGAACGTCGTCCGCAAGGAAACCACCGGTAAGCCCGACCACATCAGCGAGGCCGAATGGGCCGTCCGCCTCGATCTCGCGGCCGCCTACCGGCTGGTCGATCACTACGAGATGACCCAGTTCGTCTACAACCACATCACCGCGAAGGTGCCGGGGCCGGACAAGCATTTTCTCATCAACGAATACGGCCTGATGTACAGCGAGATCACGGCTTCGAACCTGGTGAAGGTCGATCTCGACGGGAACATCATCGACGGCACGGCGGGGACCCGCGAGATCAACCCGGCTGGCTACGTGATCCATTCCTGCATCCACCGCGCGCGCGACGACGTGAAATGCGTCCTCCACACGCATAGCCGCGCCGGGGTGGCGATCTCCTGCCTCAAGGACGGCTTGATCCCGATGGAGCAGACTGGCCTCCTCTTCGAGGACCGCGTCGCCTATCACGACTATGAGGGCCTGGCGCTCGACGGGGACGAGCAGGCGCGCCTGCTCGACGATATGGGCGACAAGAACACGATGATCCTGCGCAACCACGGGCTTCTCACCTGCGGCCGCTCGATCGCGGAGACCTTCCGCAACATGTACTACCTGGAGCTCGCCTGTCAGACGCAGCTCGACGTCATGGCGACGGGCCGCGAGATCAACATGCCGTCGAAGGCGGTGCGCGACCACACGGCCGAGCAGTTCAACGGCGACGAGGCCGGCATCGGCGACGGCAAGGGCAACACCCGCGAATGGCCGGCGCTTCTCCGCATGCTCGACCGCAAGGACCCGAGCTGGCGGAGTTGAGGATTTAGCCGGCGGCCTGTTGGCCGGTTACCTGATGCAGGTGCACGTCCCTTTGCGGGAAGGGGATTGAGATGCTCGCCTTGTCGAGCGCTTGCTTGAACGCCTTGGTCAGATCGAACTTCAGGCCCCAATAGTCGCCGCTGTCGCACCAGACGCGGATCGTCAGATTGACCGAGCTGTCGGCGAGCTCGCCCACGACGATCATCGGCTCGGGTTCCTTGTGCACGCGCTTTTCCTTCGCAATCACGCCCTGCACGGTCTTGATCGCCTTGTCGATGTCGTCGCCGTAGCCAATGCCGAGCGAGAAATCGACGCGCCGCGTGGCATGGAAGCTGTAGTTCTTCACGACATCGCCCCAGACCTTGCCGTTCGGCACGATGATCTGGATGTTGTCCGGCGTGGCGAGCTCGGTGGTGAAGAGTGTCAGGGTCTTGACCGTGCCGGCGCTGCCCGCGACCTCGATATAGTGGCCCTGGCGGAACGGCCGGAAGATCATGATCATGACGCCCGCCGCCAGATGCGACAGCGTGCCCTGCAGCGCCAGGCCGATGGCGAGGCCGGCCGCGCCCAGCACGGCGATCATGCTCGCGGTCTGCACGCCGAACTGGTTGAGCACGGCGACCACGGTGAAGGCGAGGATGAGGTATTTGACCAGGCTCGCAACGAAGCCGGTGAGCAACGGGTCGACCTTCTCGCGCTTGCCCATGACGCGGCGGATGGCGCGGTCGACGAAGCCAGCGATAAGCCAGCCGACGATCAGGATCGCGATGCCGCCGACGACGCTCAGGCCGTAGGTGGTGATGATCCGCTCGATGGTTTCCATGGGAGCCGCTCCTCTCTTGCTGCGATGGGGACGGGAATGGAGTTGGACCACAACCATCCGGAAGGATGGTTGCGGCGTCAATCGGTCGTTTGTAGTGGAGCTTGCGGCGCTAGGCGCTTAGGCGTCGTCGGGCCAGCGCGGGCGTTTCATCGTGAAGAAATCGTCGACCACCGCGTAGTCCATATAGCCCAGCCGCGAGATGGCTTTGAGCTTGCGCGGATCGACGAGCCCGTCGGTCAGCACGCTCTCGTCGATATGCACGCCGATCACCTCGGCGACGACCATGATGTTGGGCTCGCGGCCCGGCAGTTCTTTCAGCCGCACGCTCTGCAGGTATTTGCATTCGAGATGGATCGGGCTCTCGGCCACACGCGGTGGCTTGACGAGCTCCGCGGGCGCCTTGGTGAGCCCCGCATATTCGAACTCGTCGTGGTCGGCCGGGCTCTCGATCGCGGTCTTGTTCATCGCCTCGCGCAGGTCCCAGGTGGCGACCGAATGCACGAACTCGCCCGTCGCCTCGACATTGGCGACGCTGTCCTTGTGCGGCCGCGCCGGCTCGCGGAGTGCGCCGGGTCCGCCGGAGAACATGACCTGCGGCGGCGAGTAGGAGATCGCATTGAAGAAGGAATAGGGCGCCAGGTTCACCGTGCCATCGGCGTCCAGCGATGAGATCCAGCCGATCGGCCGCGGCGCCACGATCGAGTTGAACGGATTGTGCGGCAGGCCGTGGCCGTCCTGGGGGCGGTAGAACATGGGTGTACTTCGATTGTGGTGAGGGTCGCGAGGTCGGGAGCTTAAGGGGGCTTGCCTGCCCGCGCAATCTTAGGGGCGTGTTGCATCGGGCGCGACCCAGCCGCGCAAACCCCGCCCTTTCCCTTGCCCCTCCCCAGATTTCGCGCTAGGTACGCTCGATGCGGCCGGCATCGGGTGCCGACCTTGAATAAGCGGGAAATCTTGCGCTTTTCCGGCGCCCCGCGCCTCTCGGGGGAGATCCATGGCTAGGAACAAGATCGCGCTCATCGGCGCCGGCCAGATCGGCGGCACGCTGGCGCTGCTTGCGGGTTTGAAAGAGCTGGGCGACGTGGTGATGTTCGACATCGTCGACGGCGTCCCGCAGGGCAAGGCGCTCGACATCGCCGAGGCCACGCCGGTCGAAGGCTTCGATGCGAGCTACAAGGGCGCCAGCGACTATTCGGCGATCGAGGGCGCCGACGTCATCATCGTCACCGCCGGCGTGCCGCGCAAACCCGGCATGAGCCGCGACGATCTGATCGGCACCAACACGAACGTCATGAAGGCGGTCGGCGAGGGCATCGTGAAGCACGCGCCGAACGCCTTCGTCATCTGCATCACCAACCCGCTCGACGCCATGGTCTGGGTGCTGCGCGAGGTGACCGGCCTGCCCCATCACATGGTGGTCGGCATGGCGGGCGTGCTTGACAGCGCACGGTTCCGCTATTTCCTGGCCGAGGAATTCGGCGTCTCGGTCGAGGACGTGACCGCCTTCGTGCTCGGCGGCCATGGCGACTCGATGGTGCCGCTGCCGCGCTATTCGACGGTCGCCGGCATTCCGCTGCCGGACCTCGTGAAGATGGGCTGGACCACCCAGGCCAAGCTCGACGAGATCATCCAGCGCACCCGCGACGGCGGCGCGGAGATCGTCGGGCTCTTGAAGACCGGCTCGGCCTTCTATGCGCCGGCCTCCTCGGGTATCTCGATGGCCGAGGCCTATCTCCGCGACAAGAAGCGCGTGCTGCCCTGCGCCGCCTGGCTCGACGGCCAGTTCGGCGTCAAGGACATGTATGTCGGCGTGCCGGTCGTGCTCGGCGCGGGCGGGGTCGAGCGCATCGTCGAGATCGAGCTCGAGCCCGAGGAGAAGAAGCTCTTCGACGCCTCGGTCGAGGCGGTGAAGGGGCTCGTCGACGCCGCCAAGGCTATGATCTGAGCCGCATCGCGGCCGTCCGTCTTCTTAGGACTTTTCCTGCATGAATATTCACGAATACCAAGCCAAAGAGCTGATGCGTTCCTACGGCGTCGCCGTGCCGAAAGGCGGGGTCGCCTACACGCCGGCCGAGGCCGAGAAGGTCGCCAAGGAGCTGGGCGGTCCGGTCTGGGTGGTGAAGTCCCAGATCCATGCCGGCGGCCGCGGCGCCGGACGCTTCAAGGACGATCCCGACGGCAACGGCGGCGTCCGCGTCGTCAAATCCATCGACGAGGTGGCGGCGAATGCCAAGGCGATGCTGGGTCACACCCTCGTTACCAAGCAGACCGGGCCGGCCGGCAAGGAAGTCAAACGCATCTACATCGAGGACGGCTGCGACATCGCCCGCGAGCTCTATCTCTCGCTGCTGGTCGACCGGGGCAGCTCGCGGGTCACCATCATGGCCTCGACCGAGGGCGGCATGGAGATCGAGGAGGTCGCCGCGAAGCATCCGGAGAAGATCGTCAAGGTGGCGATCGACCCGGCGGTCGGCATGCAGGGCTTCTACGCGCGGCGCATCGCCTTCGGGCTCGGGCTCGAGGGCGACCAGGTGAAGTCGTGCACCAAGTTCCTCGCCGCCATGTACCAGGCCTTCCGCGGCCTCGATGCCAGCATGGTCGAGATCAATCCGCTGGTCGTCACCGGCGCGGGCGAGGTGATCGCGCTCGACGCCAAGATGAACTTCGACGACAACGCGCTCTACCGGCATCCGAACGTCGCCGAGCTGCGCGACGAGGACGAGGAGGACCCGGCCGAGACCGAGGCCGCGAAGCACGAGCTCAACTACATCAAGCTGGACGGCTCGATCGGCTGCATGGTGAACGGCGCCGGGCTCGCCATGGCGACGATGGACATCATCAAGCTCTATGGCGGCGAGCCCGCGAACTTCCTCGATGTCGGCGGCGGCGCCACCAAGGACCGCGTCACCACGGCGTTCAAGATCATCCTCTCCGATCCCAACGTCGAGGGCATTCTGGTCAACATCTTCGGCGGCATCATGCGCTGCGATGTGATCGCCGAGGGCGTGGTGGCCGCGGCGCGCGAGGTCAGCCTGCACGTGCCGCTGGTCGTGCGCCTCGAAGGCACCAACGTCGAGCTCGGCAAGAAGATCCTCGCCGAATCGGGCCTGCCCATCGTCTCCGGCGACGATCTGGGGGATGCCGCGGAGAAGATCGTGCAAGCGGTGAAGGAGGCGGCCTGATGGCGGTCCTGGTCGACGAGAACACCAAGGTCATCTGCCAGGGCTTTACCGGCTCGCAAGGCACCTTCCATTCCGAGCAGGCGATCGCCTACGGCACCAAGATGGTCGGCGGGGTAACGCCGGGCAAAGGCGGCAGCACCCATCTCGACCTGCCGGTCTTCGATACGGTGGCCGAGGCGGTTGGTAAAACGGGGGCGACCGCAAGCGTCATATACGTGCCGCCGCCATTTGCGGCCGACGCGATCCTGGAAGCGATCGATGCCGGTGTGGCGCTCGTCGTCTGCATCACCGAGGGTATTCCGGTGCTCGACATGGTGAGCGTGAAGCGCGCGCTCGACGGCTCCAAGACGCGATTGGTCGGGCCCAACTGTCCTGGCGTCATCACGCCCGAGGCGTGCAAGATCGGCATCATGCCGGGCCATATCCACAAGCGCGGCACTATCGGCATCGTCTCGCGCTCCGGCACGCTCACCTACGAGGCGGTCGCGCAGACCACGGCGGCGGGGCTCGGCCAGACGACCTGCATCGGCATCGGCGGCGATCCGGTCAACGGCACCAACTTCATCGATTGCCTCGATCTCTTCCTGGGCGACGACGCGACCGAGGGCATCGTCATGATCGGCGAGATCGGCGGCACCGCCGAGGAGGAAGCGGCCGACTTCGTCAAGCAGTCCAAGACCAAGAAGCCGATCGTCGGTTTCATCGCCGGCGTCACCGCCCCGCCGGGACGGCGCATGGGCCATGCCGGCGCCATCATCTCCGGCGGTCAGGGCACGGCGTCCTCGAAGATCGACGCCATGAAAAGCGCCGGCATCGCGGTCTCCGATTCGCCCGCGGCACTGGGCGAGACCATGCTGAAAGTCATGAAGCGTTAACCATGATTGTGCTAGGCGTAAGAGCGCCTAGATACCGTACTGGACACCCTCTGTTGGAACGGGCCGCGGCGAGACCTTCGCTGCGCGGCCATTAGCGAGTCTGCACCTATGCCCCATCGACTGGAGGCCACCTCCTTTCTGTCCGGTCCGAACGCGCCCTTCATTGCGGAGCTTTACGCGAAGTTCCTGAGCGATCCAGGCAGTGTCGACGCGAGCTGGGCAAGCTTCTTCAACGAGCTGGGCGACGATGCCCGCGCGGCGCTCCTCGACTATGCCGGCGCGAGCTGGGCGCCGCGCCGGACCAGCGTGATCGGCAATGGTGATGGCGGCGGCAACGGGGCTGGCATTGCTGGCGGAAATGGCGGCGTGGCCGCGCCGGCGGCTCTTTCGACGCCGGCGGCTTTTGCGGCCGGACATGCGCCGTCGATCGCCGACGACCATGTGCGCGCTGCGGCGACCGATTCGATCCGCGCGCTGATGATGATCCGCGCCTACCGGGTGCGCGGCCATCTCGAGGCTAATCTCGATCCACTCGGCATCGCCAAGCGCGAGCCCCATCCCGAGCTCGACTACCGGAGCTACGGCTTCAGCGAGGCCGATCTCGACCGCGAGATCTTCATCGACAACGTTTTGGGCCTCGAATCCGCGCGGCTGCGCGTGATCGTGCGGGCCGTGCGCGAGACCTATTGCGGCAATATCGGCGTGGAATACATGCACATCCAGGATCCGGACAAGAAGGCCTGGATCCAGGGGCGCATCGAATCCAAGCACAATCACACCGAATTCACCGTCAACGGCAAGCGCGCGATCCTGGAGCGGCTGACCGCGGCCGAGGCCTTCGAGAACTTCCTCGACAAGAAATACACCGGCACCAAGCGCTTCGGCCTCGATGGCGGCGAGGCGCTGATCCCCTTGCTGGAGCAGATCATCAAGCGCGGCGGCCAGCTCGGCATCGAGGAAATCGTCATCGGCATGCCCCATCGCGGGCGCTTGAACGTGCTCGCCAACACGATGGGCAAGCCCTATCAGGCGATCTTCTCCGAATTCCAGGGCGCCTCGGCCAATCCCGAGGACGTCCAGGGCTCGGGCGACGTGAAGTACCACCTCGGCACCTCCTCCGACCGCGCCTTCGACGACAACTCGGTGCACCTCTCGCTCACCGCCAACCCCTCGCATCTCGAAGCCGTCGACCCGGTGGTGCTCGGCAAGGTGCGTGCCAAGCAGACCCAGCGCGGCAAGGGCGGCATCGACAAGGTGATGGGCCTGATGATGCACGGCGACGCGGCCTTCGCCGGCCAGGGGCTGGTCGCCGAGACGCTCGATCTTTCCGAGCTCAAGGACTACCACACCGGCGGCACGATCCACGTGATCGTCAACAATCAGATCGGCTTCACCACAAATCCGGTCTACTCGCGCTCGGGCCCGTATTGCTCGGAGATGGCCAAGATCATCCAGGCGCCGATCCTGCATGTGAACGGCGACGATCCCGAATCCGTCGTGCATGCGGCGCGCATCGCCACCGAGTTCCGCCAGGAGTTCAAGTCGGATGCGGTGATCGACATGTTTTGCTACCGCCGCTTCGGCCATAACGAGGGCGACGAGCCGGCCTTCACCCAGCCGCGCATGTACGCCGCGATCGCCAAGCACCCGACCACGCGGGCGATCTATGCCGAAAGGCTCATCGACAACGGGATCGTGACCAAGGACGAGGCCGACGGCTTCGTCACCCAGCTGCACGACCAGCTTGAGACCGATTTCGAGGCCGCCTCGTCCTACAAGCCCAACAAGGCCGATTGGCTGGAAGGGGCCTGGACGGGTTTGGAGGCCAAGCGGGGCGAGTATATCCGCGGCGAAACGGCGGTGCCGATCGAGACATTGACCGGGATCGGGCAAAAGATCACCGCGATCCCGGAAGATTTCAACGCCAACCCGAAGATCGCCCGCCAGTTCAAGACCAAGCGCAAACGTATCGAATCCGGCGACGGTATCGACTGGGCGACCGCCGAGGCGCTGGCCTTCGGCACGCTGCTCACCGAGGGCACGCCGATCCGGCTCTCCGGTCAGGACTGCCAGCGCGGCACCTTCTCGCAGCGCCATGCGGTGCTGACCGATCAGGCGAGCGAGGCCAAGTACACCCCGCTCGCGCATGTCGCGCCCGATCAGGCCGATCTCGAGATCATCGACAGCCCGCTCGCCGAGCTTTCGGTGCTCGGCTTCGAATACGGCTATTCGCTGGCCGAGCCGCACGCGCTGGTGATGTGGGAGGCGCAGTTCGGCGATTTCGTGAACGGCGCCCAGATCATCATCGACCAGTTCATCACCTCGGGTGAGTCGAAATGGCTTCGGCTCTCCGGTCTCGTGATGCTGTTGCCGCACGGCTATGAGGGTCAGGGCCCGGAGCACTCCTCCGCGCGGCCCGAGCGCTTCCTGCAGCTCTGCGGCGAGGACAACATCCAGGTCGCGAACTGCTCGACCCCGGCGAGCTACTTCCACATCCTGCGCCGCCAGGTGCGCCGGAAGTACCGCAAACCCCTCATCATCATGACGCCCAAGTCGCTGCTGCGGCACAAGCTCGCCACCTCCAAGCTCGAGGACATGGCCGAGGGCACCTCCTTCCACCGGGTTCTCTGGGACGATGGCGAGCTGGCGCCCGACGACACGATCAAGCGGGTCGTCCTGTGCACCGGCAAGGTCTATTACGACCTCTACGAGGAGCGCGAGGCGCGCGGCATCAAGGACGTCTATATCCTGCGCGTCGAGCAGCTTTACTCCTTCCCCTACGAGGCGCTGACCGACGAGCTCGGCCGCTTCATGAACGCGGAGTCGGTCGTGTGGTGCCAGGAGGAGCCGGAGAATATGGGCGCCTGGACCTTCGTCGACCGCAAGATCGAAGCGGTGCTCGGCAGCCTCGGCCACGGCGTGAAACGGCCGATCTATGTCGGCCGGCCGGAAGCGGCCTCGCCCGCCACCGGTCTCTTCGCCCGGCACCAGCGCGAGCAGAAGGCGCTGGTCGACGCGGCGCTGACCCATGACTGACCGGCGGATGACCAGGCAGCGCCGCTAACGCAAACCAAGGAGGCCACGCGATGGCCCTCGAAATCCTCGTGCCCACGCTGGGCGAATCGGTCACCGAGGCGACGGTGGCGAAATGGTTCAAATCGGTCGGCGAGGCGGTGACCGCCGACGAGCCGCTGCTCGAGCTCGAGACCGACAAGGTGACGCTCGAGGTGAACGCCGCCTCCGACGGCGTGCTCTCCGAGATCCTGGCCGACGAGGGTGCCGAGGTCGAGGTCGGCGCCCTACTGGGGCGCATCGACGAAAACGGCGCTGCGGTTCAAGCCCAGCCGAAACCTGCATCGAAACCCAAGTCGAATGGCGGCGAAGCGCCCGCGGCGGCCGAACCGGCAGCCGCATCCGGCGGCGAGGCAGTTACGGTCGTCGTCCCGACGCTGGGCGAGTCGGTGACCGAGGCGACGGTCGCCAAGTGGTTCAAGGCCGTCGGCGACGCGGTCGGCGAGGACGAGCCGCTGGTCGAGCTCGAGACCGACAAGGTGACTCTCGAGGTGAACGCGCCGTCCGCCGGCACGCTGGCCGAGATCGCCGCCGAAGAGGGTGCCACCGTCGAGGTCGGCGCGTTGCTCGGCAAGCTCGCGGCCAGCGGTGCCGTCGTCGCCAAGGCGCCTGCGCCCAAAGCAGAAGCGCCCGCCGCGGCGGAAGCGCTAAAGGAAACTGGGCCGTCCGGCGACGGTGAGGTCATGCCGATGCCGCCCTCGGTGCAGAAGCTGGTTGCCGAGCACGATCTCGACCCGGCGCAGATCCCGGCGTCGGGCAAGGGCGGGCGGCTCACCAAGGGCGATGTGCTCGGCTTCATCGAGACGGGCGGCGCGAAGCCCGCCAAGGCCGAGCCGAAGCCGGCCGCGCCCGCACCGGCGGCGAAGCCTGCGGCCCCCGCAAAACCTTCAGTCCCCGACGAGCGCGGCGAAGAGCGGGTGCGGATGACGCGTCTGCGCCAACGCATCGCCGAGCGCCTCAAGGAGGCGCAGAATACGGCGGCGATGCTGACGACCTTCAACGAGGTCGACATGGGCGCGGTGATGGAGCTGCGCAGCCGCTACAAGGAGAGCTTCGAGAAAAAGCACGGCACCAAGCTCGGCTTCATGAGCTTCTTCGCCAAGGCCTGCGTGCTGGCGCTGAAGGAACTGCCGGCGGTCAACGCCCAGATCGAGGGCGACGAGATCATCTACAAGAACTATTACGATATCGGCGTTGCGGTCGGCACTGAACAAGGTCTTGTGGTGCCCGTGGTGCGCGATTGCGACAAGAAATCCTTCGCCGAGATCGAGGCGGCGATCACCGATCTGGGCCTGCGCGCCCGCGACGGCAAGCTCACCATGGACGAGCTCACCGGCGGCACCTTCACGATCACCAATGGCGG
>CAZBRE010000150.1:0-10338 GCA_964494065.1 uncultured Alphaproteobacteria bacterium
AAATACATGCGCGATCTGAGCGACGAAGATGTCGCGCGGAATGTCGATGCTTGCCAGCGCTACGCGCGGTATGCCGAGACCTATCGGCTCGAGATAGAAAAGAAAGCGGCGGAATAGCGGGGACTAGCTCGCCGCAGCTTCCTCGGAGATCATATTGCGCACGATGCGGCGCGCGGCAATGGCGCCGGCATCCGCATTGATGTCGTAGACGCGCTTGTTGGGATCGTCGGTCTCGATCATCTGCTGCTGGACCTCCAGCACCGCCTTGTCTTCCTCAAAGGTGGCGATGATCTGACGCGTGAGCAGCTCGTCGATCTCCTCGTTCTCGAGCTCGAAGCTGCGCGAGATACTCCAGAAATAGCGGCTGCGCGACCCGGTCTCCGGCGTGATCGAGTTGATCACGTGCCAACGCAGGCCTTGATCGATGTCGTTGGTTCCGGTGCGCACGGCGCGTGCGTCGATCACGATGTTCGACGGTGGGTCGAAGCGGATGATCTGCCAGCGATCGATGTTCTCCTTGAAGCCGCGAACCTGCTCGAAGAGCGGCGGGGCCGGCACATCGCGCATGACACGTTCGATATGAACGTTCGGCGGCTCCACCTTGAAGGTCATCGGTGTTTCGGCGACGGAGAAGTTGCCGATCGTGTTCTGGTGGACAAAGGCTTCGTGGGTGAGATCGAGGAGATTGTCGACCAGCAGACGGTAATCGGCGTCCATGTTGATGGTGCCGCAGACCGGGCGCCAGTTTTCCGGATCGCTGTTCCAGATGAATTCGGGAATGAGAGACGGGTCGGCCTTGTCGGGGTCGCCCATCCAGATCCAAACAAGCTTCCAGCGCTCGACCAACGGATAAGTGCGCACCTTCATGCGCGGCGGAATGTTCTCCTGGCCGGGAATGCGTTGACACTTACCGGCGCCGTCGAAGACGAGCCCGTGATAGCCACATTCGATTTGGTCGCCGATCAGCCGGCCTTCGGAGAGCGCGAAGCGCCGGTGCGGGCAGCGGTCTTCCATTGCCACCGCTTCGCCGGCTTCGGTGCGATAGAGGACGATCGGCTGGCCGATGATCCAGCGCTGCAAAAGCTCGCGGCCGATCTCGGTTTCCCAGGCCGCCGCGTACCAAGCATTCTTTAGAAACATTCCAAGGCTCCCAGACTTGCCTTGGTGATTTTAGCGATTTGTCGCCGCCGTCACAGCATTCCTGACGGCATCAATCCTAACCGTCGGACTTGACGAGGACGTAGGATCCCGGTGCGTCCTCGATCGGTTTCAGTTTGCCGTCGCCCGGCGTGCGCGCGGGGACCATGCCGCCGCTGTACTTGCTGAGCCATTTCAACCAAGCCGGCCACCAGGACCCATCGTGCCGCTCGGCCTTTTCGAGCCATTTTTCCGGGTCCTTGGGTTTCTTGGAATTGGTCCAATAGCAATACTTCTCGGCGCTTGGCGGGTTCACGACGCCAGCGATGTGGCCGGACGCAGACAAGATGAACTTCACCTTGCCGCCATAGGCGCGCGTGCCGACATAAGTCGATTTCCACGGCGCGATATGGTCCTCGCGCGTGGAAAGGATCAGGGTCGGCACCTCTATCTTGGAAAGATCGACCGGGACGCCCTGCAGCGTGATCCCGCCGGGTTTGGTCAGCAGGTTCTCCTGGTACATTTTGCGGAGATAGAAGCTGTGCATCGCCGCCGGCATCCGCGTGGAATCCGAATTCCAGTAGAGCAGATCGAAGGGGAAGGGGTCCTTGCCCATTAAATAGTTGTTGATGACGAAGGACCAGATCAGGTCGTTGGCCCGGAGCATATTGAACGTGGTCGCCATGTCGGAGCCTTCGAGATAGCCCTTCTCCTTCATCCGGCTTTCCAGATAGGACAGCTGCTCTTCGTCGATGAAGACGGAGAGCTCGCCGGCCTCCTTGAAATCGATCATCGAGGTGAAATAGGTGGCGCTCTTCACGCGGTCGTCGCCTTTCGCCGCCATGACCGCGAGGGTTGCCGCAAGCAGCGTGCCGCCGAGGCAATAGCCGATGACATTGACGTCCCGCTCGCCGGTCGCTTTCTCGATCGCGTCCATCGCCGCCATCGGGCCTTCGAGCATGTAGTCCTCGAAGGTCTTGTCCGCGAGCTTCGAATCCGGATTGACCCAGGAGATGACGAAGACCGTGATGCCCTGATCGGTCGCCCATTTGATAAACGAGTTCTTCTCGCGGAGATCGAGGATGTAGAACTTGTTGATCCATGGCGGGATGATCAGCAGCGGCCGGCGCATGACCTCCTCGGTCGTCGGCGAATATTGAATGAGCTGCATCAGATCGGTCTGGAAGACCACCTTGCCCGGAGTGACGGCGATATTGCCGCCGACCTGGAAAGCATCGGGGTCGGTCATCCTGATGTTGAGACGGCCGTTACCGCGTTCGAGATCCTCAATCAGGTTTTCCAACCCGTTGATCAGATTTTCACCGCCTGATTCCAGCGTCGCCTTGACGACATCGGGGTTGGTCATCGCGAAGTTGGTCGGCGCCATGGCGTCGATGAACTGACGGGTATAGAAGTCGACCTTCTTGGCAGTTGTCTCGTCGAGGCCGTCAACCTCGTCGACCGTCGATTGCATCCAGCGCGCGGTCAGCAGGTAGGACTGCTTTAGGTAATCGAAGAGGGCATTTGTGTGCCATTCCTCGGCCTTGAAACGGCGATCGCCCGGATCGGGTTCGATGACCGGAGCCGCATTGTTGCCGGCGAATTTCTGCGCGGTTGATTGCCACAAGCGCATATAGTCCTGCCATAGCGCCATCTGGGCCTCGAAGACCTTCGAGGGATCCGCCATCATTCTTGCCGTCATATCGAGGAAGGCTTGGCCGACCTTCAGCGGGTCCATGTCGGATTGATCGCTGGCGGCCTGCTTTTGAAGAAAATCTGCGAGCAGTTTTTGACTGCGCTCGGCAACGTTGGCCAGCGATTTTGCGGTCTCCACAGGGTCGGGTATTGTGGCGCCCGTCTCTGGTTGATCGGCCATTGCCCCTTCCTTTATAAGGTGCAGCGTATTGATTTCCGCCACATTTGCCCGGCATCCCGGCTGAATGCCCGGATCTCTTAGCCGGGGCGACAGGCACGCTATTTGTCATATAACAAGGCCTAAGGGATTCTCAAAATAGCCTCAAGACGCTGAAGAAACCTGAAAAATCAACGATCGGACCATGACGATGATGTCACATTTGGGCGCGGCGGCGCCAGGAATCGACGGACGGCGGCGGGCCGGAGTTATCGCGGCTGCATTGGCTGCCGTCATCGCGCTCGGCGGATGTTCGTCCTCCGGCAGCGATGCCCTGACCTTGGGCAAGGCCTTCGAGAAGAAGGAGCCGAAGTCCGGCGGTACCAAATCGAAGCAGGACGCGGCAATGGCGGCGGCCGCACGTGAAAGCGAGAAAAAGCCCTACCCCAACCTGTCCACCGTGCCCAAGCGCCCGAACGTAACGTCGCAGGAGCGTCGGCTGGTGATCCAGGAAGGACTGCTCTCCGACCGCTCGCGGGCCAAGCATACGGATGCCACACCGGTCTGGGCGCGGCCCAAGACGGCGGATGTCAGCACGGGCGACCAGGCCGGCGGCGGCCCGAAGGTCGAGACCGTGACGGTGGCGGGTGCACGGCTTGCGACCATTCGCTTCCCGGCTGGATCGGCCCGTTTGCCCCCAGGGGCGGCCGGGCTCATGCGGCAGATTGCTCTGATCCAGAAGCGATCGGGGGCGAAGGTGATCGCGGTTGGCCATACCTCGCGGCGGACGCGCAGCAAAGACGCCGAGAAAGACAAGACGGCCAAGGACGCCTTGTCTTTGGCCAGAGCAAACGCCGTGACGTCATTGCTGGCGCGGCTGGGGGTCCAAAAAGCCAATTTGGAGGCGATCGGTCGGGGCGACACAGAGCCCTCCAATCCGCGGCGTCCGTTCCTGAACCGGCGTGTCGACATATTCATGCGCCGTTGAGAAACCGGATAGTATGATGCGGTTGCGCGCCGATTTGACCATCGGTGGGCAATTGATCAGTGGCCGTGAAATCGCCCTTAGACCTTTTGCCCGGCGTCTGCCGGGGAAGGCAGGAATCGCATGGAAGACGAGTTCTATCGGCTGAAAAGGCTGCCGCCCTACGTCTTCGCGGAAGTGAACGCGATGAAGGCCAAAGCGCGCGCCGACGGCCGCGACATTATCG
This sequence comes from uncultured Alphaproteobacteria bacterium, assembly GCA_964494065.1. GTDB lineage: Bacteria > Pseudomonadota > Alphaproteobacteria > JAPULJ01 > JAPULJ01 > DATKZM01. The sequence continues at coordinate 4,201 of CAZBRE010000150.1, forward strand.
ATTTCGGAATGGGCAACCCGGATAGTCCGACGCCCGATCACATCGTCGAGAAGCTGGCGGAGACGGCGCGAAATCCGCGCTCGCATCGATATTCGACTTCACGGGGCATTCCAGGTCTCCGACGCGCGGTGGCCGCGTATTACGACCGCCGCTTCGGTGTCGACATCGACCCTGAAACCGAAACGATCGTCACGCTTGGATCGAAGGAAGGCATCGTCAATCTCGCCCAAGCGATTACGGCGCCGGGCGATGTAGTGTTGGTCCCCAACCCGACCTATCCGATCCACGCCTATGCGTTCATCATGGCGGGCGGCGCGGTTCGCCATATCCCGATGACGCCCGACCACGACTACATGAAAGAGCTCGAGCGGGCGGTCAGCCATTCCGTGCCGAAGCCGATAGCGTTGATCGTCAATTTTCCGTCCAACCCGACGGCGCAATTAGCGGATCTCGATTTCTACGGCCAGCTCGTGGAGTTTTGCCGGCGGTACGAGATTTTCATCATCTCCGACCTGGCCTACGCGGAAATTTATTTCGATGGTCCGCCGCCGCCGTCGATCCTGGAAGTGCCGGGCGCTCGCGATATTGCCATCGAGTTCTTGTCGATGAGCAAGACCTATTCGATGCCCGGCTGGCGGGTTGGATTTGCGAGCGGGAACCGCCGCCTGGTCGGCGCTTTGGCGCATGTGAAGTCGTACACCGACTATGGCGCGTTCACGCCAATCCAGGTCGCCGCCGCCGCGGCGCTCAATGGTCCGCAGGAATGCGTCGACGAAATTCGAGCGCGCTATCGCGAGCGGCGCGATGTGCTGGTCAAGGGATTGCACAATGCCGGCTGGGAGGTGCCCAGCCCGCCGGCGACGATGTTTGCCTGGGTTCCCGTGCCGCCGCAGTTCGCCAAGATCGGATCGATGGGGTTCGCGAAAATGCTGCTCGACAGAGCGGAAGTGGCTGTTTCGCCCGGTATCGGTTTCGGCGAATACGGCGACGGCTGGCTGCGTATCGCGCTGGTGGAAAACAAGCAGCGAATTCGGCAGGCCAGCCGCAACATCAAATCCTTCCTGGCTCCCTATCAGAGCGAGCGCGTCGAGCAAAAGCGGGCGGCAGCATCTTGAACCAGCCGTTGAAGATTGCGATCGCTGGCCTTGGGACCGTCGGCGCCGGAACGCTCGGCATCGTGCAGCGGCATTCGAACCTGCTTGCCCAGCGATGCGGACGTTCGCTACAGGTTACGGCGATCTCGGCGCGGGATCGCAACAAGGATCGCGGCCATCCGCTCGACGCGTTCGAATGGTTCGACGATCCGGTTGAGATGGCTCGGAGCGCGGACGCTGACGTAATCGTCGAATTGATCGGCGGCGAAGATGGCGTGGCGAAGTCGGTCTTCGAAGCGGCGATCGGCGCAAGCCGGCATGTCGTCACGGCGAACAAGGCGCTCCTGGCGCATCATGGAACGGCACTGGCGAAGGCGGCAGAAGCGGCTGGCGTCACGCTCGCCTACGAGGCGGCGGTTGCCGGCGGCATCCCAATCGTCAAGTCGCTGCGCGAGGGTCTTGCGGCAAACAGCCTGACCCGCGTCTACGGCATTCTGAACGGGACCTGCAACTATATCCTGACGGCGATGCGCAAGACCGGTCGGCCCTTTGACGACGTGCTGCGCGAAGCGCAGGATTTGGGCTATGCCGAAGCGGATCCGAGTTTCGACATCGACGGCGTCGATGCCGCGCACAAGATCGCCATTCTGACCAGCATCGCGTTCGGCACGGAGATCGATTTCGGGGCGGTGCATGTCGAGGGCATTCGCCAGGTCTCGCCCCTGGATATCGAATATGCGGAGGAACTCGGCTACCGGATCAAACTGCTGGCGACAGCGCGTCGCACCGCGCATGGCATCGAGCAACGCGTGCATGCCTCGATGGTGCCGAACACGGCCCCGATTGCCTTCGTTGACGGCGTGACCAATGCGATCGTCGCGGAAGGCGATGCGATTGGCAGCGCCGTTCATGTCGGCCCGGGCGCCGGTGGGGGGCCGACGGCGTCTGCCGTGGTTGCCGACTTGGTGGACATCGCGCGGGGTCGCGTGACGCCAACCTTCTCGGTACCGGCAAACGTCCTCGAACCGCTTGTGCCCGCGGCGATGGAGCAGCATTCGGGCTCCTACTATATTCGACTGATGGTTGATGATAAGCCTGGTGTGGTTGCTGATGTGGCGGCTGCACTGCGTGATGAGGAGGTGTCGCTGGAATCAATGCTTCAGCGCGCGCGGTCAACCGACGAAGCGGTGCCCGTGGTGTTGACCACACACACCAGCGAGGAAGCCGCCATTCGAAGGGCGCTGCAACGGATCGGCGGTTTGTCGTCCGTCCGCGAGGCGCCGTGCATGATCAGAATTGAGGACTTATAGAAAATAGCCTGAAGAGGCTGATCGAAGGGGGGTAAATGGCCGAACAATCGGGCATGGATCGCAATCTTGCCCTGGAAGCGGTGCGTGTCACGGAAGCCGCAGCATTGTCTGCGTCGCGGCTGATGGGGCGTGGCGATGAAAAGGCGGCCGATCAAGCCGCCGTCGACGCGATGCGGAAGGCCCTCAACAGCCTATCGATCGAGGGCACCGTGGTGATCGGCGAAGGTGAGCGCGACGAAGCGCCGATGCTCTATATCGGTGAGGACGTCGGCCTCGGCAACGGTCCCAAAATCGATATAGCCCTCGACCCGCTGGAGGGCACGACGATCACCGCCAAAGGTGGTCAAAACGCGCTTGCGGTCATAGCCATGGCGGAGGAGGGCGGATTCCTGAACGCGCCGGACGTCTATATGGACAAGATCGCGATCGGCGCCGGGTTGCCGAGCGACCTGGTCGATCTGGATCAGACGCCCGCGGAAAACCTGAAGGCGCTTGCAAAGGCAAAGAAAGTCGATGTCGAGGACATTGTCGCCTGCATTCTCGACCGGCCGCGCCACGCGGATCTCATCGGCGCGGTGCGCTCGTCGGGTGCGCGCATTCAGCTCATTTCCGACGGCGACGTCAGTGGCGTCATCGCCACGACGCTGACCGAGAGTGGCGTCGATATCTACATGGGATCCGGCGGCGCGCCCGAAGGCGTTTTGGCCGCGGCCGCCCTTCGCAGCATCGGTGGACAAATGCAGGGGCGCTTGCTGTTCCGCAACGATGACGAGCGCGCCCGCGCCACGAAATGGGGCATCGAGGATTTTGACCGCAAATACAATCTATTAGACCTGGCCAGCGGTGACGTCATGTTCGCCGCAACGGGCGTGACCGACGGCTCGATGCTGCGCGGTGTGCGCCGCTTCAGCGGTGGTGCGATGACCCATTCGATTGTCATGCGGTCGCGAACCGGTACGGTGCGCATGATCGAGGCAAAGCACGATTTCACGCGCAAATCGGGATTTGACCCGCTCGACCACTGAAATGGCCCAAGCGATTGAGGCAATAGATCCGCCGACCTCGGTTCTCGGTGTCGAGCGATCCATTTCCGGCAAACGCTGGCGTACACGGCTGAGCGACGAGCGGGCCGGGTTAGCGATCGCGCAACGCACGGGATTGCCCGAAATCGTCGGCCGCGTTCTCGCCGCACGCGATGTGCCGATGGACGGCGTGGAAAGCTTTCTAAACCCAACAATCGGCCAAATGCTGCCCGACCCGTCCTGCTTGAAGGATATGGATCAGGCAGTCGCCCGTCTGATTGCTGCGCTCGAAAACGGCGAGCCGATTGCCGTGTTCGGCGACTATGATGTCGACGGCGCGACATCGGCGGCATTGCTCCATGGCTTCTTCAAAGCCATCGGCGCTGATCTCCGCATCTATATTCCGGATCGCTTGGCCGAGGGATACGGCCCGAACACGCCTGCGATGAACCGCCTCGCGGGCGAAGGCGTACGGGTCGTGATCACGGTTGATTGCGGCATCACCGCGCATGAGGCGCTGGCGGATGCAAAGGGGGCCGGTCTCGATGTGATTGTGGTCGACCACCACGTCGCCGAGCCCAAGTTGCCGCCGGCTTGCGCGGTCATCAACCCCAACCGGCTCGATGAGACGCCAGGCTTGGGGCAACTTGCGGCGGTCGGCGTCACCTTCATGCTTATTGTCGCACTGAATCGGGGGCTTCGCGCGGCTGGGTGGTACAAGGATCGGCCTGAGCCACAGCTGTTTCAGTGGCTCGATCTCGTCGCCCTTGGCACCGTCTGCGACGTCGTGCCGTTGACGGGGTTGAACCGGGCCTATGTCGCCCAGGGTTTGAAGATCATGGCGCGCCGCGGTAATCGGGGTATTGCCGCCCTATCGGATGTGGCCGGTCTTCGTGAAGCTCCCAGAACCTTTCATGCCGGGTTCCTGCTGGGGCCACGGGTCAACGCGGGTGGACGGGTCGGCGAGGCCGCGCTCGGTGCCCGTCTTCTCTCGACCGAGGATGATGACGAAGCTCGGGCGATTGCCGTGCGTCTGGATGGCTACAATGCCGAGCGGCGCGAGATCGAAGCTGCCGTCCTGGCCGATGCCGTCCAGATGGCCAAGCCGCAGGCAGGCGATGCTCGCGCGCCGATCATTGTCTCCGGCCAGGGATGGCATCCGGGGGTCATCGGCATCGTGGCCTCGCGGCTGGTCGAGCAGTTCGGCCGACCCGCCATCGTCATTGCGGTCGAAAACGGTATCGGCAAGGGCTCCGGTCGTTCGGTCCGCGGCGTCGATTTGGGTGCCGCAGTGATTGCGGCGCGCCAGGCCGGGCTTCTGGTCAATGGCGGCGGCCACAAGATGGCAGCCGGGCTCACCGTTGAAGAAAGCGCAATCGATCCCCTGATCGAATTCCTGAGCCAGCGCATTACCGACGATCATGCGCGCAACGGGTTCGATACCAGTCTGGGGGTCGATGGAGCCCTGTCGCTCGGCGCGGCCGATCTGGCGTTTCTTGACGTGCTGGAGCAGTTGGAGCCGTTCGGCAACGGCAATCCGGAGCCGCGATTTGTCTTCCCGCGGGTCCGGATCGCAAAAGCCGATATCGTCGGTGAGAGCCATGTCCGTTGCAGGCTGGCGGATGAAGGGACGGGCCGATTGGGCGCCATTGCCTTCCGATCTGTCGGAACGGAGCTCGGTCAGGCCCTGCTGAATGCCCGGGGCGGGGTGCTCCATCTTGCCGGGGCTTTACGCAAGAACGAGTGGCGGGACCGCACCGACGTGCAGCTCGTCATTGCCGATGCCGCCTGGCCCTAGTTGCCGGAGAATCTACTGAAGAATCCGCTTGATTTCGAAGGCGTGGCTCCGTAGGTCACAGGTCCACGCGACCCCATCGTCTAGCCTGGTCTAGGACACCACCCTTTCAAGGTGGAGACACGGGTTCAAATCCCGTTGGGGTCGCCAGTTTTCAGACTCAGCCGTCGCCATTTTCAGACTTTCGTTCTTGCAACCTTCGCCGCGCGGCCTGTGCCGAGCGCGAGGCTTCCCGGCTGGGCATCTCATATACCCTCAACACGGGCGAGCCGGGGCGGTGTCCGGTCAAGGGCTCGGCGCGGCCGCCGCCGGCCAAGACTTCACTGGCCGCAGTGCGGCGCAGATCGCGAAAGGTGAGTTCGGCCCGCAGCCCAGCCGCGTCACGGATTTCTCTGAACACACGGGCGAAGTAGCTGCGATTCCTGATCGGCAGCCCCTGCACGTCGCCGGTGATGATTTGCACCGCGCGGCGCTCGGTTTCAGCCAGCATGGTCAACGTGTCGGGGCTCAGCGGCACCCATACCGTGGCGCCCGTCTTTGTCTGTCTAAACGTCATGCCGTCGCCGTCGATATCGTTCCAAGTCGCCGCGAGAACATCGCTCAACCGCTGCGCCGTGTCGTATCCAAGCTGCACCGCCAGCGCCCAGGCAGGGTGTCCCATCTCGATTGCCTTGGCCTTGAAGGCCTGGACCTCATCATTGGTCCAAGTAACGCGGCGGGGAGGGGCGTGCCGCAGGTTCATCTTCGCTGCCGGGTTCACGTCGCGCAGCCCGACCTCGATCGAATAGTTGAGCAGACGCCGCAGCACTTTCAGACATTTGTTTTATTTGGTTTGTGCACTGGTATGAATTAGATTGTCGTGTAGTCTTCTGGTATGCCTTCTTGTATGCCTTCTGGTATGCCTTGTACTTGTCAGT
>CAZBRE010000151.1:0-8347 GCA_964494065.1 uncultured Alphaproteobacteria bacterium
CCCAAGGCCATGCCGACCTCTTCCGACAGCGAGTGCTGGCAGCAGAGCACGGTCGAGCCCGAATAGAACAGCCGGCCCACCGGGGTCAGGTTCTCCTCGACCTTGTCGCCCGCGAAGGGCTCGACCAGCATCACCGTGCCGTCGGGCGCCAGAGCGCCGAAGGCGTGGTTGGCCGCGCCCACCGGGTCGCCCAGATCGTGCAGGCAGTCGAAGAAGCAGACGAGGTCGTAGCCGTGCGCCGGGAAGTCCTTGGCCTTGGCGACCTCGAAGGTGACGCGGTCGGCCACGCCCGCTTCCTCGGCGTTGCGGCGTGCCGACTCGACCGAATCGGGATGTACGTCGAAGCCCCAGAACCGGCTGTTCGGATAGGCCTGCGCCATGATGATGGTCGAGTGGCCATAGCCGCAGCCGACATCGGCGACGCGCGCGCCGGCCTCCAGCTTGTCGGTCACGCCGTCAAGCGCCGGCAGCCAGTTCGCCACCAGATTGGCCTGATAGCCGGTGCGGAAGAACGCCGCGACGCCGCAGAAGAGGCGGCCGTTATGCTCGCCCCACGATACGCCCTTGCCGGTACGGATGGCTTCGAGCGACTGCTCCTCGTCGAGCCAGACCGAGGCGATCACCTCGGCGGCCGGCGGCATGTGGACGGGGCTGGCTTCATCGGCGAGCACGAAGGCCTGTTCGGGCGGCAATTCGTACTTCCGCGTCTCCGGGTCGTAGGCGACATAGCCGCCGGCCGCCTGGCTGTTCAGCCATTCGCGCACATAGCGCTCGGCGCAGCCGGCGCGCTCGGCCACGTCCGCCGAGGTCAAGGGACCTGCCCCGGCCATCGCCTTGTAGAGCCCGAGCTTGCGGCCCAGGCTCATCGTGAAGATGCCGTAGCTGGCGGAGAGTTCGCCGACCACCTGGCCGACGAAGGCTTCCAGTTTCGATTCGTCAATAGTCATGGCTTTACGTCCTTGGGGAGGGGTGAGGGGGAGGGGTTCCTCGTGGGAACGTGGCCGGAGTATCGGGATTGCAGTGGGAGCGGGTAAGAGGCAAACTGGTTACGACCGGTTCATTTATGCCACTTTGGTATTCGCCAGGCGCCAGCCCGGCGCAATCCGCACCAAACGTGCGGGAGGTAATTGCCATGCTCCATGTGAGCCTCGTTACGATCCCCGACGTGGTGGTGTCCTCGCTCGCCGGCCCTTACGACGTGCTGGCCTATTTCAACGGTCTGGCCCCGCGCGAGCAGGGCTTCCAGCCCGAATTGGTTGGCGCGACGGCCGAGACCTTCCTAACCGCCAACGGGCTGCCGCTCACCCCGCAGCGCACGATCGACGAGATCGATCATACCGACATCGTCTACATCCCCTCCCTTCACCTCACCCAGGAGGGATGGGAGGTCGGCCGATACGACGGCATCATCGATTGGATGCGCCGCATGTACGATCAGGGCGCGCGGATCTGCGGCGCCTGCACGGGCGCACTGCTGCTCGCTGAAACGGGGCTGCTCGACGGGCGGGAGGCGACGATGCACTGGGCCGCGGAAGCGACCTTCGCGAAAAACTTTCCCGATGTCGCTCTGCACCTTGAGCACGTTCTGATCGCGACGGGTCCCGACGGCCGGCTCATGATGTCGGGCGCATCGGGCGCCTGGAACGATCTGGTCCTCTACCTCATCACCCGCGAGATCGGGCCCACGGCGGCGCAGATGGTCGCCAAGTACTTCCTGCTGCAATGGCACCCCGACGGGCAAACACCCTATCTGCGGTTCCAGGCAAACCTGAACCATGCCGACGGCGCGATCCGGACGGCCCAGGCCTGGATGAGCACGAACTACACGCGGCCCCACGCGGTCGAAGAGGCGATGCGCACCTCGGGGCTGGCCGAGCGCACCTTCAAACGGCGGTTCACCAAGGCGACGGGCTATGCGCCCATCGCCTATGCCCAGAATTTGCGCATCGAAGAGGCAAAACGCCTACTGGAGCGAAGCGCCGCGCCGGTCGACGACGTCAGCTGGCAGGTCGGCTACGAGGATCCAGCGTTCTTCCGGCGCGTTTTCAAGCGCATAACCGGCATCACGCCGAGCGCCTATCGCCGCAAGTTTCAGATGCCGCTGGCCTATCAGACGGCGGCAGAGTAGGCGGGCGTGCAAATTTTTCCCAGGCCCTTGGCGCAACCGTCCGGAGGTCACACTATCTTTGTATGAACATTTGGGGATGATCCGGGGCGGTGCCTCGGTTATAGTTTTTACATCACCGTAAAGAAAACTCAGCCACCTGAAGAGCGTTAGGGAGAACAATGCAGACCTACGACAAGTTTTATGTCGGCGGTGCCTGGGTGGCGCCGTCGGGTAACGACACCATCGACGTCATCAACGGCACCACCGAAGAGGTGATGGGCCGCATCCCGGCGGGGGCCGCCGAGGACGGCGCCAAGGCCGTCGAGGCGGCGCGCGCCGCTTACGAGAGCTGGTCCAACACGTCGAAGGAAGAGCGGATCGGGTATTTGAAGAAGATCCAGGAGGGGCTCGTCGCCCGCGCCGATGACATTGCCGTGGCGATCACCGGCGAGGTCGGCATGCCGCTCAAGCTCTCCAAGATGATCCAGGCGGGCAACCCCGCCTTCCACTTCGGCCAGGCGGCCGAGCTTCTGGACAGCGAGAGCTTCGAGGAGGAGATCGGCAACTCCAAGATCGTGAAGGAGCCGGTCGGCGTCGTCGTCTGCATCACGCCGTGGAACTACCCGCTGAACCAGATCACGGCAAAAGTGGCGCCGGCCTTGGCCGCCGGCTGCACGGTGGCGCTGAAGCCGTCGGAGGTGGCGCCGCTGTCGGCCTTCATTCTGGCCGAGGTCATCGAGCAATCGGGCCTGCCCGCCGGCGTCTTCAACATGGTCACGGGCTTCGGTCCCGTGGTCGGCGAGGCGATGGTCACCCATCCCGACACCGACATGATCTCCTTCACCGGCTCGACCCGCGCCGGCAAGCGCATTTCCGAGCTGGCCTCGCAGTCGATCAAGCGGGTCTCGCTCGAGCTGGGCGGCAAGTCGGCGGCAATCCTGCTCGACGACGCCGATTTCACCAAGGCCGTGAAGGGCGTGGTCGGCAACTGCTACCTCAATTCGGGCCAGACCTGCGCCGCCCATACGCGCATGCTGGTGCCGGAGTCCAAATACGACGAGGCCAAGGCGCTCGCCGCCGAGGCCGCCCAGAAGTTCACGCCGGGCGACCCGATGGAAGAAGGCACGCGCCTCGGCCCGCTGGTCTCCGAGGCCCAGTGGAACCGCGTCGAGGACTACATCCAGAAGGGCATCGACGAGGGCGCCGAGCTGGTGACCGGTGGTCCCGGCAAGCCGGAGGGCCTGGAGAAGGGCTACTTCGTCAAGCCGACCGTCTTCGGCCGGGTTGCGCCCGACGCCACCATCGCCCAGGAGGAGATCTTCGGCCCGGTGCTGGCGATCCAGACCTACAAGGACGAGGACGACGCGGTCGCCATCGCCAACAACTCGATCTACGGGCTTTCGGGCGGCGTCTGGTCGTCCGACGAGGCGCGCGCACTCAAGGTTGCCAAGCGCATCCGCACCGGCTCGATCGATATCAATGGCGGCCGCTTCAATCCGGCTGCGCCCTTCGGCGGCATGAAGCAGTCCGGCAAGGGCCGCGAGTGGGGCAAATACGGCCTCGAGGAGTTCCTCGAGATCAAGTCGATCCAGCTTTAGGGCGATCGACCCAGCGGCGCCTCGCCGCTACTCTCCAGGCACCCGGCCAGTCCGCGATGAAATGAACATCGCGGACCGGCTGGCATGCCGATAATCAACGACCGAGGACATCATGGCGAAAAACCAGGCGACCAGCGCCGATGCCGAGGCCGTGCTTTCGCCCGGCGGACCGATGGGCGTTGCGGTCTTCGACCCGGCGCCCAGACCGGACGGTCTGAGCGGCAAGCGGATCGCGTTTCTGTGGGACAGCATGTTTCGTGGCGACGAGATGTTCCCGGTGCTTCAAGAGGCGATCAGCGACCGGTTCGAGGACGTGTCCTTCGTTGGGCACGAGGCCTTCGGAAGCACGTTCGGCGGGGACGAAGAGGCCGTTCTGGCGGCGCTTCCGGGTCGCCTGCGCGAGCTGAACGTCGATGCCGTCGTCTCCGGGGTCGGCTGCTGAGGCGCCTGCACTCCTGCCGTGCTCCGTGCGAGCGCGATCGTTGAGAAGGCCGGCATCCCCAGCACGTCCCTCGTTTGTGACGGCTTCATAGGTCAGGCGCGCGCCGTATCGAGTGGCTTCGGCGTGCCGGATATTCCGGTTGCTAGGGTTGTCGGCCATGTCGACTCGCAGGGCGCCGACGAGCTGGCCGACAATCTCCGCGCCGTTACGGTCGACGAGGTCGTGCGCCAACTGACGACGGCGCCGGCACTGGGAAGCGACGCCGATATAGCGGATACCGGCGTCGTGGCGCGCGGATCGTTCGACGAGATCAATCGCCTGTTCCTCGAGCGCGGCTGGTCCGACGGTTTGCCCATCGTGCCGCCGACCGAGGAGCGCGTTGCGGCGTTTCTGGCCGAGACACCCGATCCACCGGACCGCGAGATCGGCGTGCTGCTGCCCTCGGGACGCCTTGCGACCTCGCGCAACGTTGCGGTCAACGGCGTCATGGCCGGGTGCGATCCGACCGTCATGCGGGTGCTGGTGGCCGTTGCCGAAGCGTTGGCCGATCCGCATTACGGTGTCCAGCACAGCGGCGATACGACGGGAGGCGAGGCGCTGGTGATCCTGAGCGGGCCCGCGATCCGCGACCTCGGGTTCAATCATGCCAGCGCTGCTCTCCGCGATGGCTACAGGCCGAATACCAGCGTCGGGCGCTTCGTCCGCCTGCTGCTGCGCAACGTTGCAGGCTCGCGCCCCGAAGGCGCGGACAAGAGCACCTTCGGCAACACCTGGCGCGTGGTGCTGGCGGAAGATGAAGAGGCGGCGCGGTCCGTCGGCTGGCCGACCTTCGGCGCCGAGCGCGGCTTCGCCGACGGCGAGTCCGCAGTCACGGTCGCCCGCTACACCGGCGGCGGGGTGGTCGGCTCGATCTACGGGCGTACGGCGGAAGAGATCGTGCCCTATCTCGCCGACGGACTGGTGCGCCAGTCGAGCTGGGAAATGGCCTTCACGGTCGGCTTCGCACCGGGCACCTATCGTCCGTTGCTCGTGCTAAGCCCGCTTGTCGCAAGGACGCTGGCGCGTGCCGGCGTCGGCAAGACGGACCTGCAAGTCCTGCTGCACCGGCACGCGCGAATGCCGGCCCGCAGGATGGAAGCCTATATCGGCGCCTGGTCGAACCTGGTGCCCGGCCGACCGACGCTCGCCCAACTGGTCGAAGCCGGGCAGGCGGACCCGATCTATGCGGAGAGCGACGATCCCGACCGTCTCGTTCCCATCGCCGTGCGGCCCGACGACTTCATGGTGGTGGTCAGCGGAGACCCGCAGCGCTCCAACGCCTATGCCTTCGGCCATAACGGCATGCATGGCTTTCCGACCAGCAAACGCGTGCGCACGGCCTGATCGCGCGCCGCGGCCTTTCCTGCGCTCTACCCCCGCCAGTTTGGATCGGGCTCCTCGGGGTCGGATTTGAGGCCGGCCGCCTTGACGCCTTCGATCGCCGCGTACTCGTCCTTCTCCGAGGTGTCGCCGGTTACGCCCACCGCGCCGATGATCTCGCCGCCGTCATCCTTGATCAGCACGCCGCCCGGCACCGCGATCAGCCGGCCTTGCGAGGCCGCGGCGAGCGCGTTCACGAAGGTCGGCCGCGCCTCGACCAGGTTGTCGCGCAATTTCCGGCTTGAGATCCCCATGCCGAGCGCGCCGTAGGCCTTGCCGCTGGCGACCTCGACACGGAGGATGCCGCAGCCGTCCTCGCGCTTGACGCATTTCAGGTGGCCGCCCGCGTCGAAGACGACGACGGTCAGCGGGTTCATGTTCTCCTTGTGCGCGGTGGCAAGTGCGGTATCGACGATGGTGGAGGCCTGGTCGAGGGTGAGTGCCATGGGTCCTACTCGCTCCTAAAGGGTCTTGGTTGTTTCTCCCGTGCGCCGGGCCCGCCTTTCAACCGACTTTCACGGGGGCGGCCCGACCTCTAGCATAACCACGCGCGCGGCGCACGGCTGTGGAGAAGGGGAGAGAGGGTCATGGATTTCGGCGTAGCCCGCACGCTCTACGACACCGAGCACGAGATCTTCCGCTCCTCGGTCCGTCAGTTCCTTGAAGCCGAGGTGGTGCCGCACTACGCCGACTGGGAGGAGGCCGGCCAGACGTCGCGCGAGATCTGGCTGCGCGCGGGCGAGATGGGCCTGCTCGGCACCAGCATCCCGGAAGCCTACGGCGGTTCGGAGGGCGGCTTCCTCTACGACGCCGTCGTGATCGAAGAGCTCGGCCGCCTCGGCATCGCCGCTCCGGCCTGGGACATGCACGCGCATATCGTCTCGCCGATCATCGTCGGCTTCGGCTCGGAAGATCAGAAGCGCGACTGGCTGCCGTCCTTGGTCAAGGGCGAGAAGATCATCTCGATCGGCTTGTCGGAGCCCGACGGCGGCAGCGACCTCAAGGCGCTCCGCACCACCGCCAAGCTCGACGGCAACCACTACGTCGTCAACGGTTCCAAGACCTTCATCACCAACGGCATCATCGGCGACGTCGTGCTGCTCGCGGTCAAGACCGCGCCGGAGCTGGGCGCGAAGGGCATCTCGCTGCTGCTCGTCGACTCGCATTCGGACGGTTTCAAGAAGGGCCGGAACCTGAAGAAGGTCGGCAACAAGGCGCAGGACACGGCCGAGCTCTTCTTCGACGACCTCCGCGTGCCGGCGACCAACATGATCGGCCAAGAGAACGAAGGCTGGCGCATCCTCTGGGCCGGCCTGGCGCGCGAGCGCATGGTGGTGGCGATCCGCTCGATGGCGATCGCCGAGGCCGCGCTCGACATGACGATCGAATACACGAAACAGCGCAAAGCGTTCGATCAAGCGATCTTCGAGTTCCAGAACACCCAGTTCAAGCTCGCCGAGATGGCGACCGAGATCGAGGTCGGCCGGCCTTTCGTCGACCGCTGCATCGCCATGGTCGACGACGGCACGCTCACGCCCGAGACCGCCGCGAAGGCCAAGCTCTGGACCACCGAGCTGCAGGGCCGGGTGGTCGACGAATGCGTCCAGCTCCACGGCGGCTACGGCTATATGTGGGAGTTCCCGATCACGCGCCTGTGGGCCGACTCGCGCATCCACCGCATCTACGCCGGCACCAACGAGATCATGAAATACATCATCGGCCGCTCGCTTTAGAGGGGCGGCGGCGAGCGCCCTATCGTTTGCACGGATACGCGTCTATGAGGGCGATATAGACGTAGGATGCGGCTTCGTAGTTCAGGTAGTCGGGGTGCTTCTTCAAGTATCGCAGATAAGCCTGCTTTACCTGGTGAACGCTTAGGGTGGTAGGCGCGCAAAGGAGCTTTATCCTGTCGTTTTTGAGACTTCTCTCGAACAGGTACGCGTCCCGGATGCCGGACAAGTAGACCATGCACTTGCGGTAGTCGGCCGACCTAGGGTTGGCCTTGCACATTCTGAGCAGTTGTCCGGTCGTGGTTGCCCAGGCTGCGTTTCCCGCCGGCGCTGCCGCGCCGAGCACGCTAAGAACCGCTACCCATTTCGGTATCCGCAGCATCTTTCAATTCTCAAGCCTGCGTGGTTCGCGACGCTGGAATCCTAGCATGGGGTTCCGAGCGGCCGAACACGACCGGTCGTCCCCGAGGTGGCGAAGAAGCGCTGCACTTGCTTGGACTCATCCGCCCGGCGCGCCGGTATTGGCCTTCGGTTTCCCGGTGGGCACGTTTCGGCGCTCGCCGGCGACGATGGCGGCGAGGCTTTCCAGGATCGTCTCGCGCGCGGTGCCGGGGGTGAAGGTCGCGGCGAGGCCCATATCGGCGAGCTTCTCCACCATGTCGGGGGTTAGCACGCCGCCGGCGACGAGCTTGGTGTCGCCCAGGCCCGCCGCCCCCAGCTCTTCCAGGACGCGGCCCGACAGATAAACGGGCTCGCCGCCGAGGAAGCTCAAGCCGACCACGTCCGGCTTCTCGCGCGCGGCCGCCTCGGCGATGCGGTTAGGCGAGTTGTAGAGCCCGAGATTGACCACCTCGTGACCGGCCTCCGAGAGCCACCGCTCGATCACCGTTATCCCCATGTCGTGGGCGTCTGTGCCGACCTTGGCGATCATGATCTTGGCCATCGTCCGTTCCTCCCTTTGCCGCCCTAAACAGGTCCAATCTCAAACAGGCAGAGCGTGGCCGATGCCCTCGCGGAAGGCCTGGCCGACCTCGCCCAGCGTGCATTTGGC
>CAZBRE010000151.1:8447-10314 GCA_964494065.1 uncultured Alphaproteobacteria bacterium
CCATCAGCGCCAGGATGTCGCGCTCGAGGCGGTCCGTCAGCTCCTCGACGAAGTAGGAGCCGCCCAGCGGGTCGACCGTCTTGGTGACGCCGGTCTCGTAGGCGATCACCTGCTGGGTGCGGATCGACAGCGTGTGCGATGCCTCGGTCGGCAGCGCGAAGGCCTCGTCGTAGGAGGTCGTGTGGATCGACTGCGCCCCGCCGAGCACCGCCGCCAAGGTCTGCACGCCGGCGCGGACGATGTTGTTGAGCGGCTGCTGCGCGGTGAGCGGCAGGGCGGCCGTCTGGATCGCCGTGCGAAACCAGCACGAACGTTCGTTTTTTGCACCGTAGGTTTCCTTCAGCATGCGCGCCCAGATCCGCCGCATCGCCCGCAGCTTGGCGATCTCCTCGAAGAAGTCGAGCCCCGAGGCGGTGAAGAACGCCATGCGCGGCGCAAACGCATCGACATCGACCCCGCGCGCCAGCAGCCCCTCGATGTGCTGCGCCGCCACCATCATCGCGAAGGCCGCCTCCTGAACCGCGTTCACGCCGGTTTCGCGCACGTTGTAGGCGTTGATGTTGACGAGGTTCCATTTCGGCATCTGTGAGGCGCACCATTCCATGACGTCGAGCCCGACCCGGTAGGTGAACTCGATCGGATAGAAGGTCGTGTTGGCCTGGTAGTTCGGCCCGATGAGCTGGGTGAAGCCGCAATTCATGATGGTGCCGATCAGCTTTTCGAGCGGCACGCCGCGGGCTTGCGCCAGACGCACATAGGTCGCGACGATGAAGGCCGAGGCGGGCGGCTGGCAGATCAGCGTCGAGCTCACCTTGTCGAGCGGGATGCCGTCGTAGAGCTCGGCGACGTCCTCGGCGGTGGCGATCGAGGTGCCGACCGTGCCGATGTCGCCCTCGGCGAGCGGGTGGTCGGGGTCGATGGCGAGCTTGGTCGGCACGTCATAATCGACGTTGAGGCCCGTCATGCCCTGTTTCAGGAGAAAAATAAGACGGTCGTTCGATTCCTTCGGCGTGCCGTAGCCCGATTGCTGGCGCCGCGTCCACAGACGGTTGCGGTACATCTCGCCGTGGATGCCGCGGGTGAAGGGGTATTCGCCCGGCCGCTCCTCCAACGGCGCGCGGCCCGGCCCGTAGTGGGCATCGAGTTCGATGCCGCTGTCGGTATGCGTGTTGGGGGGGCGCTCGCCCTTCAGATAGGCGTCGAAGGTCTTGGCCTCGGTCATGCCGTTTTCCTCCCCTTACCTTTCGTTCGACCGCCATTGGCGGTGGCCGCGATACCGTCGAACAGGATCGCCTCGATCTGGCCGACCAGAACATCGGGCTTTATCCGGCCCTTGGGGTCGTACCAGTCGAACAGGTTGTTCATGACCGTGAGCACGGTGAAGGCGGCGACGGTCGCATCGACGGGCGCGAAGACGCCGGCCGCCTGGCCATCGCGGATAACGCCGCGGATGAGGTCGAGATATTCGTGCTCGAGCCTGGCCACCTGCGCCCGCGGCTCGGGCGAGAGCGCCCCCATCTCGCGGGTGAGGACGCGCAGATTGTGCGGATGGCGCACGAAATACTCGACATGCATGCGCACGATGCCGGCCAGACGGGCGCGTGGCTCGGCCACCTTTTCGAGCACGTCGTAGCCGCCTTCGAGCACCGCCGCGATCGAGCGGTCGCAGATCCGGAAGAGCAGGTCCTCCTTCTCGCGGATGTGATAGTAGAGCCCGGCCTTGGTGATGCGCGCCCGCTCGGCGACCTCGCGCACGCTGGTCGCGGCAAACCCGTTCTCCGAGAACAGCGCCGCGGCGCTGCCGATCACGGCGTCCCATCGTGGCTCGCGGGGCATGGGCATGCCCTCAAAAGTTTACCGACCGACC
>CAZBRE010000152.1:0-10093 GCA_964494065.1 uncultured Alphaproteobacteria bacterium
CATAGGCGTCCGCCTTCTCGCGCCACCCGGCGTGTTCGAGCTCCTTGTATGTCGGTTCGGCCATCGGCGTCGGTCCTTCGACCCATGATCATGTCATGGGGCCTCTCGCGAAAAGGGCCCGGCGCTGCGGCGCTCGGGCCCTTTCACGAATTGGAGCGGGAGACGGGATTTGAACCCGCGACCCTCACGTTGGCAACGTGATGCTCTACCACTGAGCTACTCCCGCGCGGGATAACCGCCCAGGCCTTTGACAGGGGCCGGCGGGCGGGGGCGCATTCTTACGCCGACGCATCGGCTTTGCAAGGCCTGACGAACAGCGCGGTCGCCCGTCAGGCCAACCGCCTTGCGGCGGCGTTGCGTCCGGGGAGAGAGATTGTATCTTGCGGCCATGGCTGCAACCCCCACCGCAACCCCGGGCGACCTTTTCGCCAAGCTGGACGCGCTCGGCATCGAGACGGTGACCCACGAGCACCCGCCGCTTTTCACGGTGGAGGAGAGCAAGGCTCTGCGCGGCGACCTGCCGGGCGGGCACTGCAAGTCGCTCTTCCTGCGCGACAAGAAGCGCAACCTCTGGCTCGCCGTGATGCTGGAGGACCGGGCGATCGACATGAAGGAGATGCGCAAGCTGATCGGCGCCTCGGGCAGCCTCTCCTTCGGCAGCCCCGAGCGCCTCGACGAGCTGCTCGGCGTGAAGCCCGGCTCGGTCACGCCCTTCGCGCTGCTGAACGACACCGAGCACCGGCTGACCGTGGTGCTGGACGCCGAGATGATGGGCCTCGACCCGCTCAACTATCACCCGCTCACCAACACCAAGACGACCGCGATCGCGCCCAAGGACCTGCTGCGCTTCATCGAGGCCTGCGGCCACACGCCCCAGATCGTCGACCTTTCGCCCGCGACGCGGGACTAGGCCGTCCCAGGGCGCCAAGGCGGGGGCGAGGGGGACTTGCCTCCCTCCTTTGGAACCGCCATCTTTTATGCAGAACGGGGCCGCGCTACGTGCCCTGCCAATTCACTCACGGAACGGGGTCTCGTTTCCATGGAACCGCTATTCTCGGCCGGGCAGGCCGCGCCGCCGGCCGATCTGATCAAAGAATCGTCGACCGCGACCTTCATGACCGATGTCGTCGAAGCCTCGCGGGAGGTGCCGGTGATCGTCGACTTCTGGGCCACTTGGTGCGGGCCCTGCAAGCAGCTGACGCCGGCGCTGGAGAAGGCCGTCACCGCCGCCAAGGGCGCGGTCAAGATGGTCAAGATCGATGTCGACCAGAACCAGGACCTGGCGGCCCAGTTCCGCATCCAGTCGGTCCCCTCCGTCTTCGCCTTCAAGGACGGCCAGCCCGTCGACGGCTTCGCGGGCGCGCTGCCGGACAGCCAGATCAAGGCCTTCATCCAGCGGCTTACGGGCGAGACCGGCCCCTCGCCGGTCGACCAGGCGCTCGAGCAGGCACAGGCCGCTTACGACGCCGGCGACTACGGCGCCGCGGGCAACCTTTTTATGCAGGTGCTGCGCGAGGACCAGTCGAGCACCAAGGCGGTCGCCGGCGTGATCCGCTGCGCCGTCGCCTCGGGCCAGCTCGACCAGGCGCGCGAGATGCTGGGCCAGCTTCCCGAGGAGGCGCTGCAGGACAGCGAGATCGCCGCCGCCAAGACCGCCCTCGACCTCGTCCAGGAAGGCCAGCAGGCGGGCGACACGGCGGGCCTCGAGGCGCAGGTGACCGCCAATCCCAACGACCATCAGGCGCGCTTCGACCTCGCCGCCGCGCTCTACGGCAACGGCAACGCGGAGGCCGCGATCGACCAGCTGCTGGAGATCGTCTCGCGCGACCGGAAATGGGAGGACGACGGCGCGCGCAAGCGGCTGGTCGAGATCTTCGAGGCGCTCGGCCCCACCAATCCGCTCACCGTGGCCGGACGACGCAAGCTGTCCTCGATGCTGTTCGCCTGACGGAACGCGAGCGACCATGCACGATACGCCGCACAGCATCGACGATCTGCCCCAGGCGATCCCGATCTTCCCGCTCGCCGGCGTGCTGCTGCTGCCCCGCGCGCGCCTGCCGTTGCAGATGTTCGAGCCGCGCTATGTCGCGCTGGCCGAGGACGCAGTTGCAGGCGATCAGGTCATCGGCATGATCCAGCCGCGCCGCCAGGAGCGCCAGACCCCCGACGACACGCCGGAGGTTTTCGAGACCGGCTGCCTCGGCCGCATCGTCGAGCATTCGACCACGGCCGACGGCCGCCACCTCGTCACGCTGGCGGGCCTGTGCCGGTTCGCGGTCTCCCAGGAGCTCGAAAGCGAGCGCGGCTACCGACGGGTGGCCGCCGACTACCGGCCCTTCGCCGACGATCTGGCCGATGCCGAGCCGGGAAGCGTCGACCGCCGCCGCTTCCTCGCCGCGCTCCACAGCTATATGGACGCCAAGGAGATCAGCGCCGATTGGCAGGCAATCGAAGAAACCTCCGACGAGCAGCTCGTGACCGCGCTCGCCATGCTGTGCCCGTTCGCGCCGAGCGAGAAACAGGCGCTGCTGGAATGCGCCGATCTGGCCGAGCGGGCGCGCACGATGAGCGCGCTCTTCGAGATGGCCGGGGCAAGCGGTGACGCGCCGGGTCCGGCGGTAAAGCACTAGGGGCCCGAGGATGAGCGACGTAGGGGAAACGAAATCGGGCGTACCGGCCGGGCGATCGCAGCCGGTCGACCCCAAGCTGCTCGAGCTTCTGGTTTGCCCGGTCAGCCACAAGCCGCTTCGTTACGACAAGGAGGCGGGCGAGCTGATCAGCGAGGCAGCGGGCCTCGCCTATCCGATCCGCGACGGCATCCCGATCATGCTCGAGGATGAGGCGCGCCGGCTCGACGACACGCCGTGAGCGAGCCGCCAGACCAGTCTGAGAACGGGGCCGGCGCCGGGCATTGGCCCACGGAAATCCGCCTCGATCGCGAGACCCAGACGCTGCACGTCACCTTCGATGACGGCGCGGCCTTCGCCCTGCCGGCCGAGCTGCTGCGCGTGGAAAGCCCGTCGGCCGAGGTCCAGGGCCATGGCGAGGGCAAGACCATCATCGCTGGCCGCCGCCATGTCGGCATCATGGAGATCGAGCCGATCGGCCATTACGCGATCCGCATCACCTTCGACGACCTGCACGACAGCGGCATCTATTCCTGGGACTATCTCTACGGCCTCGGCGCGCGCAAGGAGACGATCTGGTCGCGGTATCTCGATGCGCTCGACGCCAACGGGCTCAGCCGCGATCCGTAATTTCCGCCGCTAGAGCCGCTCGCCCTTCATGAGCCGCGGCAGGTCGCCGACGAGCCCCATGGCGTGGCGCATGAAGAAGCGCTTGGCCGGTCCCACCAGGTTGACGCCGGCCAGACCCAGATCGCGGGCCAGACGCACCGGCGGGATCGCGTTCGAGAAGAGGCGGTTCAACCCATCGGTCACGGCGACCAACGCCATCGCATCGAAGCGCCGCCAGCGCTCATAGCGCTTCAGTACATCATCCGCGCCGATATCGAGGCCGAGCCGCGCCGTCTCGACAATCACCTCGGCCAATGCCGCCACGCCGCGGATGCCGAGATTGAGACCCTGCCCGGCGATCGGATGGATCGCATGCGCCGCATCGCCGACGAGCGCGAGCCGCGGCGCTGCATATCTGTTGGCGTGGCGCAGCGAGAGCGGATAGGACCAGCGCCCACCCAGCACCCGCACTTCACCATAATATGGCCCGAAGCGGCGGCCGAGCTCGGCGGAGAAATCGGCGTCGTCGAGCGCCATCATCGCCGGTGCCAGGCGCTCGTCCTCGGTCCAGACGATCGAGGAGCGGTGGCCGTGTTCGGGATCGTCTGTCATGGGTAACACCGCGAAGGGTCCCGCCGGCAGAAAGCGCTCATGCGCCACGCCGCGATGGGGCCGCTCGTGCCCCATCGTGCAGACGATGCCCGTCTGCTTGTAGCGCCAGCGGGTCGTGGTGATGCCGGCCTCATCGCGCATCCGCGAATGGCGTCCGTCGGCGGCGACGGCCAGGTTCGCCCGAATATGCGTGCCGTCGTTGAGCGTCGCCGTGACGCCGCCGGCGCCGTAGTCGATCGTCGCCAGGCTCGCGGGGGCACGCAGATCGATCGCGGCAATCTCGGCTTGCCGCGCGAAGAGCGCGCGACGGATCGCCCGGTTCTCGATGATGTGGCCCAGCGGTTGCTCGCCGACCTCACGATGATCGTAATGGAGGAAGAGCGGCGCATCGCCATCCGAGACCCGTATGTCCAGGATCGGCTCGGCATCGCCCGCCATGCCATCCCACGCACCCAGGCCTTCCAGCACCCGGCGCGAGCCGTACGCAATCGCCGAGGCCCGCCCGTCATAGGGTGCGGCAAGCAGCGTTGCCGGATCGTCGCGGTCGACCACGACGACGTCGAGCCCCGCGCTTCCCAACGCCAGTGCCAGGGTGAGGCCGACCATCCCGCCGCCCACGATCAGGACGTCGCTGCGGACAACCTCGCCTGAACCGGCCGCGTCTTTGGGGTTCGGATCCGCCATGACCGGAAGCTTGCGCCCGCCGCCGTTCGCTGTCCAGCCGCCGCGCTGCGACCAAGTGCCCCAAAAATCGACAACCACCATATCGTCTGACCAAAAAATAGGCAGACTGATTTCCAGCTGTGCAAATGACGAAAAAATAGGCACCTATATCTAGGTTTCTAATCCCCGTTTCGGGCAAATCCTTGATTTTGGGACTTATCTTGCGCTGCAGCAAAGCTGGCATGGTTATTGAAAGGTAAACGCCAGTTCGGGCCGTCGGGCGCAATTCCTGTGCCCGAGGGCCAATCGGCCCGTCCGGGGGGCACCGCTACGGGCCGCCCAACAACGGTTTGGGACGTGAACTGGGATGGAGAGAAAGAAGGGAGTTTTTCGAAATGAAGCTCGTCACAGCGATCGTGAAGCCCTTCAAGCTCGACGAGGTGCGCGAAGCGCTCACCTCGATGGGCGTTGAAGGACTCACCGTTTCCGAGGTGAAGGGCTTCGGCCGCCAGAAGGGTCATACGGAGATCTATCGCGGCGCCGAATACGAAATCAGCTTCGTGCCGAAGGTTCGTATCG
Source organism: uncultured Alphaproteobacteria bacterium (assembly GCA_964494065.1). Classification (GTDB taxonomy): domain Bacteria; phylum Pseudomonadota; class Alphaproteobacteria; order JAPULJ01; family JAPULJ01; genus DATKZM01. The sequence goes on from CAZBRE010000152.1 coordinate 5,091, forward strand.
ACGTCGTGGTCAGCGACACGTTGGCCGATCAGGTGGTCGAGGCCATTACCAAGTCAGCGCGGACCGGCAGCATTGGCGACGGCAAGATATTCGTGTCCGACGTCTCCAAGGCCGTGCGTATCCGCACCGGCGACACCGACAACGACGCGCTCTAGAGGAGGGGTAGCAATGAAGAGGAATATCATACCGAGCCGCGCGCGTGTCGCCCGCCTTCCAGGTGGGATTGAACTCGTCGCGGTGATGCGGAGCTTTGCGGTCCTGCTGCTGGGCGCTGCGGTGCTGGCTGGCCTGCCGGCCGACGTACTCGCCGCCGAGAAGCCGAAGCTCGACACCGGCGACACCGCCTGGATGCTGACCTCGACGGCGATCGTGCTGATGATGACGATCCCCGGCGTGGCGCTGTTCTACGGCGGCATGGTGCGCAAGCGAAACGTGCTGACGATGGTCATGCAGGTCTTCGCGACGACCGCCCTGGCGACGGTGCTGTGGTACATCGTCACCTACTCGATCGCTTTCGGCGGCGAGGGCAAGTACTGGGGCGGGCTCTCCAAGGCGTTCCTCGCCGGCGTCGGCAAGGACTCGCTGAGCGGCACGATCCCCGAGACGGTCTTCATGACCTTCCAGATGACCTTCGCGATCATCACCCCGGCGCTCATCGTCGGCGCCTTCGCCGATCGCATGAAGTTCAGCGCGCTTCTGGTATTCATGACGCTGTGGAGCATCTTCGTCTATGCGCCGATCTGCCACTGGGTGTGGGGCGGCGGCGGCTGGATCGGCGGCCTGGGCGCCCTCGACTTCGCCGGCGGCACCGTGGTGCACATCAATGCCGGTGTGGCCGGCCTTGTCACCGCGATCGTGATCGGCAAGCGCAAAGGCTACGGGACGGTCGACATGGCGCCGCACAACCTGGTGCTGAGCCTGGTCGGCGCGGCGCTTCTGTGGGTCGGCTGGTTCGGCTTCAACGCCGGCTCGGCGGTTGCCGCGAACGGCACGGCGGGCATGGCGATGGCTGTCACCCAGATCGCGACAGGTGCCGCAGCGCTGGCCTGGATGTTCGTCGAGTGGGTCACCCGCGGCAAGCCGACGATTCTGGGCATCATCTCCGGTGCCGTCTCCGGCCTCGTTGCGATCACGCCGGCCTCGGGCTTCGTCGGCCCCTTCGGTGCGCTGATCATCGGCCTCGTCGCCGGTGTGATTTGCTACTGGGCGGCGACGTCGCTTAAGAAGTCGCTCGGCTACGATGACTCGCTCGACGCGTTCGGCGTGCATGGCATCGGCGGCATCGTCGGCGCCATCCTCACCGGTGTGTTCGCCGTCAAGGCGATCGGCGGCACCGCCGGCGCGCTCGAGGGCAATGGCGGCCAGATCCTGAAGCAGATCTACGGCATTGCCGGCACCGTGATCTGGTGCGGTGTCGTGACCTTCGTGATCCTGATGGTGATCAAGTTCACGATCGGGCTCCGCGTCAGCGAGGAAGAGGAGGCCGACAGTCTCGACCTCCGGCTACACGGCGAATCGGTGCACTGATCCGGTTCGTACCAAATCGGATCACGGCAGATCCGACCCGAAGGGGGGCCATCCGGCCCCCCTTCTCTTTTGCGCGCATCATGGCGGCGGACCCGTTCGCCGGTATTTCCGCGTGACACGCTCCGGTGGGCCCGCTTATACAAAAGGCCGTTACGAAAGGCCGCAGGCGGGCCAAGCGCCCGACCCGGCAATCCCAGGAAACATTGTATCGCAGGAAAGTCAGTCATGGACAGCGCCCCCGCTTTCATCAGCTCGATGACCAATGGAGCCGCGCAGCAGGATGGCAGCGCCGTCGCCTTCGAGATTCAAACCAATGACGGCAACAGCTATCCCTTCGCCTGCGCGACGGTCGATGTCGAAAAGGTGGTGAGCTGGATGATCGGCCTCGGCGTGCTGGCCGATGATGCGCGGCGCGCCCAGGGCGGCGCCCCGGCACCCAAGACCCAGATGAGCGCCACGCCGGTTCCGGTGAAGCAGGTGGCGCTCGGCGCCGGCAAGGGCCCGGGCGAGGTCGCCGTGGCCTTCGACATGGGCCTCTTCGACCTTGCCTTTAATTTGCCGCAAGAAGCCGCCAAGACTCTCCACACAGCCCTCGGCAAGGCGATCGGCAACTAGGCCGATTGCGTGTCATTGCAGTTGGCCGATATCGGCCGTGCCGGGCATTTTGTGGTAGAGTCCGGATCACTACCGCAATATCTTGTGGGTGAGGGTCGGGTGTCCGGCGGAACCCTTGCGCGGGGCGTATCCCGGCTCTAAGTGCGTTTCTGTTTTGTACGCGCTTGCATCCGGCCACCCCCCGAGGGATGCGCCGGATGGGCGCGACGTATCTGGAAGTGGACATGGCCAACAGCTATCGCGGCTCGGCCGCGCGATCCCGCCACCAGACCTCCTTCATGCCGCCGAGCCTGGCGGCCAGCCTGCGCCGGCGCGCACGCCAGCTCGTGGGTTTCTTGCTGCTCGCCGCGGGCCTTGCTCTGGCCTTGGCGCTGGCGAGCTTCGATCCGGGCGATCCCTCCTTCAATCGCGCCACGACCGATGGTGCGCTCAACCTGCTTGGCCGGCCGGGTGCTTACGCCTCCGACCTTCTGTTGCAGACGATCGGCATCGCCGGCGCCCTGCTGGCGCTGGTGCCGGCGGTCTGGGGCTGGCGCCTCATGACCGGCCGGGTGCTGGCGCCGGTCTGGGTGCGCCTCACCCTGGTGCCGGTCGCGGTGATCCTGGCGGCCATCGCCTGCGCCGCGATCGCCGCGCCTGAAAGCTGGCCGCTGCGCGCCGGGCTCGGCGGGGTCGCGGGCGCGATGCTGCTGAATGGCGCCGGGAAGCTCGCCGCGATGCTCTCGCTCGATATCGGCGCGGCCGTGGTCGGCGGCGGGGCGGCCGTCCTCGCGCTGTTCACGTTGAGCATCGCCTTGGCAATGACCGGCCGCGAGTGGCTGACCGGCTTCGTCGTCACGGGCCGCGGGGTCTGGCGCAGCATGGTGTTGAGCGGCCGAGGCGTCGCGCGCCTGTTCCGCCGCCGCCCAAGGTTGCCGCGCGCACCGAAAGCCGCGCGCGCGAAACGAAGCGAGACGAAGCCGCGCGAGCGAGGCTCGACGATAGTGGCCGAGCGGGTGGAGCGCGCCGAGCCGCGGCTCAACCTGCGCGCCGATCCCGAACCGGAGCCCGAGCCGCGCAGCATTTCCAAGCGAAGCGCCCCGCCGCCCAGGTCGCGGGTGGCGCCGCGCCAGACCAGCATGGCCTTCGACGGCAGCTTCTCCCTGCCCGGCCTCGATCTTCTGGACGAGCCGCCGCCGCCCTCGACCACCGCCGCGGTCGACGAAGCGGCGCTCAACCACAACGCCCAGATGCTCGAATCGGTGCTGGAGGATTTCGGCATCGGCGGCCAGGTGACCAAGGTGCGCCCCGGCCCGGTGGTCACGCTCTACGAGTTCGAGCCGGCCCCCGGCACAAAGTCCTCGCGCATCGTAAATCTGTCCGACGACATCGCGCGCTCGATGAGCGCGATCTCGGTGCGCGTCGCCGTGATCCCCGGCCGCACGGTGCTCGGCATCGAGCTGCCCAACGCCGACCGCGAGATGGTGTTCCTGCGCGAGCTGCTCGCCTCCAAGGCGATCGAGCGTTCGAAGGTCTCGCTCGGTCTCATCCTCGGCAAGGATATCGGCGGCGCGCCGGTCATCGCCGATCTGGAGCGCATGCCGCACCTGCTGATCGCCGGCACCACGGGCTCCGGCAAGTCGGTCGCGATCAACACGATGATCCTCTCGCTGCTCTACCGGCTCACCCCCGAGCAGTGCAAGTTCATCATGATCGACCCGAAGATGCTCGAGCTCTCGGTCTACGACGACATCCCGCAGCTCCTCGCCCCCGTCGTCACCGATCCGCGCAAGGCCATCGTCGCGCTCAAATGGGTCGTGCGCGAGATGGAAGAGCGCTATCAGTCGATGTCGAAGCTCGGCGTGCGCAACATACAGGGCTTCAACACGCGGCTCGACGAGGCGCGCCGCAAGCGCGAGGTTCTGAAGAAGCGCGTTCAGACCGGCTTCGATCCCGATAGCGGCCGGCCGATCTACGAGGAGCAGGAACTCGACCTCACGCTGCTGCCCTACATCGTGGTCGTGGTCGACGAGATGGCCGACCTGATGCTGGTTGCCGGCAAGGACATCGAGATGGCCGTGCAGCGCCTGGCGCAGATGGCGCGCGCCGCCGGCATCCACCTCATCATGGCGACGCAGCGTCCCTCGGTCGACGTCATTACCGGCACCATCAAGGCCAACTTCCCCACGCGGGTCAGCTTCCAGGTCACCTCCAAGATCGACAGCCGGACGATCCTGGGCGAGCAGGGCGCCGAGCAGCTGCTCGGCCAGGGCGACATGCTCTACATGGCCGGCGGCGGACGCATCACCCGCGTCCACGGCCCCTTCGTCTCCGACCGCGAGGTCGAGGAGGTCGTGCGCTACCTCAAATCGCAAGGCCAGCCCGCCTATATCGAGGAGGTCACCGAGTCGGACGACGGCGGCTTCGGCGGCCTCGATCTCGGCAGCGGCGGCGGTGCGGACGAGGAGCTCTACCACCAGGCCGTCGCCGTGGTGGCGCGCGAGCGCAAGGCCTCGACCAGCTTCATCCAGCGGCATTTGCAGATCGGCTACAACCGCGCCGCCCGGCTCATCGAGCGGATGGAGGCCGACGGCGTCGTCAGCCAGGCCAACCACGCCGGCAAGCGCGAGGTGCTGATCGGCGAGGGCTGATTTCGCCGGGAAATCAAGAGCTTCGCTCAAGGCTCAAGGGTGCGCATCCCAGTTCAGGTTCAACTCACATGATGAATATCATGCGAAAATATTGTCTCGTCTCCGCGGTTGTTGCCGCGGCAATGACCGGGTTCGCGGCCGATGCCGCCGCGCTCTCGGGCGCGGACCGCAAGGTCGTGAAGCGCATCGAGGCGTATCTGAACGCCATCCGCACGATGACCGCCCGCTTCA
>CAZBRE010000153.1:0-10067 GCA_964494065.1 uncultured Alphaproteobacteria bacterium
CCCCTGCCCCACATGCTGCCCAGCCCGGAGAAGTTCTCCTCGCGGGTGCGCCGGCTGGGGCTCGGCGACGGGGTGCGCATCGTCGTCTATGACGGTATGGGCCTGTTCAGCGCCGCGCGGGTGTGGTGGATGTTCCGCTATTTCGGTCACGAAGACGTCGCGGTTCTGGATGGCGGACTACCGAAATGGCGCGCCGAAGGCCGCCCGCTCGAAAGCCTCGACCCGATGCCGCGCGACCGGCATTTCACGGCGCGGGTGAACGGCCTTCTGGTCCGCGACTTCGATCAGGTGAAAGCGAATATCGACAGCAGTCGCGAGCAGGTGCTCGATGCGCGCTCGGCCGGACGCTTCACCGGCAGCGAGCCGGAACCGCGCGCCGAGCTTCGGGGCGGACGCATCCCCGGCAGCCTGAACCTGCCGTTCAACGAGCTGGTCGATCCCGATACCGGCACCATGAAGCCGGCCGATGAGCTGCGGCGGGCTTACGAAGCGGCGGGTGTCGACTTCAACCGCCCGGTCATCACGAGCTGCGGCTCGGGGGTGACGGCCTCGGCGCTCACGCTCGGGCTTTATCTGCTCGGCCACCGCGACGTCGCGGTCTATGACGGCTCGTGGACCGAATGGGGCGGCCGCGACGATGCGCCCATCGAGACCGGCGGTGGCTGACCGCCTCGGCCCGCGCTAGGTGTGGCGAAATGGCCAAGGACACCGGCGATAAAGACACTGGCGAACAGGTCGGCACGCGCGGCAGACCCAAAAGCGACAATGAGAACGCGCCCGACAAGCTCGAATGCGTCGTCACGTATCTGGAGATGCGCGAGCCGCCGCGGCACCCCAATATTCTGTCCGGCCGACACAAGATCGCGCTTATGCGGGCGGAAAGCCCGACGGTCTCGTTCTACCGCTATCTCTACAACACGATCGGCGAGGACTGGTTGTGGTGGGAACGGCGCGAGCTCGACGACGCTGCCCTCGCCGCGATCATCCACGACCCCGAGGTCGAGATCTTCGTCCTTTATTATGACGGCGTGCCGGCGGGCTATATCGAGCTCGACCAGCGGATCGCGCGCGAGATCGAGGTCGCCTATTTCGGGCTGGTGCCGGAGTTCATCGGCCGCGGCCTCGGCGCCTACCTGTTGGGCTGGGCGCTCGACGAGGCCTGGCAGCGCGAGCCCGAGCGGGTCTGGCTTCACACCTGCAACTTCGATCACCCCAAGGCCATCGCCGTCTATCAGCGCGCAGGGTTCACACCGTACAAACAGGAAACCACGCGGATCGACGACCCGCGCGCCACCGGCGTCCTGCCCGCGCATCTCCCCCTTCCCAACGCAAGTCATAGTTCGTGAGGATGTACCGCGCTTGCCGCGCCGCGCGGGGCCTGATTTAGTGGCCGCCCCACCCGCAGCTCGTCCCAGTGAGCCGCCATCCAACGAAACCATCACACCGGCAAATCCATGAAGAAAGACACGCGCATCGTCGACGCCGGCCGCCACCCCGAGAAGGGCTACGGCTTCGTCAATCCGCCCATCGTGCGCGGCTCGACGGTGGTGCATGAGAGCCTGGCTGCGCTCGAGGCGGCCTCGGCGGACAAGTTCAACAGCCTCGTCTATGGCCGTTTCGGCACGCCGACGACCAAGGCGTTCGAGGAAGCCATCGCCGAGATCGAGGGCGGTGCCGACACGTATCGCACCGTCGCCGTCACCTCAGGCATGGCGGCGATCGCGATGGGCATTCTTTCATTCGTCAAGGCGGGCGACCATGTGCTGGCCGCCGACAACGTCTATGCACCGACGCGCAATCTGGGCGCGACCTTCCTGGAGCGCTTCGGCGTGGAAATGGAGCATTACGACCCGGCGATCGGTGGCGGGATCGCCGAGCTGATCCGGCCCAACACGGCGCTCGTCTATCTGGAGGCGCCTGGGTCGCACACGATGGAGATGCCGGATATCGACGCGATTGTAGGAGCCGCCAAAGAGCGGAACATCCTCACCGCCTTCGACAACACCTGGGCGAGCCCTTATTTCTTCCGGCCCTTCGAGCACGGCATCGACATCTCGATCATGGCGGCGACGAAATACATCGTCGGCCATTCGGACGCGATGCTCGGCACCGTCACCGTGGCGGAGGAGCATTTCGAACAGCTCAAGTCCACGACCAACATTCTGGGCAATTGCCCGGCGCCCGAAGACTGTTATCTCGGCCTTCGCGGCATGCGCACCCTGGGCGTCCGGCTGAAGCAGCACCAGAAGAATGCAATGGTCGTCGCGCAATGGCTTCTCGACCGGCCCGAGGTGAGCGAGGTCCGCTATCCGGCGCTGCCTCAGGATCCGGGGCACCAGATCTGGAAGCGCTACTTCGACGGCGCCAACGGGTTGCTGTCGATCATTCTGAAGGACTGCCCGAAAGAAGCCGTGGCCGCGATGATCGACGGCTATGAGCATTTCAAGCTCGGCGGCAGTTTCGGCGGCTACGAAAGCCTCGTTTTGCCGATGCGGGTCGACAAAATGCGCACGGCCACGACATGGGACCCCAGCGGGCCGGGCGTGCGCTTCCATGTCGGGCTCGAAGATCCCGAGGACCTGATCGCCGATCTCGAGGCCGGGTTCGAGCGCCTCAATGCGGCCTGCTGAAGGCCGGAAACCCGGATTTCAGGCACAAAAAAGAGCCGGCCGCCCGAAGGCGACCGGCTCCACGTCATACTTAAGCGTAATTGACGATAGGCACGGGCGTTAGGCCGCCTCGCGCTCGATCGTCTTGGCCTTGGGCTTGCGCCCGGCGCCGCTCTCGATCGCGATTTGGCGCGGCTTGAGGGCCTCGGGCACCTCGCGCACCAGCTCGATGGTGAGCAGGCCGTTCTCCAGCGAGGCGCCATCGACTCGGATATGGTCGGCGAGCTGGAAGCGGCGCTCGAAGGCGCGCCCGGCGATGCCGCGGTGGAGATACTTGGTCTCCTTGCCGTCCTCGGCGCCCTTGCCGGTGACGGTGAGCGTGCCTTCCTTGACCGTGATGTCGAGGTCGCCCTCGCCGAAGCCGGCCACCGCCATCACGATGCGGTAGGCATCGTCGCCGAGCTTTTCGATGTTGTAGGGCGGGTAAGCGGGGGCCGCGTTCTCGGCCTGCATGGTGCTCTCGAGCAGCCGGCCGAGCCGGTCGAAACCGACGGTGGAGCGGAACAGCGGGGAAAGGTCGATATCAAAGCTACGCATAGCCACACATCCTCCTTTGCTAAGCAAGGTTGCGGTTCATGACGGTCCGCCAAAATGGCCGGACCGGTCGTCGTCAACAGGCAAGGGACCCGTCAGGCGGCGGCCCTTGCGACTTCAGAGATAGGAAATTGCCGTGTGATTTCAAGGGCGGGGTCGCTCAAGCCGGTTTCACGGCGAGTTGATTTTCACGGAGTGCTGCGGCCGCCAATATCGCTAAAGGTCATGATCCCGAGCCCCCAAAACATGATCCGGCATGTTTCAGCCGGTCTCGTCGCGATTGCTCTGATTGCCGCATGCGGCGACCCGGCGACCGCGGCATTCGAGTCGCTGTTCGCGCCGAAGGCGAAGCTGTGGGCACGCTGGACGGCACACGATCCCGGATCCAAGACCCGGATCGATCATGCCGCCTGGGACCGTTTCCTGAAACGCTACGTCGCGCGCAGTGCGGACGGGATCAATCGCGTGGCCTACGCCAAGGTCACCCAGGCCGATAGGCAATCACTCGACACCTATGTCGGGCGGCTGACAGCGACCAAAGTCAGCCGGCTGGGCCGTGCGGAGCAGCGGGCCTACTGGATCAATCTCTACAATGCGCTGACGCTCAAGGTGGTTCTGGCGCGCTATCCGGTGGCCTCGATCCGCGACATCGATATCTCGCCCGGTCTGTTCGCCGACGGGCCGTGGGACCGCAAGCTGGTGACCATCGAAGGAGCCAAGGTCAGCTTGAACGATATCGAGCACCGGATCCTGCGGCCGATCTGGCGCGATCCGCGTCTGCATTACGCGCTTAACTGCGCCTCGCTCGGCTGCCCCAATCTTCGCCGCGATGCCTATACGGCCGCCAACACGGACGCTCTGCTCGAGGCCGGCGCGCGCGACTATGTGAATCACCCGCGCGGCGTGACCATCGATGGGTCGGGGCTCACCGTCTCCAGCATCTATGTCTGGTTCAAGCCCGATTTCGGTGGCAGCGACGCGGGTGTGATCGCTCATCTCCGCCGCTATGCGGCGCCCGGTCTCGAAAAGAAGCTGGGGCGCACGTCGTCCATCGCACGGCACGTTTACGACTGGCGGCTCAACGACCGGAAATAAGCAGGGTGCTCTCGATTACCGCGACGCCTTCGCTCGCGAAGCTGGCCCGCGCGGCGTCCAGGCTGCCGTCGTTGTCGATAGTGCGGCAGGCATCGTCGATCACGATCGTCTCGAAGCCGCAGGCAACCGAATCCTCGGCCGAGTAGCGGACGCAGAAATCGAGCGCGAGGCCGGCCAGGAAGACGCGGGCGAATTCGCGCTCGCGCAGATAGCCGGTGAGGCCCGTCGGGGTCGCATGATCGTTCTCATAGAAAGCGGAATAGGAATCGATGGCGCTGCGATAGCCCTTGCGGATCACGAGCTCGGCATGGGGAATATCGAGATCGGGGTGGAAGGCGGCGCCGTCGCTGCCCTGCACGCAGTGATCCGGCCACAGCACCTGATCGCCATACCGCATCGCGATCACATCGAAGGGCGCCCTGCCCTCATGCGTCGAAGCAAAGGAGCCGTGGCCCGGCGGATGCCAGTCCTGGGTCAACACGACATGGGCGAAGGCGCCGGCGAGGCGATTGATCACGGGAACCACCGCGTCGCCATCGGGCACGGCGAGATTGCCGCCCGGGCAGAAATCATTCTGCACGTCGATGACGAGGAAGACGTCGGTTTCGGGATTGAGTGTGATTGCGTCGGCCATGATCGATGCACATGAATGCGCTTTATCACTGCGCGCTGGAGCGCTTTATCACTGCGCGCAAATGCGCTTTGGCGCGCCCGGCAGGACTCGAACCTGCAACCGTCGGCTTAGAAGGCCGGTGCTCTATCCGGTTGAGCTACGGGCGCGGAGGCGCGTGAACGTCATAGCAGAGACCGGGCGCAAAACCCATCAGCCCGGCGGTTGCCAGCGGAAATTGTCGGCATAACTCTTGGGCCGGATGCGCCGCTCGTGCGGCTCCTCGACGGTCGCCGTGAAGCCGCGCTTCTGGGCGTAGGCGAGCGCGTCTTCCTTGGTGGAGAAGCGCAATCTCACCTGGCCACGCGTATCGCCGGAGCTCACCCAGCCCATCAGCGGGTCGTGCGCCTTGGGCGCCGTAGGCTCGAATTCGAGCACCCAGCGCTTGGTGTTGGCCCGGCCCGACTGCATCGCCGTCTTCGCTGGCCGGTAGATTCTGACGCGTGGCTTGGCCATGGGCTCCTCTTGCTTGGCTGGCCTCTTGATTGGCTGGCCTTTCGACACCCGCCGGCTGGTCGGGGCGCCCGGATTCGAACCGGGGACCTCCTGCTCCCAAAGCAGGCGCGCTACCAGCCTGCGCTACGCCCCGCGCCTCGGCATATAAGCCGTTTCTGCGCCCCACGCAACGACGCCCCGCGCCAGGCGCGCTGCGGCGTTAACCATCTGTTCACCCTAGCTCGCTACCGTTGCGGGCAGGCAACAGGTCAGGCGATGCGCCCCCAAGGGGCCAAAAGGAGGCCGACATGCGTATGATCCTCACCGCACTCGCGGCCCTCGTGATCGCGACCCCGGCGCTTGGCGAGGGGATGGCCTGCCACAACCGCGGCACGGTCAAGCAGCATCTCGCCAAGAACTACAAGGAAAAGTCGATCGCCCTGGGCGTCGCAAACAATGGCGGCGTGGTCGAGCTGTTCACCGCCAAGGACGGCAAGACCTGGACGATCGTCATCACGCTGCCGAGCGGGCCGACCTGCCTGATCGCGGCCGGCAAGGACTGGGAAGACCTGCCGCTCGCGCTTTACGGCAAGGCGCTCTAGCCGAACCCGCGTCTACTCGGTTCCGAAAAAGGACCGGAAGGTCCGGAACTCCACGTCGTTCAGATCGTCGGTGAAGATCGGCCATTGCCGGCCGGCCGAGGCCGCCCGCAAGGTCTGACGCGCCTGCGCGAGCACCGTCGTCATCTGGGCGCTCTCAACGTCCTTCTCCAAAATCGCCTGCATGCTGGCCAGGCTGGTCACCCGCTTCGTTGCGATCAGCATGTAGTTGCCATGGCCGATCAGGAAGGTGCTCGGAAAGACGGCGCGCACGGTGCGGATCATCGGGTTCAGGAGCTCGCCGGTGCCGGTCGCCGAGAGCACGTTCATGATAACAATGCCGTTCTCGCTCAGCCGGTCATGCACCAGGGTGAAAAATTCCTTCGTCGTCGTAAAGAACGGGATGTGACCGGTGACGTATAGGTCGATGGCGATGACGTCGTATTTGTCTTTCGCTTGCGAGACGAACCAGCGGGCGTCGTCGGCAACCAGTTTGATCCGCCTTTCGCCTTTAAGCCCGAAATACTCGCGCGCGACGTTGAGCACGGCAGGATCAAGATCGACGCCGGTGACGGTGAGCTTGGGATAGACGGTGACGAGCTGTTTCAACGCCGTGCCGCCGGCGACGCCGAGGAAGAGCACCTTGCTGCCGCCGTTGAAGTGCGGGCCGATCAGGAAGGTGTCGTAGTAGCTGCCGGTCAAAATCCCGGTCTTCGACATCGTCGTCTGGGCGCCCAGCGTGTAATTCAGATAAAGATCGCGCTGCGTAGGCGAATCGAACACCCGGATGATGTTGTGGATCGATTCCGCGCGGTAGATCTCGCCCGGTCCGCGGTCGACCGGAAACGGGTAGCCGAGCGCCAGGACGACGACCGCAACCGCGGCGCCCGCGAGACGCCTTGAAGCGTAGGCCATGGCGAGCACCGCCACGACCAGCAGGCCCGCCGCGACGAAGTGGCTGAGCCGGGTGCCCAGCGCCGGGATCGCGTAGAAAGCAGCAAAGAAGGTGCCGCCGATGCTGCCGACCGTCGAGACCGCGTAGACGAGACCGGCGCTGTTGGCGATCCGGTCGGTCGCGGTGAGCTTGATGACGATGGGCGAGGTCGTCGCCAGCAGGATCGATGGAACGCCGAGCAGGATGAGCGTGCCAAACACGGCACCCCAGGCCGGCCCCGCCACGCGCATCATCGGCATGAACTCGTTGGCGAAGCGGGGCACCACCAGCACGAAGGCCGCCGAGACGATCAGCACGCCCAGAAGAAAGCGCTGCGCCCCGGGCCGGTCTCCGACCCGCCCGCCGATGAAGTAGCCGACGGCGAGCGCTGCCATCACGACGCCGATCAGCGCCCCCCACTGGTAGACTGAATAGCCGAAATAGGGCGCCAGGATCCGCCCGCCGAGGATCTCCAGCATCATGATCGTCCAGCCGCCGATGAAGGCGACGGCGAAGAGCAGCGGCCGCGTGAGGCCGTCAGCGCTTGCCGGGACAGCCGCCTTCGGCCTCGCGGTTTGGGTGGTTGTCGCTTTCGCCAAGATGGGCCTGTTCGCCAGAGGATGGGACGAAGCACCCGTGATACGGAAGCGCGCCTGCGAAATCAACGACCGCAAAGGGGCTTGTGCGCCAATCCTTCCATCCGCCCTGCCCTTGCCAAGGCCCGGGCTTCCGCCCATAGTGCGCGCCATCACCAGGGGGAGCCGACGGTCGGCTGAGAGGTTCCGCGTGCGGGACGACCCCTCGAACCTGATCCGGATAATGCCGGCGAAGGGACGCGTGACCGCATGGCCGCACCAGAGACCCTCGCCCCGATCGGGGTTTCCGTTCACGCCGCACGGCTCGACTATGCGGGCCTGCCGCTTTTCGACGACCTCGATTTCGAGATGGCGCCGGGGCTCTGGACCTGCGTGCTGGGTGCCAGCGGTGTCGGCAAGACCAGCCTGCTCCGCCTGATCGCGGGGCTCACGGACCCCTGGAAAGGCAGCCGCATCGCCTGCTCCGACGACGCGCCGCTCGCCGGACGCGCAGCCTATATGGCGCAGCAGGACCTGCTGCTGCCCTGGCTGACGGTGCGCCAGAACGTGATGCTCGGGCCGCGGCTACGGAGGGAGACCGGACGGGACCGTCGTGTTGCCCGCGCCCTGGAGCTGTTGGCGATGGTCGGGCTGAGCGACAAGGCCGATGCGCTGCCCGCCACCTTGTCGGGCGGCCAACGCCAGCGCGCCGCCCTTGCCCGCACGTTGATGGAGGACCGCCCGATCGTCCTGATGGATGAGCCGTTTTCCGCGCTCGACGCGGTTACGCGACACCACATCCAGGGGCTGGCCGCCAACGTGCTTCGGGATCGCTCGGTGCTGCTGGTCACCCACGATCCGATGGAAGCGCTCCGTCTCGGTCATCGAATCCATGTGATGGCCGGGCGGCCGGCGACGCTCGACGAGCCGCTCCTGCCGGCCGGCACACCGCCCCGCGACATGACGGACACGGCGCTCCTGCGCCTGCACGGCGAGCTGATGCAGCGCCTGGCCGCGGCGGGTGACGCGTGATGGGTATGCGGATCGCACGCCCCGTCATCATCCTTGCGGGCCTGTTCGTGGTCTGGGCGCTGATCGTCTGGGCGCTCGCGATCCCGCGGTTCATCCTGCCGGGGCCGATCCTTGTTTTCGAGGCCTGGTGGGACAATTTCCAGCACCTGCTCTATCACGCCCAGTACACGGCGATCGAGATCCTGGCCGGCCTCGCACTCGGCGCGGCTATCGGGACCGGCACCGCGTTGACGATGGCGTATTTCGGCGGTGCGCGGCGTTGGCTGCTGCCGGTGCTGGTGGCAAGCCAGGCCGTCCCGGTCTTTGCCCTGGCACCGATTCTCGTGCTCTGGCTCGGCTACGGCATGGCCTCGAAGATCGCGATGGCGATGCTGATCATCTATTTCCCCGTCACCGCCGCCTTCTTCGACGGGCTCCGGCGGACCGATCCGGCCTGGCTCGACCTCGCCCGCGTCATGGGCGGCTCGCGCTGGGCGGTCCTGACCACGATCCGCATTCCCGCCGCCTTGCCGGCGCTTGCCTCGGGGCTCCGCGTTGCCGCCGCCGTCGCGCCCATCGGCGCGGTGGTTGGCGAATGGGTCGGCTCCAGCGTCGGGCTCGGGCATCTGATGCTGCATTCGAACGCGCGGGTGCAGGTCGCGCTCATGTTCGCCGCGCTGTTCACCCTGATCCTGCTGGCGCTCGCACTCTATTACGCGGTCGATGCGGGGCTGCGGCGCGCGCTCGCTTGGCAACCCGACAGCAATCCCGCCGACGACCGATGATGACAATCGACATCCACGACATTCACGGAAAGATCGAGACGATGATGACAATCCGACGCCTTTTCACCGCGCTGATCACCGCAATGGCAATCGCGCTTGTTTTTATGAACAGCACGGCCGCGGCGCAGGACAAGCTCACGCTCGTCCTCGACTGGTCGATCAATCCCGATCACGCGCCGCTCTTCGTCGCCAAGGAGCGCGGCTTCTTCCGCGAAGCGGGGCTCGACGTGACCATGATCGAACCGGGCGACCCGAACTCGCCGCCGCGTCTGGTTGCGGCGGGCCGATACGATCTGGCGATCTCCTATCAGCCGCAATTGCACATGCAGGTCGATAAAGGCCTTCCGCTGATCCGCGTCGGCACGCTGGTCGGCACGCCGCTCAACTCGCTGGTGGTCCTGAAGAACGGGCCGATCAAGTCGATCGCCGACCTCAAGGGCCGCAAGATCGGCTATTCGGTGGGCGGCTTCGAGGAAGCGCTGCTGCGGGCGATGCTGGGAAAGTACGGCCTCAAGCTGTCGGATGTGACGCTGATCAACGTAAACTTCTCGCTGTCGCCGGCCTTGATGGCCGGTAAGGTCGACGCGGTGATCGGCGCCTTCCGCAACTTCGAGCTCAACCAGATGGATATCGAAAAGCGGCCAGGCCGCGCCTTCTATCCAGAAAAGGAAGGTGTGCCCGCCTACGACGAGCTGATCTTCGTCGCCAACAGGAAATCGGCGAGCGATCCGCGGTTGCCCCGGTTCCTGAAAGCGGTGGC